>DASSDP010000065.1:0-7682 GCA_035697085.1 Actinomycetota bacterium
GATGCCGATCACCGCCGCAACAGTGGCAACGGTGACCACCGCGACGGCCAGCCGTTTCGGGACTGCACGCACTGAAGCCACGTCTGCCACGATCGATGGACGCAAGGGCCTAGGGAATCCCGTCTTCCCGTTCGCAGGAGATCCCGCGGTCCGTGCCCGGCCCGCCGATGCATCGGTCGCTGCCCACGCCGCCGGACAGCAGATCGGAGCCCTGTTCGCCGGCCAGCCGGTCGTCCCCCGGTCCACCGATCAGGGTGTCCTTCCCCCGGCCGCCGCACGCCCGGTCCTGGCCGGCACGGCCCTTGAATCGGTCGTTGCCACCGAGTCCCATGAAGACGTCTCGTCCCTTGGTACCGACGAGGACGTCCTTTCCCGGCGTGCCGACCCTGTTCACCACTGCCTTCAGGCACGTGACGTACTCGTAACCGCCGATGTCACAGCGCTTTCCCTGAGGTCGGGGGACTCCCCGCTGGTCGGTCGCGAGACAGGCCGCGCCCTGAGCCCCGGAGTTCCGAGCGGCGCTGAACGGACGCAAGGCATGGGTCCGCGTGGGCCCTCCGTTGTCCCGGAGGGACCCCAGGCCGGGATCCAGCGGGATGCCGGGCGTGCCGATCTTGTCGCCCGTCGTCGGAGTGATGACGCAGCCGGTGTTCCTCCCGATCAGGTTGTAGCCGCCGGAGACCATCGTTCCCGAGCAGTCGGGGATGGACGTCTGCGGAGGAGGTGAGGCGTCGGCGTTTCCGGCAAGGATGGTGTTCGTCAGGGTGAGATCGACGTTCACGCCCCCGCCGTTGCCCAACCCGTTGCCATCTGCATCGGCCGTGTTGGCCGTCACCGTGACGCTCGACAGGCTTCCCGTCCCCCCGTGCATCCCACCGCCCGAGTCGTTGGCCTTATTGCCGCTCACCGTCGAGCTGGTGAGGGTGGAAACGGAGCCGAGGCTGTTGAAGATGCCGCCACCGTCCTGTGCGCTGTTCCCGCTGATGGTCGAGCCGGTGAACGTGGACGAGGCGCCCGGCCCGTTCCGTACCCCTCCGCCCGAACCGGTGGCCGAGTTCTTCGAGACCGTTGTGTTGACGAAGGTCGCCGTGGCCCCGGTCACGTTGCTGACCCCGCCGCCGTTCCCCGATGCGTTTCCGGTGATGACGGCGTTGGTGAAGGTGACCTTTCCGCGATTGCCGACGCCACCACCGCCGACGGCACCGGTGGTCTCGATCCCGTTTCGGATCGTGATTCCACTGAACGACACGCTCGCCGACGCGCTCACGTGAAAGACGCGATCGCCGAGCGCCGCCCCATTCGCGTCGACCACGGTCCGGACCGCGCCGGCTCCCTTGATGGTCAGGTCCGCCAGGATGTCGAGGTCCCCGGACCCTCCGTTGTCCTCGTCGGGATCCGTGGCTGCGTTGGAGATTGTGAGCTTGTAGGTGCCCCGCGGAAGGGTGATGGTGTCCGCTCCCGTGCCCGACGAGCACCCGCCGATGGCCGTGTCCACGTTCGCCGAGCGGATCGCCTCTCGGAGCGAGCACGGGGGCTGATTGTTCAGCTCATCCGCCTTCGTGGTCACCTTGATCGTCGCGGCCTGAGCCGGGCTCGCGACGCCGAACGTGGCCGCCAGGGCGCTGAGGACCGCCACTGATGTGCCTAGCATTCTTCTTGAATTACCCAAGATGGACATCTCTGCCTCCACGGCCGACGTAGGGCAAATCACTATGACGCCCTCGTATGCTCTCTGCAAGATGCCGTTTCTGACCGGCCCTTCGAAGGACCACACCAGGATCGTCTACATCACGGTGACGATCGACATCGACAGCGCCCCGGAGGCCATCTGGCCCCACCTGGTGGACTGGGAGAATCTGCCCACATGGATGCGGGAAGCTTCGAACGTCAGGATCCTCGGAGGCCTCAGGGAAGGTGTCGGTGTCGAGGCAGAGGCCACGGTCCGCATCGCCGGACTCTCGTCGAGAGACCGCATCCGGGTGACGCGGTGGGAGCCTCCCGTTATCCTCGAACTCGCCCACCTTGGGTGGGTCAAGGGATCCGGATACATGGAACTGTCTCCGCTCGATCGCGGCACGCACGTGTTCTGGCGTGAGGAGCTGGTTCCACCGTGGGGGGTTCTCGGATCTCTTGGCCTGCGCCTCGTCGCTCCGATCATGCGGCGGACGTTCGCCAGGGACCTGAGGCTCCTTCGCGGGCTTGTTGAGTCGGAGACCTGAATCAACGGGGCAGCTCGAGGCGGAAGACGATGCCCTTGTCGTCTCCCCACGTGAGTCGGGCGCCCTGAGCCTCGGCAAGGGCTCGAGCCAGCCACAACCCGATCTTCCCCTTCCCACCCCGGCGGGGAGTGGCGAACGACTCCTCGATCTCCTCCCCTGCGAATGTGCCCACCGCCCGGCGAACCTCCACCGCTGTGCCACCGTCGGCGGACTCGATGCTCACCTCGATTGCCCCTTCCTGCCCCCACCACATCGCTTCTCCACACAGCGTCAGGAGCAGCACCTGGAGCCGTTCCGGATCGACGGTCGCGATCCCGCTGCCGGTGACCCGGACCTCGGGATAGTCCTTGCTCTGGGCGAAGATCTCGGCCACCCACTCCGCCTCTTCCACCACGTCGTGACGCTCGGGCGACGGCTCGAAGACTCCCTCCTCCAGACGGGCTCCGTCGACCAGCATCTTCACCAGCGAAGCCGTTCGCTCCGCATCGACGGCGAGGCCGCCCACGATCGTGCGGCGATCGGCATCGTCGAGACGGTCCCACATCGTTGCCAGCGTGCTGGCGAATCCCTTCAGCGCCACCAGCGATGATCGAATGTCGTGGGCGGATGCCGAGATCGCTCCCCCGATGGATCCGGACGATACGGTCGAGCCGCGCTGGCGAACGGACTCGAACAGGAACAGGGCCGCGGCCGCAGCCAGGTTGAGCGATTCCGACTTCCCCTGAATGGGGATGCGCACGGCCCGGTCTGCCAGGGCGCGGGCTTCGGCAGGCAATCCCCAGGCCTCATTGCCGAACAACACCGCCGTCGGCCGGGTGAGATCGGTCTCGTACACCGTCTCGGTTCCGTCGGGGGTGGCCGCCAGGATTTGCAGACCGCGGTCCCGAAGCACGGCCACGGCCTCCTGTGCAGGGACGTCCCGAGACACGGGCAGATGGAAGAGCGAACCCGCCGAGGCACGAACCGTCTTCGGGTTGTACACGTCGACGGACGTATCGGTGAACACGACGGCATCGGCTCCTGCCGCGTCGGCGGACCGAAGGATCGTGCCCGCGTTCCCCGGGTCCCGGACCGCGTACAGAACGGGAACGAGCTCCGGGCTAATGGGAACCTCGCCGATGGGCACGTCGACAAACCGAGCCACCGCCAGGATGCCCTGTGGAGTCACCGTGGACGTGAGATGGACCATGACCTGCTCGGTGACGGCGATCGCCTCGACGCCGCTCTCCTCCGCTCGGGAAACGAGCGGATGGGCCACGCCTTCCGGCGAGGGAACGTACAAAAGAGTCTCCACCGCCCCGGCATCGAGAGCTTCTGCTGTGGCTTGCGCTCCCTCCGCCAGGAAACGCCGCTCCTTCTCCCTTAGAGCCCGCTTCTTAAGTCGTGCCGCAGAAGCAACGTGTCGGTTCGACGTGCTGGAGATGACGGCCTGGCGGGCCCGCTGTTCCCCGCCTCTCTCTCCGGCGCCCACGGCCGCCGCCAGCTAGGTGCCGAGCCCTCCCCGAGCGACCTCGACGAGCCCGGTGAAGCCGGGTGGGTCCGTCGCAGCGATGTCGGCGAGGACTTTCCGGTCGAGATCGACGTTCGCCGCCTTCAGCCCGCGGACGAACGATGAATAGGACATCCCGTTCATGCGAGCTGCGGCGCCGATCCGGATGATCCACAGCCGGCGAAACTCCCCCTTGCGCTTGCGGCGGTCTCGGTAGGCGTACACGCCCGAGTGGAGGAGCTGCTCCTTTGCCACGCGGTACCGGCGGGATCGGGCGCCGTAGTACCCCTTGGCCTGCTCGAGAACGGCCCGCCGTTTCTTGCGTCCGTGGACGCTGCGTTTCACCCTGGGCATGGTCTATCTCTTCCCCAGCAGTCGCAGGATGTTCTTCTTCTCTGCGGTCACTTCGTTGAGCCGAGCCAGACGCCGTTTCCGGCTCGAGGTCTTCTTCTGGAGCAGGTGCGCTCGGCTCGCGTGACGGTGGAGCACCTTCCCCGTTCGGGTCACGCGAAACCGCTTGGCCGCCCCGCGATGAGTCTTCATCTTCGGCATCGAGCGCTCTCCTCTTTCTTTTCAGCGTTGTCCGTTGTCCGTCGGCGGCGCCGCCCTCTGGGTCGGTCGCCGAACCGGCGCCAGGACCATGATCATGTTGCGCCCGTCCAGCTTCGAGGGCGCGTCCACGGTGGCCAGTTCCTTCACGTCCTCGGTGAGCCGCTCGAGGATACGCTGTCCGAGCTCCGTGTGGGCCATCTCCCGACCACGGAACATGATCGTGACCTTCACCCTGGCCCCGGCCTGGAGGAACCGAACCACGTGGCCCTTCTTGGTCTCATAGTCGTGTCGGTCGATCTTCGGCCGGAACTTGATCTCCTTGACCTCGATCCGGGCCTGCCGCTTTCTTGCTTCCTTCTGCCGCACCGCCCGCTCGTACTTGAACTTTCCGTAATCCATGATCCGGCAAACCGGCGGGTTCGCCTGCGGCGCTACCTCGACCAGGTCCAGATCCTGCTCCTGAGCGCGTTTGAGGGCGTCCTGCGTGGACACGATCCCGATCTGTGCCCCATCGGCCCCCACCAGGCGAACCTCGGGTGACCGAATACGTTCGTTGATGCGTGGCTCAACAGAGACCCCGCATCACCTCCGGAAACACTGCGCCGGGAGAACCCTCACGGTCGGCGCAAGTGGGAAAGAACCTGAACCATGTAGCCGGAAGTATAGGGGCTGGTGAACGGGCTGTCGATACCCCGTGCTCCCGTCGTCCCCGGAGCGGAACGAACGAGGGGCCTCCGACGAGGCTCCCTCGTACCACACTCTCTCGTCTACTGAACCGGCCGGACCTTCGCGGCCTGTTGTCCCTTATCCCCGTCAACGACCTCGAACTCGACTTCCTGACCCTCGTGGAGAGTACGGTATCCGTCCCCCTCAATGGCCGAGAAGTGGACGAACAAGTCCTCGCCATCGGGCCGGGCGATGAAACCGTATCCCTTCTCGTTGCTGAACCACTTGACGGTTCCCTGGGGCACCTCGTCCTCCTTGATCACCGCCGACACCAACACGGTTCGACGTAGCAAAGCAGAAACGTGATCCGGACGCCAACACGCCCCTACCACCGAGGCTCGAGTGGACGACCGTAGTCGTCCTGGATTCGGAGTGTGTCGTCCTCGGTGGTATAGCCGTGAGCGACCTCCAGGACCCGACCGCGCTTCGTTCCCGTGTTCGTGATCCGATGGGGCTCCTCCGCCTGGACCACGAACTCCTCCCCCGACTTGGCATCCACCACACGGTTGCCGATCTGGATCCTCAGTCCCTCGTCGAGCACCACCCACATCTCGTCGCGAAGCTGATGGTAGTGCTCGCTGGTTTCCTGGCCCGGCTCGATAGTGATGACCCGGACCGACGAGGGCTGGTTCAGCGCGTAGGTCGTGACCTTCCCCCAGGGCTTCTCAACGATCACCGCTCACTCCTCCCGCTTGGGCAGATCGTCCATCAGACCGGCCATCTCCACGGCGGCGGTGGCCGCGTCCCATCCCTTGTTGCCGTGCTTCCCTCCGGCGCGATCCATGGCCTGCTCCAGGCTATCCGTTGTGAGCACTCCGAACGTGCAGGGAACGCCGGTCTCCAACGCAACCTGCTGCACTCCCCGTGCTGCCTCGCCGGCGACGTACGCGAAGTGCGGCGTCTCGCCGCGGATGACCGCGCCGAGGCACACCACCGCATCGAACTGACCCGATCTCGCGAGCCGCATGGCCGCAATTGGGATCTCGAACGCGCCGGGTGCCCACGCCAGCTCGACGTCGTCCGTGGCGATTCCGAGCTTCCGGAACGCGGCGAGCGCTCCGTCAACCAGCCGCTCGGTGACGACCCCGTTGAAGCGCGATGCCACGACGGCGAACCGCCGTCCTCGCCCTTCCAGGGTCCCCTCGCGTGTCCTCACGGTTCGTCCACTGCCTCGAGGTTGGACAGGAGATGCCCCAACTTCTCTCGCTTGGCCTTCAGGTAGCTGATGTTCTCGGCGGTCGGCTTCGTCTCCAAGGGCACTCGTTCCACGATCGAGAGCCCGTACCCTTCGAGCCCCGCTCGCTTTGCCGGGTTGTTCGTGAGCAGCCTCATCGTTCTCACGCCGATGTCGTACAGGATCTGTGCGCCGATGCCGTAGTCCCGCGGGTCGGGAGGGAAACCGAGCTCCACGTTGGCCTCCACGGTGTCTTTCCCTCGCTCCTGGAGCTCGTAGGCCCTGAGCTTGTGGGTGAGGCCGATGGCCCGACCCTCGTGGCCCCGGATGTACAGGACGACGCCTCGACCCTCGGCGCCGATCTTCCCCAACGCGTCGTCGAGCTGGGTGCCGCAATCGCATCGCAAGGACTGAAACACGTCGCCGGTGAGGCACTCCGAGTGGACTCGTACCAGGATGTCTCTTCCGTCTCCGACCTCGCCCATGACCATGGCCACGTGGACCCTGCCGTCCACGATGCTCTCGTAGGCGTGCGCCCGCAGACCGCCGTAGAGAGTGGGGATGCTGGCCTCGGCCAGTTTCCGCACGAGCTTCTCGCTTCGCCGCCGGAACTCGATGAGATCGGCGATCGAGATGATCTTCAGGTCGTGCTGCTCGGCCACTCGAACGAGCTCGGACAGGCGGGCCATGCTCCCATCCGGGTGCATGATCTCGCAGATCACTCCGACCGGAGACATCCCGGCGAGCGAGGCGAGGTCGACGGCAGCCTCGGTGTGTCCGGCGCGCTTCAGGACCCCGCCCTCGTGCGCCCGGAGCGGCAACACGTGCCCTGGCTTCTCGATGTCCGCGGGACCCGTGCTGGGGTCGGTGACGGCGCGGATGGTCGCCGCACGGTCGAAGGCGCTCGTCCCGGTGGTGGTAAGCCCGCGAGCGTCGATGGAAACGGCAAAGGCGGTCTCCTGCGATCCTTCCTTCACCCCCACCATCAGCGGGATCCCCAGCTCGTCCAGCCGCTCCCCGACGCAGGGCATGCAGATCAGGCCACGGCCGTGCGTGGCCATGAAGTTGATGGCCTCGGGCGTGACTCGCTCCGCGGCCATGATGAAGTCGCCCTCGTTCTCCCGCTCGGCGTCGTCGACGACGATCACGATCTTCCCGTCCCGGATGTCTTCGATCGCCTTTTCGATCGGGGCGAACACCGCAGCCGGCGCCTCGCGCACATCCTCTTTCATCGATCCCTCCGGAGCAGCTTCTCGACGTATTTCGACACCACGTCCACCTCCAGATTCACCCGGTCGCCGGAGCGGCGGTTGCCGAGCGTGGTCAGCGTGAGCGTGTGCGGCACCAGCGCAACGGTGAACGCGGCGTCATCGAGAGAAGCCACGGTGAGGCTCACGCCGTCCACGGCGATGGAACCCTTCTCGATGAGGTACCGACCGAGCCCGTCCGGAAGGCGCACGGTCATCGTTGCGGCGCCGTCGTCACGCGCCAGGGACTCGACGGTTCCCACGCCGTCGACGTG
>DASSDP010000066.1:0-20504 GCA_035697085.1 Actinomycetota bacterium
GGAAGGTGGATCCGAGCCTTGCCGTCCGGGCCTGAGCGAACCTGGTCGCCGCGAGACAGCTCAGTCCTCTCTGAGACCACGGTCCACCCGCCGCCCTGAAGGATCTCGACCTTTCCTTCGAGGGGCAGCAGCTCGAGTCCAGACGAGGACACGGCCCCGCGCCCACACGCGGCACCGAAAATGGCCACCACCAGCGAAAACGCGATCCGCTTCACGATTTCATCTCGATTGAGGTATCGGCGGCGGGGACGGTGAAGCTGAACGTCGTTCCCCTGCCCGGGGTGCTGTCCACGGTGATCGTGCCTCGATGCGCCTCGATGATCCGCCGCACGAAGGCCAGTCCGAGCCCCAGCCCGCCGAAGGGGCGGGTGTCGGAGGCGTCGATCTGGCGAAAGTCCTCGAATATCCTCGGGAGGTCCTCCTTCTCGATCCCGATTCCTTCGTCGGCCACGTCTATCTTCAGCATCGGGCTGGGTCTCGAATTCTCCGAAATGACGTCAACCGTAATCTTTCCCCCTTTGGGAGAATATTTAACGGCATTGTCGAAGAGCTCGTCAATGACGCGCCTGATCAGTGAGGCGTCCACCATCGCGGTGGGCAATCGTTTGGCCACCCGGGCGATGAACTGGTGCCGAGTGCTCTTCTTCTTCCACTCGTCCACAGCCCCAAGCACGGTCCGGCGGAGCGTCGTCGGCTCGGCCTCGATGGTCATCCTCCCGCCCTCCATCGCCGAGAAGTCGACGAGCATGGCAACGATGCGCTCGAGCCGCCGGGCCGAGTCCAGGATGCCCCGGGCAAACTCCTGAGCCCGCTCGGACGCCATCCCGCGCTTGCTCATGATCTCCGAGTAACCAATGATCGGGGTGAGGGGCGTTCGCAGCTCGTGAGAGACGTTCTGCAGGAACTCCGTCTTCATCCGCTCGATCTCGTATTCATGGGTCATGTCCCGGAGCACGTACACCCGCCCGAGAAGCACATCGGTCCCATCCCGTAGGGGCGACGACGACATCGACACGGGAACCTCGCGCCGATCCGGCCGGCGGATGAAGGCCAGCCCGCCGGGCATCTCCTCGCCGGTGGACAGGGGACGCCCTTCAGGGTCGCGCCCGCGAAGCACCGTGTCGATGGGCTTGCCCACGACGTCGCTCTGCGGGAGGCCGAGGATGGCCGCGGCGGCGGGGTTGTACGTCACCACGAGGCCCCGGTCGTCCACCGCCACGAGGCCGTCGCCCATCGAGTTCAGGACCGTCTCGAGGCGCCCACGTAGCTCCGCCTCAGCCCTGGCCGCTTCCCGCAATCGGTCCGTCTTTTCCAGGAGCGAATCGGTCATCTGGTTGAACGCCGCGCTGAGGTCGCCGACCTCGTCCTCCGTGGCCACCTCCGCCTTCGCGGACAGGTCACCCGCCTGGACCTGGCGAGCGGCGTGAGTGAGGGCCAGAACGGGCCGGGTGATCCGGCGGGCCGCCACCAGCGCCAGCAGGATCGCGATTCCTACCACGACCAGCGTCACCAGGAAGATCAGCCGGATGACCTCGCGCTGGGTCTGCGCGACGACCGTGGTGGGCTCCGCCACCATCAGGATCCCGACGATTTCGTTGTCCGAGCGTCGCAGCGGACTGAACGCGGACAGGTAACCCGCACCGTTGATGTTCACCTCGCGCTCCTGGAGTTCTTGCTGTCCCAGGAATGTCTCTAAGGAGCGCTCGAGGAAGGATTCGGGAACCATCGGTCCACGTCCCGCTCGCTCGGCGAGCTGAGCGGTAGCCGCCACGGCCACGGGATCGGTCCCGCGGAAGGCCGCGGCCTGGCTCCCCGGAGCAACGATCCGGTCCAGGAGCGCCTCGTCCACGAACTGGCCCACCACGGCAAGCCCGACCACCTCGTTCGCCTGGCGGATCGGAGCGCACCCGATGAGTGCGAGCTCGCGGACTCCAAGACCGCTGAGAGAGGCGGCGTCGGCCTCCCTCGTTCGACACTCCTGAACCACGTCGGTGCCGGCGACGTCGGTGGCCTGCGCGACGGGGTCGAGCCCGCTCTGGCTCAGAATCTCCCCGCTTTCGTCGAGGAAGAGGATGAAGTCCACGTCGAAGAACAGCTCCTTAAAGACCTCAGCATCGAGCTCCTGGCCCTTGATCCGGGACTCGACCAGGAAGACGAGGCCCCGGGCCTGAAACGTGACCAGGGGTTCGAACTCGTCGATGGTCTCCACTGCCTGTCCGCGCACGCGCTGGAGCGCACCCGCGCGCACGTTTCGGTCGATGACCTGCGTGACCGCGACGGATACGGCCAGCACGACCAGGAGAAGCACGCTCACGAACCCGGCCATGAACCGGAACCGGATGCTCTTCCAGCTTGCCGACTGTACGAACCACGCGACCGCGAGAAATCCCGCCACCCGGAGGGCATGCGAACCCTCGACCGACCACGAGATCGAGTCTCGCGCCTGGAGAAGCAGCTCGGACAGCCCGAGCAGAACGAGTCCCGCTCCCATGGCCAACCGGCCGCTGTCTCGTCGGCGCCACACGGCGCCCGCTCCGGCCAGGAGCGCAGGCACCGCGGCGATGAACGGTCGGCCGCTCAGGCCTGCCGCCGCGGCCACCCAGGCGGGGCTCCTCACGACGATAATCCCACCGAGGATCAGGACGTAGCCGGCCGTCCGAAGGGCCACGGTGAGCCCCGCCACCTCTCCGGCGAAACCCCCTCCGTGCGCGGCTTCACTGGCAGCGAGGGCAAGGAAGCCGAGGCCGCCCGCGATCCGCCGGACCAGAAGTCCTTCTTCCCGGACCACTGCCACTGCGGCCCCCAATGCGACCATGACGGCCATCAAGTGGGCGGCGAAGTGAAGAGGAGTTGCGACGGTGGAGGTCATCTCCGTCGCCGAGTATACGCTCGGGTCACGCTCCCTCCTCAAGGTAAGCAAGCGCCTCGTCGACCCGGTCCACAGGGACGAGGTCCACGTCCTCCGCCACCCGCAGGGCGTCTGCCAGATTGGCTCCCGGAAGGAGGAAGATCTCCGCTCCAGCTTGCTCGGCCGCGTAGATCTTGTGCTCGATCCCTCCGACGGCGTGCACCCCGCCGTCAAGGTCGATGACACCGGTCCCCGCCACCGTTCGTCCGGACGTGAGATCGCCGGGAGTGAGGAGATCGACGACCCCCAGCGCCCACATGAGCCCCGCCGACGGACCGCCGACTTCGCCGCTGTCGATGCGGATCTCGAACGGAAAGTTCTCCACGAGAACGACGCCGATGATGGGCGCATCCTCTCCCTGTCTCCGTATCGGTCTGAGCGTCACCGTGCGGCGCTCGTCGACCGACTCGACGGTGAGTCTGAGGTCGCGCCGAGTGCCGGCTCGACCGATCGCGGTCCTCATCCCCTCGACCCGTTCGATCGACCGGCCGTCGGCGGAGAGGATGACATCCCCGGGGAACAGGCGACCAGAGGCCGGCGCTCCTTCGATCACGTCCTGAACGAGCACACCTTCTCCGTGAACGTTGGGATAGTCGGTGAGCCGGCGGAGGGCGAAGGCGACGGCCGCGATCTTGCTCTCGTCCATGTCCGTGCTCGACTCCTCCCGGTACTCTCGATCCGTCTGGCCCGGGACGAGGATCGCCCGTTCCCTGACCACATCCACCTTGGGGTCGACCCAGCCGTCGAGTGCCCCGAACACGTTGACCCGTCCGACGTTGACAGTGGTCAGCAGCAGGCGGCCTCGTGAGTCAAATGTGCGCGTGCCATCGATGTCGATCCGAGGAACGACCTCCCTGGCCGGGCCGGGCCCCACTGCGAACATCGGCAGGTCCACGGCATACAGGCTGAGACCCAGGGCCACCCAAGGCGTGAGCAGAACAAGGAGCCGCCTCAACACCACCACCTCATCACCATGGATCGTCCGATCCGGCTCTCGACCAAAGCCTCAGCCCTCCGCGGCAAACCTCGGGCTACACTCGAAAGCGGTGGAGGTTCTCGTCCTTCTGGTGATGTCGGTGGCGATCGCCGCCGCCGTCCTGTGGCTGGTGGCTGCCCCGCTCCGTCGAGCTCGCACCGAGCCCTCGGAGGAACCGGAGGCCTTCGAGTTCGTCGCGCCCGGAGCCACAGGTGGATCCCCCGGAGAGTTCGTGTTCCGCCCTGCCCCACTCGCCGATGATCGACCGCCGCGCCCCCGTTCCGTCCTGCTCATCGCCGCCGTGGTCATCTTCGTTGCCGCTCTGGCAGCCGGATTAGCCTGGGGTCTCGGGTACGTGATCAACGAACAACTCGCCAGACTCCTCACCGAGTAGACGCGCCTACGGACCGGAGTCCGGCGTGATGTCACGAATCTCCCGGACCAGCGACTCGTAGATGAGGTCATCGTCGCGCACCTTTCCCTCCAGGTTGTACTCGCCTGCGAACGCCTCGATCGCCGTCCTGGTGGCGGCGTCGTACGCGCCACTCTCTTCTCCGGCATAGCGGCCCAGGGCAGCAAGTCGTCGCTGCAGCTCGCCGACGAGGTTCGGGGTCCCTTCGAGCAGCGGATCGTTCCGGATGAGTATCTCCCGATCGTACGCCCCGAATACTCGCAGCAGTTCCTCCACAGCCTGGGGGTGATCGTCGACGCGGAGGTCCACGTAGCGGTCCGTGTACCCGCCGTAGCCGCCGCGATCTCGAACAACCAGCAGGGCCGCGGATTGGCGGCCCCTCCGATCGCCTCCCGCAGCATCTCCCGCCTGGAGCCCGGCAATCAGGCGGTCAACGAGCTCGCCATCAGCTTCGTCGAAGGAGCGTGCCATTTCCGTCACGACGTGCTCCCCGACCAGGATGTTTCCTTGACACGCGTAATGCTCTCCAGCCCGGCTTCCCGCCCACTCCATGCACCCATCCCCGGTGAACGACGCCGGGCGGCCGGCGGCGTCAACCGCTCCGACCTGGCGCTGCTCTCTGTCGTCGTCGTCCGCGAGCAGGCGATCCAGCGCTGCCTTCGAGGAATGCCCCTCGGCCATCAGATCGAGGCCGATGGGACCGAATGACGTGTTAGCCCAGGACTGGGTAGCAACTGCTCCGACCCCCGCTCGAGCCCACGGCACGATCACACCGACGGCCGGGAACTTCGACGCAACGGCCACTCCCCAGTCGCCCGCAACAGGGTCCGCCGCCACGATCGAGAACGTCATCGATCGCGCTCTAGTGGGTCCCTCGCCACGCCGCGAACAGGCCCGCTGCTTCGGGAAGCAGCTCGAGGCACCGCCCCGCTCCCAGAACCACGGTCTCCAGAGGATGGTCCGTCAGATGGACGGGCACCTCACATTCCTGAGAGATCCGCATGTCCAGACCGCGAAGGAGCCCGCCGCCCCCACACAGGAACATGCCCCGCTCCAGGACGTCGTGGCCGAGCTCCGGCGGGCTGTCCGACAAACACTCTCTGGCCGTGGCCACGACCGCAGCGACCGGTTCGGCCATCGCCTCCCGGATCTCCTCCTGCGAGAGCTGCACCGACTTCGGCATGCCGGTGAGGATCTCCCGACCCCGGATCTCTGCTGCCGGGGCGTCCACCAACGGATACGCCGCCCCCGCGGTGATCTTCACCTGCTCCGCGGCCGGATCCCCGATGGCGACTCCGTACACCTTTCGGACGTGCTGCTGGATGGCCCCGTCCATGTCGAAGCCGCCCACGCGAACCGCACGCCGGGCGATGAGCCCACCCATCGAAACCATCGCCACCTCGGTGGTCCCTCCGCCAACGTCCACGACGAAGCTTCCGATCGGCTCGTGAGTGGGAAGTCCGGCTCCGATCGCGGCCGCCATCGGCTCCTCGATCAGGGTGACCGACCGAGCGCCGGCCGATCGGGTGGCCTCCTCCACCGCTCGCCGCTCCACCTCCGTGATGGCGGATGGGATACACACCAGGGCCCTGGGCCTGGACCAACGCGTGACACCGACCTGCTTGAGAATCAGCCGGATCATCTGCCGGGTGGTCTCGTAGTCGGTGATCGCACCCCGACGGAGCGGTCGGACCGCGACGATGTGCGATGGAGTCCGGCCGATCATCTCCCACGCCTCGTCACCGAGAGCAAGGACCTCGCCGTTTCGGGCGTTCGCCGCCACCACGGTGGGCTGGTTGAGCACGATGCCCTCACCCATCCGGAAGACCAGAGTGTTCGCGGTACCGAGGTCGATGGCCAGCTCGCCGCCGCTTCGCATCAGCGAAGGTGAGGCGGAGGGCGTCGCATGAGACTCATTCTATCGACCGATGCCGGGGAGGCCGGGGCCACGGGTTTCTCAGGCCAACGATCCACCACTCGACAGATACCGGCTTGCATCGGGCAGCGCCCTACTCGCCATGAACGTGTTCGCCACCGACATGCGGAATCGGAGCCTGGCCAACTCGTTCAGCGCGGACCAGTTCGTCGAGGGGACCGCAACGGCGACGTCACCTCTGCAAAGCTGAAGAGCACCGGCCAGCAGCGCCGGCATGTCCCGAGGATCCCGCACCGCTCCCGGACCGATCTTGCTCTTCGGCTTTGCGGACCAACCACCAGGTGGCCACACGTACACGTAGCCGAGATCTTTCCCCGCACGCCGAAGCCTGAGACCGGTCGCCGAGCTGCGCCAGAACGCGTGGTCCACGGGGCGGGCGATCCCTCGTACGTCTCGGTCGATCTCATCCAGCCAGGTCTGGTCCGCGTCTGAAAGCGGCGTGAAATCATCCGGCAAGCTGCCCACCTCGCCGGCCTCACCGGCCATGTCAACCTGCATCCAGAGCGGAAACATCGACCGACGAAGGTAAAGCGTTTGCGCACCGGGATGCGGAGACGAGACGACGGAGAATGCGGAAGCACCGTGTCCCCAGGTAAGCGTCTCGTCGATCAGAGACGAGCCGATCCCCTCGCTCTGCCGGGCCGGCGCTACCCACAGCTGCGACAGGAACCACACACCATCCCGGACGACCGCGGCGGAGAACCCAACCGGATCGGGATCCTCCGCCACGAAGACAGCTCCGGTGGCGTGCAGGTGGCGATACACCGGAAGCGCTGCCTCGGAGCTCACCGGGAGGAGATCGGCATCGTCAGGCCGGTACCGCCCGAGGAGGTCTTCCGCCGACGCGGCGAAGATGCCCGCCAGCGCGGGAAGGTCCCGTTCGTCTGCCTGCCTGATGCGCACGCCACCTCCCCGAGGAGCAAGAACCGACCGAGCCTACAATAGGAGTCGTGGAGCGCTTTTCTGAGCCCGAGGGCGAGCGGCCCGGTTCGCAGGACCCCCTCGCCGATACGCCACTCTTCCGGGAGATCCAGCGTGTGCTCATGTCGAGCTCTGGACCGATCAACTGGGAGCTCGCGAGGCAGGTGGGGATCGCCGTCGCGTCCTGGTCGGACGACGACCCCGAGCCGACTGAGGACGATCGGCGGGCATTCGAAGAGGCAGTCCGCGTTTCCGAGCTGACGGTCGCGGAGACCACCGGCCTCCCCAGCCCGCCCGAGGTGACCCGGGTGGAGGCGGTTCGTCGGGCCCGGTGGGTCGAGGCGAACGTGGAGGGGCTCCGGGACCTGTTCGAGCCGGGCGCGTCGCGGCTGGCTCACATCCTCGACGACGCACGGAAGTCGGAGACGCCCGCAATGGGCGAGAGCCCGGCGGCGCTGGAGACCATGATCGGGCAGATGAGCCCCCTGTTGATGGGGGCGCAGGTCGGGACGGTGCTCGGACAACTGGGACAGCGCGTGCTCGGCCAGTACGAGCTCCCGTTTCCCAGACGAGGCCGCACGGCACTGCTGTTCGTCGTCCCCAACATCGCCCGGTTCGAGCGGGAGTGGAGCCTCCCGCCCGTCGACTTCCGTGCCTGGGTAGCGCTGCACGAGACCACGCACGCGTTCACGATCGGTCGTCCGTGGGTGGCCGACTACCTCCACGCACTGATACGAGAGCTGGCCGAGGGTATGGAGTTCGACCTCGCCGGGCTGGAGTCACGAATCGCTGGGCTGGACCTGTCCGATCCGCAGCGACTGTCGGAGGCGCTCGGAGATCCCGGTGAGCTCCTCGGCCAGACCATCAGCGACGAGCAACGCATTCGGATGCGGCGCCTCCAGGCGTTCATGTCGGCGGCCGAGGGGCACGCGGATCACGTCATGAACATCGCGGGTCGGAAGTGGCTTCCCGCCTTTCCGCAGATCGAGGAAGCCATGCGCCGCCGCCACGAGGGTCGGAGCCAGGAGGAACGCCTCATCGAGCGACTCCTCGGTCTGGAGCTGAAGGCCGAGCAGTACCGTCTGGGAAGGTCCTTCTGCGAGCGGGTCACCGAGCTCACCGACGAGGACACCCTTTCGAGGATGTGGGAGGGACCCGAATCCCTGCCCTCGATGCCGGAGCTGGAGGAACCCTCGCTCTGGCTCGCCCGAATGGTCTGACGGCGCTATCCTCGCGACGTGCACCGGGCAGAGCTCGTCTTTGCGAACGTCCTGGACATGCGCCACCTCGATGCCGAGGGCGAGACCGGGCAACCGTTCGTCTACACCAACGCGCTCGGAGGCCGGGCCCTGCCCTTCGCCGTGGTCCGCCACTGGAAGGCCCCCCAGGGGCACATGTCGGAACACTTCCAGCTCATCGCCCCCTCCGGCCGGGTCTCCTACGCAAGGGATCCACAGACCCGACGGATGCCCGGCCAGATGGATCTGGCCCGGATCACCGACGTCGTGCGCGATGCCACCTTTCACGAGATGGGCATCTATGCCGCTTCGTTCTTGATCGACGGCGAGATCCAGGCGCAGGCGGACTTTCAGGTGGTCCTTCAGTCGGCGCCGCAGAAGTTGCCCAAGGACGTGGAGGACACCCTGCGCAAGTCCGATGTGATCTGGGTGGGCGTCGAGGCGAACGGTCGGGACCGCGCCATCCCGGTGTGGTTCGTCTATCGACAGGGAAGGATCTACGTGCTCCACTCGGATGAAGGCTCCGGAGAGCAGGTGGTCCCCGGCCTTCCCGATGCTACCGAGCTCGTGGTGGTCACACGAACGAAGTACCGGGATAGCCGCACCAATCGCTTTCCCGCATCGGTCAGGTTGATCCCACCTGAGAGCCCGGAGTTCGATCAGGCGGCCGCGCCCCTGGCCGATCGTCGTCGGGACCGCCACATCCCCCCTCAGGATCTCATCAGGAATTGGCGCTCCGCGTCGTGCGTGATCGCGGAGTTGACTCCGACGATCCCGGCCTGACCGCTTAGAGCTGTGCCAGGGCGCGGATCGTAAGCACCAGACCCACCACGGCGATCGCGCCCGCACTGAAGAGAGGGAGCGACCTCGCCGCCTTGCTGTGGAACCGCCGGGCGATGAGCTCCTTCGCCCGGATGGCCACCACGCCCACGACAACAAGGGCGGCCGCCAGACCAACGCTGAACGCCGCGATCAGCGACAGGCCGAACGCGACCCGGTGAAGGGCCACGGCCGCCAGAAGAACGAGGAGGGCCGCGGGCGAGGGCAGGATCCCTCCCGACACCGCGATGGCAGCGAGCCCCTTTCGGGACAGTGGCGAGCCTGCCGGAGGCGCATCGGCATGGACGTGCGCGTGCCCACCATGGTCATGGTGGGTCCTGAGCCTCGCCCTGAACAGGCCGACGCCGACCGCCATGGCCACGAGACCGGCCGTGAGCCCAAGCCACGGGTATGCCTGCTCGGGCTCCACAGCCCTTTGCGCCCACAGAACCAGCAAACCGATGCCAAGAACCGACGCCGTGTGCATCGCAGAGACCGCTGCTCCCACGGCGAACGCCTGACCCACCCTTCCCCCGGTGCCGACGAGGTAAGCGGCCATGAGCGTCTTACCGTGACCCGGGGCCAGCGCATGGAGCGCACCGAGCCCGAAGGCAAGAAGGAGGGAGAGGACGATCACTGCGCCCGACAGCGACGGCCGGGCGATCAGGCTCACGAATGCTCCGCGGTCGCCCGGGCGGACGCTCGACCTTCCCCCCGCCGGCCCGGCCAGGCCCTGAGACCCCGGACCGAATGCGAACGAAGCCTGCGTCACCTCGAGCGGGCTCGACAGCAGATCCTCAGGGTAGGACCGAAGGGCGTCGCTCACGCTCCGCTCGGGCACGTTGGACTCCTTGACCTTCCGCCCGTCAAGGCCGACCGCGATGATCTCTCGCCACCCCAGGCGGTCCGTGAAGTTCTCATCCCGATACTGCAGCCGCCCGGATTCCGGAGCGGGGGCCGCGTACGTGGCTTCCAGCCGGAGGATCTCCAGCCCTCCCTGGCCGGGCAGGAACCTCATGGACCTCGAGATCAGCTCGACCTCCGCAGGGCGTCCGTCGACCGACAGCGTGAGGCCCTCGGCCAGATCGCGAGCGGTGCGATCGGCCCAGGCCACCCGCTCCGAGTCGCTGACGTCGCCGTCGCCGTCGGAGTCGATGACGCGCTTCTCTCGAAACGTGGGGACCTCCGCCATGTCGAGCACGTATTCGACCTCGAACCTCTGGGGCATCACCTCGATGCCGCTGTACAGGTTCACCGTGAAGTTCCCGAGTGGGTGCGCCGCAGCCGGCGCGGCCGGTCCCGCAACAATGCCGACGCCGGCGAGCGAAAGAACGAACGAGATCGCAAGGCGCCGGGACCTCACGTCGCTCTCCTCGCTCGCTCCAACGTGCGCTCGGCCACATCGCGATGGAGGAACGAGAAGTTGGGGTTGATCGCGAGGGCCGCCGACAGATGCTGTTCTGCCCTGGCCGGCTCGCCCAGGCGGAACGCGATCATGCCGGCGTGAAAGTGGAACAGAGGATCTCGCGTGCCAAGACGAAGGGACTGGCGTGAGAATCGAGCCGCCTCTCGGTACTGCCCCGTACGGTAGAGCGTCCACGCGAGCGCATCGGCCGCGTGGATGCTCTGCCGACGCCGGTATTCGGCTCGGGCTTTATCGAGAGCGGCTTCCAGATCAACGCCGTGGTCGGCGTTGAACAGTGCCACCTCGAGATCGGTGTTCACCCCATTGTCCTGATACAGCTGCTGCATCGCCCGAACGAGCTCGTATTGCGCGTCGGCTTCGCCGCTCCGGCCCGCCGCCCCGTACAGGTCCCCAAGGAGGATCACGAACTCGGGCGCGGGGTACCGGTCCACGACCCCGGCCAGCTTCTCGGTGGCCTGCTCGATGTCTCCCCGAACGGCGGCCACCTTCGCCAGCCCCACCTGGGGAAGCACGTACGCGGGAGCGAGGTAGGCCCCCCTCCTGTACTCGCGCTCCGCTCGAGGAACTCGGCCGGCGCTGAGATACAGGTCGCCGAGCTGGGACGCCACCCACGCCGCGTCCTCCGGAACACCTCCTGATGCAGCCTGGGCCTCCGTCATCGCCCCGATCGCTCCGGAGATATCGCCGTGGAGCTCGCGGGCGTATGACACCCGAGCGTAGGAGCTCAGGTCAGGACGGAGGTCGATCATCTCTTGAAACGCTTGGATTGCCTCGGCGTAGCGGCCCAGCTCGACCAGCGAGTCACCGATCACACCGCGGGCCTCGGCCTCGTACGGATCGAGGCTCCTGGCTTGCCGACCCCAGTCGAGCGCCTCGGCGAAGTCATGTCGAGCCAGGCTGAGGACGCCCATTCCGAGGACCGCGTGCGAGTTCTCCCTTTTGTTCAGCGAGAGCGATCGACCCAGCACCCCATCGGCCTTCGTGTACCAGGAGGGGTCCGCGGTCAGCCGACCCTTTTGGAGGTAGGCGAGACCAAGGTCCGCATGCGATCTCCAGTCGTCGGGGCTGGCCCGCAGACGCTCCTGCAACGACGCGATCGTTCGATCGAGCGATTTCCCCCCACCCGTTGGCCCAAGGAGGGCGGCAGAGGTCCGCGTCGACACCGCAGGGGGGGCCTCCGTCCGGTCGGCCATGAACAGCCCAAGCCCGCCCAGCCCCACCAGGGCCAGACCCAGCCCGGCCGCCGCCGCCGCTCTTCCCGCTCTCCTCACCGTCGTCTCGCGATGGGCCCGGGGGCCCGGCCCGGAAGCCGAGCCCCCAGACTCCTCCTCACTAGTGAGGCGCGGCCAGCGACCCGGCGTGCGGGAGCGCGACGTATGGGAACGTCGTGCCGAACGCCGCGTCGTTGGTGTCCACGCCATCGCCCAGCGTGTTGACGGCTGCGGGATGCCCCGGGAGGAGAACACCCTCGACCACCTGGAGAGCGATGTCGATGGTGTCGTCGGCCAGGCGCCGCCCGTTCGGGAACCCGGCGTTGTCACCGCCGACCGCCCCAAGGCGGTTCGGCGTCGCCGCCGGCGCAGTCGACATGTTCAGCCGGAGCATCTCCGAAGGACGAACACCTGCAGGCTGGTTCAGTCCCGGAAGGCCCGTGAGGAACACCTGCACGAGATCGTTGCGAGGTGTCGCCGGCGCGGGTATCCCGTACAGGAGCGCCACCAGCGTCGGGAGCTCCGGACTCGTCACCGCGCCCAGGAACTGGGCGTCGTCCCGCGGGTCGGAAGCATTCCAGTAGTTCTTCGTCCCGACGGGGACAACGACTTCGTTGACCAGCGGCATCCCGAGGCGGGATACCTGTCGGAAGGTGCCGACCTCCTTCTGGACACCCGTCTTCCTGATGACCCGGGTGCTCCGACGGCTCGCGGTGCTCCACACCCCGATGATCGGGTTGGCCGTAGCGTCGCCGCCCATAGCCAGGAGGCTCTCCGGGATCTGAAGGGCGATCGTGTTGACGTTGAAGCCCTTCAGCGTGTCATCGCCGGCCTCATCGAAGCCCGCCGGCGGGTCGTCCGGCGCTCCATACAGGAGGTCGAACACCCGAAGGTCCAGGAAGAAGGGGTCATCGGCCTGGCCCGCCAGCACCTTGCTGGCGCCGCTGTTGAACGTGTTGATGCCCGCGGTGCGAAGCGCCGCGTAGTCGGGCATGGACGCGGCCCCGACGTGCGAGGGCACAACGATCGCATCGTTCACCAGGAGCGTGGTCTTCTCCGTGACCGTGACCTTGCCGTGCTTCCCCTTGTTCCGTTTCACATCGGTCCGGCGAAGGTCGTAGGTCTGGTAGAAGTTGAGGTCCGCATCCGCCAGCGACGTGACCTGGCCCGTGTTGTACAGGAACGTGTTCGGGTTCCGGTAGTGGTTCGAGAACTGCAGCCAGTACACGATGTCCGCCCGCGCGTCACCCGAGTTGTCGATGTTGATGTGGTACTTCACACGTGGGGCGAACGCGTAGAAGTTCGGGCCGCCGGCCGGCTCCTCGAACGGGATCCAGTTGCTGATGAAGGTGACCGTGCCCGGGCTGTCCGGGCTGTTGAACACGTAGAGATCGGTGTTGTCCACCTGTGGATCGGCAGCTACCAGTGGAGCCTCCCGGTGGCTGGAAGCCCCGCCGGGAACCGGTCCGAGACCGGAGAGAACGCCGGCAACCATCGAGGCTGCGGCAAGGCCGCCGACCGCGGTGAGACGCAGTCGTTTGGAGAAACTGGACAAGGCAAACCTCCTCGTTCGTCGGTGGAATCGGACGTTCCCTCCCCTCACGCGGGAGCAGTTCCCGCGTGGGCGGACCCCCTCACCTCCTTTCGTCTCCCGTGGATTTCGAAGCACGGAACGTAAACGGATGAGACCGGAGGCGCAAATAGGCACAGGAAGGAGCCCGGGCGACCACCGGGTCCCTCCTGCGACAAACTCACGGCTAGTGCGGAGAAGCGTCGGACCCTGCGTGCGGCAGCGCCACATATGGGAACGTCGCCCCGAACGGCACGTCGTTCGCGTCCACGCCGTCGCCGAGATCGTTCGGAGAGCCAACCAGTTCGCCCTCGACCACTTGGAGCGATATGTCGATGGTGTCGTCGGCCAGACGCCGACCATTGGGGTATCCGGCATTGTCACCGCCGATCACGCCGAGACGTGAGAACGTGCAGCAGTCCGGAGCGATCGACATGTTCAGCCGGATCTGTTCACTCGGGGTAATTTTGGCCGGCTGGTTCAGACCGTTCACGCCCGTGAGGAATACCGCGACCAGGTCGTTGCGAGGCGTGGTCGGGGCGGTGACTCCGTACAGGGCCTGAATCAGCTTTGGAAGCTCCGGGTCGGTCACGTAGGAGAGGAACTGGCCGTCGTCTTCCGGCTCCGAGGAGTTCCAGCGGTCCTTGTCCTCGATCGGGATGACCACCTCGTTCACCAGCGGCATCCCCAGGCGGGAAACCTGGATGAAGCGGCCGCTCCACCCGGGCGAGTCATCGTCGTCGAGGACCCTCTCGCTCCGACGCGAGGCCGTGCTCCAGACCCCGATGATGGCGTTGGGATCTCCCTTCTTGCCGAGCTCGGTCCTCGGCACCTGCAGAGCCAGGGTCTGGACGTTGAACCCGTCCAGTGTGTCGTCACCCGCTTCGTCAAACCCAGCGGGCGGGTCGTCGGGCGCCCCGTACAGCAGGTCGAAGACGCGGAGGTCGAGGAAGAATGGGTCGTCAGATTGGCCGGCGAACACCTTGCTGCTCCCGAAGGACTTGATGCCCTGTGCGCGAAGGGCCGCATAGTCAGGCATCGAGGCCGCGCCGACATGCGAAGGAACCACCCTCATGTCGTCCACGAGAAGCTTCCTCTTGTGCGAGTCCTCGTTGATCCTCCACAGGTCGTAGGTCTGGAAAAAGTTCAGGTCGGGGTCGGTCAGCGACGTCACCTGGCCCGTGTTGTACAGAAACGTGCCCGTGTTTCGGTAGTGGTTCGTGAAGACCCACCGGTAGATGAGGTCCTCCTCAGCATCGTGATCGTTGTCGATGAGGATCTCGTAGCGAGCCCCCTCAGCGAAGGCGTAGAAGTTCGGTCCGCCGGCCGGCTCCTGGAACGGGAGCCAGCTGCTGATGAGGGTGACCTTGCTCTTGTCGTCGGGACTTACGAACGCGTAGACATCGGTGTTGTCGACCTGCGGGTCTGCTGCGATCAGCGGCGCCTCTCGGTGGCTTGAAGCCCCGCCAGGTACCGGTCCGAGACCGTACACGAGACTTGCGACGAGAGATCCGGCCGCCGTGGCCGCGATCGCCGTGATGCGTAGTCGATTCGGAAATCGGGACAACGAGAACACCTCCTGAAAGAGTCGGTTTCGAACCGGTCCGGGTCGTGGAGCGGCGCGGACCTCCGCGCGGGACGCTGCCTCACCTCCTCATGTCCACGGGGACTTCGGAGCGCGGAATCCCAACGGATGACGGAGAGTCAGAAATGAGCACCGTGGGCCACAAATCGCCCACCTAACGGGACTAGACACTCGGGTGACGTTCTTGGCTAGGAAAGGAACTCGTCGAGCGCGTCCTGATCATCGACGTGGATCCAGGTCTCCGCGATCTTCCCGTCGCGGACATGCATGACCGCGACGCCACGCCACGTGAGCCTCTTCCCGTTCCGCTCGCCGTGAACGGTGATGAGCTGGATTCCGTGCTCGTCGTTGGCAAGGACGTCGTGAAGCTCTCGCGTGACCGTAACGCCCAGTTCACCGATCTTCCCCAGGAATTTCGTGAAGCCGTCCCTTCCGCGATACTCGCCCGCCGCTGGGTTTCGGCCCGGGTAGTGAAACACCTGGTCGTCCGCGTAGCATTCGATCAGACCCGCCATGTCCCCGGCCACAGTCGCTTCGAACTCCCGTCGCAGCAGCTCCGCGTTCGGGTGCGCCATCGTCATCTCCTCCTGTCTTAGATCCTTCCGCCGCCCTCGTAGGCCTTCCCGGCCGCCGCGGGTGGGGTCACCCTCCCCACGAATCCGGCGATGGCAATGATCGTCACCACGTAGGGAATCATCCTGATGAACTGCTCCGGCAGCAACGAGATGACGGGGGCGTCATCGAGTCGTAGCGGGATGGCCTGGGCGAACCCGAACACGAGGGCCCCGGCCATCAGCCGAAGGGGCTGCCAGTTGCCGAGGATCAGGGCCGCCAGGGCGATGAAACCCAGCCCCTGCGTCTGCCCCTCCTGGAACAGTTGGTTCACCTCGATCGCCAGGAAGGCGCCTGCGAATCCGGCGAGCGCCCCGGAGATCGCCACCCCCGCATAGCGAAGGGGCGCCACCCGCACGCCGAGTGTCAGCGTGGCCGCGGGGTTCTCCCCGGCGGACCGGAGCCTGAGTCCGAACCTCGTTCTGTTCAGGACGAACAGCGCCCCGATTGTGATCAGGATGGCAACGATCGTGATCCACGACATCCGTTGGAACGCCCGTCCCAACCCCAGGGGAAGGGAGGACAACAGCGGGACGTCCAGCTTGTCCAGGTCGGGGACCCGATCCGATTGCGTCGAGCCGAAGAAGATTTGCGACAGGAACCGGGCCAGGCCGAACGCCACGATGTTGATGACGACGCCCGAGACGATGTGGTCGACTCGGAACGTGACGGTGGCCAGAGCATGAACGATGGAGAAGAGCGCTCCGGCCAGCATCCCGATGAACAGTCCCGGGATCGGGCCCCACTCGAGAGCGCCCCAGGCCCCCATCACCGTGCCCACGATGAGCATGCCTTCCAGTCCGATGTTGACGATCCCCGAACGCTCGCTGAACAGCCCTCCCAGGCCGGTGAGCGAGATGATCGTGAAGTACGAGAGCCCGATGGCGAAGGCCGCTCCGAGATCAAGCAGGGGCACCGGACGCTCCTCCGATCGCACCTTCCTCCGACCTCACCTCTCGTTGCCGCCTGCGAAGGACGATCCTCCGGGTGATCTCGTAGGCGATCACCACCGAAAGGATCAAGAGTCCTTCCAGAATGATCACGATCTCTCGAGGTAGATCCGTCACCAACGCGAGTCCGTCCTCCCCTCGGTTCAGAAGGCCGAGGGCGATCGCCGCAACCACGATGCCGAATGGACTGTTGCGTCCCAGGAATGCAACCGCGATCCCGGTGAAGCCGAGCTGCGTCTCGTAGTTCGCGCCGAGGAACCCCGCATCGCCGAGCAGATGGTTCAGTCCGACGAAGCCGGCCAGCGCTCCCGAGAGAACGAACACCTTGATCTGTGTGGCGCCGATCGAGACGCCTCCTGCCTCGGCGGCCCCGGGCGCGCTTCCGACCGCGCGGGTCTCGAAGCCCAATCGAGTCCTGTACAGGAGGAACCAGACCAGCAACGCCGCGACCAGCGCAAGCGGAAAGAGCCACGTGAGATGGACCGACCCGGGCAATTGCTCCTCCAGGCCGAACGTTGACCCCAGGCTGGGGACCAGAGCGGTGTCGGGGAACTGGTCCGACCGAAGGTCCACGAGGCCTCCCCGGCCCGTGCGAAGAGGGTGAAGGAGCGCCCACGCCACGAGCGACACGGCGATCCCATTCATCATGATCGTCGTCACCACCTCGTGCGCTCCGGTCTTCACCTTGAGGATGGCCGGGATCGCCGCCCAGACCACCCCGCCGATGACGGCGGCCAACACGACGAGTGGAAGGTGGATCACCGCCGGGACCTCGAGCGCGAGCGCGACGGCGGATGCCGTCACCATGGCCACGAAGTACTGGCCCTCTACACCTATGTTGAACATCCCCGCCTTAAAGGCCACGGCGACGGCAAGCGCCGAATAGATCAGAGGCGTGGCGATCTCGAGAACTTTCCCGAAGTCGGAGAGGCGTGACGTCGAGAATGTCCAGAGAACACGGTAGACGGTGAGCGGGTTCTCGCCGAACGAAGCGATGATGATCCCGCCGACGACCGCAGCGAAGAGCAGCGCGCCGGCGAGAGCGAGGAGCTGGATCCTGAAGGTGTCGACCCACGCCGGCCGCCCGGTGGCTCCGGCCGCCGTGGCGGGATCCCCCATCAGCTCGCCTCGGCTCGGACGCCGCCGGTCATCCCGATGCCAAGCTCCTCAGGCGGGACGTCGGGCGGGTACTCGCCGGTGATCCGCCCCTCGAACAACGTCACGATGCGGTCGGAGAGCGCGTAGATCTCCTCGAGCTCAGCGGAGATCAGCAACACGCCGGTACCGGCCGCCTTCTGCTGCAGGATCTTCGTCCACACGAACTCGGTGGCGCCCACGTCGAGGCCGCGGATCGGTTGGTGAGCGATCAGGAGCTTGGGCTGTTCGCCGAGCTCGCGAGCGAGGATCAGCTTCTGCTGGTTGCCACCCGACAGCGTGGCTGCCTCCACGCCGATCGAGCGGGCCCGTACGTCGAAGGCCGCTATGAGTTGCGCGGCGAGCTGCTTGATCCTGTCGATGAGCAGCACGCCGAGCCGTCCAACGATGCCCCGGCGTCGCTGACGCCCCAGGATCGTGTTCTCCCACAGCGTCATCTCCAAGACGAGGCCTCGTTCCCTCCGGTCCTCGGGGATGTAACCAACCCCCAGCTCCCGGACCTCGGCGATGGAGCGACCCCCGACGTCCGTATCGGCGATCGAGACTCGGCCGGCATCCGGGCGCCTCAGCCCCACGAGCGCCTCGGCCAGCTCCCGTTGGCCGTTCCCTTCGACGCCCGCGACGCCCACGATCTCGCCGGCACGCACCTCGAGGTCGATGCCCCGCACCTTGCCTCCGACGACGAGGCCCTCGACGCGGAGGACCGGCGGTCCGAGTTCCACCGTGGGCTTCTCCAAGCGGAAGAGGACCGGACGTCCGACCATCATCTCTGCGAGCGCATCCTTGGAGGTCTCGGCGGGAACGGTTTCGCCGACGACGCGTCCCCTCCGGAGCACCGTGACCCGGTCGGCGATCGCCAGTACTTCATCCAGCTTGTGGCTGATGAACACGACCGTCTTGCCGTCATCCCGCAATCGCCGAAGGTTCTGGAAGAGCTCCTTTGTCTCCGAAGGCGTGAGGACCGCCGTGGGCTCATCGAGGATGAGGATCTCGGCCCCCCTGTAGAGGGCCTTCAGGATCTCGACCCGCTGCTCCTGCCCGACCGAGAGATCCTCGACAATCGTGTGCGTATCGACGGCAAACCCATAGCTCTCGGCGAGATCCCCGACGCGGGTGGCGGCGGCATCGAGGTCCAGGATGGGACCACCCTCGGCTCCAAGCACGATGTTCTCCGTCACCGTGAACCTGTCGACCAGAACAAAATGCTGGTGGACCATGCCGATACCGAGGGCGATTGCGGCGCGGGGAGAGCCGATCTTCACTTCCTTGCCTCGGACGAGGATCCGTCCTTCATCCGGCGGATACAGCCCGTAGAGCACCCGCATCAACGTCGACTTGCCCGCGCCGTTCTCCCCGATGAGACCGTGGATCTCTCCGCTCCTGATGGTGAGGTCAACAGCATCGTTCGCAACGACGCCGGGAAAGCGCTTGGTGATTCTCTCCATAACGACAAGAGGAGCGCCGACGCGCCCCTCTCCATCGCTTTCACCGGCCATCGGAGCCCCGGTCCGGCAAACTACGCTGGTGCTTCGGGAACGACGATCTCGCCGCTGATGATCTGCTCCTTGAAGTCGTTCAGCTGCGTCACGATGTCTTCGGTGAGAAGCTCCGGGTTGCTCGTGGCGAAGTCGACGCCCTCTTCCGCGAGACCGAACACCTGAAGGCCTCCCTTCACGGTGCCGTGGACGACCGCGTTGATGGTGTTGTAGAGAGCGACGTCGACTCCCTTCAGCATCGAGGTCAGGATGTGGTCCTTCTCCTCAGCGGAGGCGGTCTGATACTGGTCGGAGTCCACCCCGATGGCGAGCGCCTCCGGCCCTGCGGCCACGGCCGCCTTGAACAGTCCGAGGCCGGATTGACCCGCGGCATGATAGACGACGTCGGCACCGTCGTCGTACATCCCACCCGCGAGCGCTTCCCCTCGCGTCGGGTCGACGAAGGCCTGGACCGAGTCGCCGATGTACTCGACGAGGATCTCGCAGTCCGGGCAGGTCGCCTGGACGCCCGCGGCGAAACCGGCCTCGAACTTCTCGATGATTCCGGTGCCCGACTGTCCTCCCAAAAACCCGACGGTCTGGGTCTGGGTCTTCAGACCGGCAGCCGCGCCGACGAGGAACGACCCCTCATGCTCTTTGAAATTGATATCGATGACGTTGTCGGTTTCAAGAGGCGTCACCTCGCAATCCGCACCGCACGTGGCGAATCCGTCCTGAACCGCGAAGGTGAGGTCCGGGTAATCGGCGGCCATCTCAGCCACCGGCGCGGAGAACGTGTAGCCGTTCCCCCAGATGAGATCGAACCCAGCCTCGGCCAAGTTGACCACGTTCTCATCCCGATTCGAGCCGCTCTGGTTGGCTTCGAGGATCCTGGTGTTTCCCTCCCTGACCAGCCCGTCCTGGACGGCCCTCTGCAGACCGGTGCATGCGGCATCGTTGAAGGACTTGTCGTGGATCGGACCGATGTCGAGTGCGAGTCCTACTTTGACGTCGGATGGTTCGCCGCCGGCGGCCTCTCCGCCGCACGGAGCCTCGCCGCCGCAGGAGGTCGCCACGACGGCCACCACCACCGTGACCAGGCCGAGACGAAATCGTGTCGTCGATCGCATGTTGCTCCCCTTTTCCGGGCCCTCAGGGCGGATTCTGCTTCCAAAGGCGACGTGAGCGCAATGTCCGGAGCCGTGTGCCTTCAGGGCGGGCGGCTAGGATTGGACTGCCGTGACCATGACCGTTGTCGAACATCCGCTGGCCAGGCACCTCCTGACCGAGCTTCGCGAGCGATCCACCCC
>DASSDP010000067.1:0-4152 GCA_035697085.1 Actinomycetota bacterium
AGCCGCCTGGACGTCGCCGTGGTCCCGATAGTTCACCGCCGCATCGAATGCCACCTGCTCCGCCGTGTCCTGGGTCTGCACTCGGGCGAAGACCACCGCGGCCGTCTCCACGCCCGCGAGGAACAGCAGCAGGAGGAAGACAACGAGCTTCACGAAGGAGGAAACGATCAACCCGCGCTCATCGCGGTGGAAGCGGTGACTCACCGGCGACGACCCATGATGATCCGCTTCACGAGCTCGAACTCCTTCACTCGGAAGAGCAGGGCCGCTCCGACGAAGATTATAAGTCCGCCCAGCAGGCCCGCCCCGACTTGGATCACCTGTTCCGTCAGCGTTTCCGTGCCAAGGAGATCGGCGACGAGACGAGCCACTCCCCAGGCAGCAGCAGCGGTTGCGGCCGCAAGGACGAGCACGCCGACGAGACCGCGCGCGAGGCTTCTGCCTTCCAGGGCCCCGAGGCGCCGTCGCATCACGGCGGCTGCCACGACACTTGCGAATGTGTACGCGACCGCATGGCCGAGGGCGAGACCACGGACGTCGAGAACCGGGAAAAGGGCCAGGTTCACAGCCGTGTTCACGGCGACCGCTGCGACGTTGATGAGGAACGGCGTGCGGGTGTCCTGCATGGCGTAGAAGGCCCGCAGGAAGAGCTGGAAGGTCGAGAAGGAGAAGAGCCCCGCGGCCAGGAAGACGAGGACGCCGGCGACCAATTTCGTGGATCCGGCGCCGGCGACCCCGTGCTCCAGGAGCAGCCGGACGATGGGGCGGGCCAGAACGAGATAGCCGGCGGCCGCCGGGATGACCACGAAGGCGGAAGCCCGGATGCCTCGGGCCAGTGTGGCCCGGAATCCGTCTCGATCACCCCGTCCCCAGAGCTCCGAGAGCGACGGCAGGAGGGCCGTGATGACGGACACGGCGAAGATCGCGTGGGGGAGTTGGAAGAAGATAAACGCCGCCTGGTAGGCGGTGTAGCCACCCTGAACGCCGCCGGCAAGCACGATGACCACCAGAAGGCCCAGCTGGTTCACGATCACATAGCCCGCAACCCAGCCGGAGAGCCGAACCAGCCGGCGCACCGTGGGATGGCTGAGGTCGAAGGTCCACCTCCATCGAAAGCCGAGACGACGAAGCGTCGGCCACAAGGCAAAGGTCATGGCCGCGACCCCTCCGGTGGCCCCCAGCGCCAGCACGAGCTTCTGGGCCGTGGTGATGGTGCCCGGCGATGGGACGTCCGCGCCGGGGAGGAACGCGAATGCCAGGAAGGACGCGATCACCACGAGGTTGTTGAGGATCGGGGCGAACATCGGCACGGCGAACCGGCGGTGGGCGTTCAGAACCCCCGTGGCCACCGCTCCCAGGCCGTACAGAACGATCTGGGGCATGAAGAACCGAAGGAAGAACGAGGAGAGCTGCTGCGAGGCCTCTCGCGCGGCTCCGGAGACTCGAAACGTGTACAGGCGCACGATCCACGGCGCGGCAACGATCCCCACGACCATCACCACGCCGAGGACCACGAAGGTGACGGTCATGACCGCACGAGTGACGTGCCACGGGTCGTCCTCGTCCGGGTCCAGGAGCTGCTGCACGAAAACCGGTACGAAGACCGACGACAGGACTCCCCCGAGGACGAGCTCGTAGACGATGTTGGGAATGTTGTTGGCCACGTTGTACGCGTCGGCGAGCCGCGTCTCCGCCACTCCCAGGGCGAACGCCATGGCGGCGATGCGCAGAAAGCCGGTGAGGCGGGAGAGCGCTGTCCCCGCCGACATGATGGCGGTGCTCCGAGCGAGGCCATCCCCCTGCATGCTCGGACCCCGCTGGGGATCCTTCGGAGACTGCCCGGGTGCTATGGCCTCCCCCGGAACACGAGTCTCCTCACCCACAGGAACAGGAGGAACAGCGCAGCGGCGATGGTCACGAGAAGCGCCCTGACGTTGAGCGCCGTCGATCTCACGACGATCCGCGATTCCGCGATGTGCGCCCCGCGCGGTGTGCGGAGCAGGATGCGGACCGGGAATCGGCCGGTCGTCTGAGCCAGCACCGGGAACGAGAGTGCCTGACGCGGACGGTCGAGCACCACCACCTGCGTCTCACCCTCCCGGAGAAACTGGAGACGCGGGGACAGCAGGGTCACCCGGAGCCGAACGGTGTAGCCAGTGGAGTTGGTGATGGTCACCGGGATCTGCCCGCCGCGCGACGTCAACGTGACGGAGGTCCCGGACGGCGGTTTCACCTTGTCGAACTCCCCGCTCACACCGCGACGGACCGCCCGGAGGAACGCCAGGCCTTTCCGCTCGTCGTCGGTGAAATGGGTGCCTTCCGAGGTCAGGAGCAATGTCTTCAGCCGCTCGACGAGCGTTCCGGCCTGGTCCGTGACGGACTCGAACTGCTCGATGGCGCCCCGGGCCCTGCGCAGCTCGGCCAGGAACGTCGGAGAGAGAGTGGCCACGGGAGCCGGGACCAGCGTCCGCTGATCGAGGGGCGGATTCACGGTGGTCAGGGCGAGTCGAGAGGCCTTCACCGGGCGAAGCCAGCTCGTCCGGGGGGAGACTTCGGGCGACGCTCTCCGGAGCCTGAGGAACAGCGCGCGAAGCAGCTCCGGGTCGGGGGCGTCGTCCTCGCCGAACATGATGGCGGCGCCCCGGTCCACCCCGGGCTGTTCGAAGTACATCGCCGAGAGCGCCCCGATGACCCATTGGGCCTGAAGGGCCGGATCCCCAGTGCTCGTCTCCAGCATCGATTCGATCCCCGGGTCCGGCGTCACAGCGCCGACCGTTCCTTGAGCTCCAGCGTCGACCACTGCCGTGGCGGGAGGACTGAGGACCAGGCCGGCCGGAGGAGGAAGTGTGCCCGGGTCGACCAGGAGCGTCTCCACCCCGAGACGGGCCAGGGCTCCGAGCGATGCGTTCGACAGCGCCGAGTCCGGCGGTCGGAAGAGCGTGGTCGAAAGGGGGATCCCCAGCAGGCCGCTGGCAAGGTCGCGACCTCGCACGATCTGGCTCTCGAGGTCGCTGGTCAAGCCGGCCGTGACCAGTGCGGGTACCGATGGAGAGGCCAATGGCAACGGCACGACCTCGATGGCCGGGTTTCTGGCCAGCCCCCGGATGCGCTCCAGCATGATCCGGGCTCGCTCCGCCTCGGGGCTTCCGGCAGGCGCCTCCCGAGGGCCGGCCGACTCGATGACCCGATACCCGCGGGACATCCGGTCGAGCTGAACGAGCGTGAGCGGTGCGACCACCAGGGTGACGGGGATGGGGATCTGCTCGATGGTGGCCACGATTGTCTCGAGGCGTCCACCAGGCTCGAGAGACCGCTCCAGCCGGTTGTCGGCAAGCGCCCCGCCCGGACGAACCGCGGCCCGTTCGTCCAGGACGAACGTCAGAGAGACGTTGAGCGGAAGCACCGGTCGTTCATTGATGTAGACGAGGACCGTCCGCAGCAACCCGAGCTCGACTCCCTCGGACGACAGCTGGATCTTTATTGGGTGCAGCGCGCTCTCCTGCCGTGCGAGCAGATTGAGCGGACGCCACTGGATGGCCAGCGTTCGGCTCGCTCCCGGATCGAGTGTCCCCCTCACCGCGAACGGGCGGACGTCAATGAGAGTGAGCTGAGGCTCCGCCTCGAGGCTCTGCTCGTATTCCGATCGAGAGCGTGTCGGGTTGTAGATCGAAAGGGTGATCTCGAGATTTGCGATCGGTTGCGCGCCGGAGTTAGTGGCCTCCACCGACAGGCGGACACCCTGGCCGGGGGTGGCGAACGCCGTCTGATCGACGAGCGTGAGTCGAACCGGAAGCGGTTCCTGTTCTTGAGCGCCGGCGCGTGCCGGAACGAGGGGGGCCAGCAGCGAGAGGGCAAGAGCCACCCCGGCGCGTCTCACGGCCGGGTCATTGTAGTGCCGCGGCCTTCTGGATGATCTCGCGCTCGGAGTTGAAGGCGATGCTCTCGGCCGCGGTGGCGAGAGGGAACCAGTCGACGTCCTCCATCTCCATGTCCCGAAAGGCGGCGTCGCCACCGGTCAACTCCATCAGGAAGAAGTGCACGGTCTTGTTGATACGGGTGCCTTCCCACACGAACCAGTACGAGACGCTTCCGAGCGGCGCGGTGATGGCTCCCTCGAACCCGGTCTCCTCGCGGACCTCCCGGACCGCCGTC
>DASSDP010000068.1:0-3987 GCA_035697085.1 Actinomycetota bacterium
GGCGCGGGATTGCTAATCCCGTTGGGGGGCAACCCCCTCGCGCGTTCAAATCGCGCCGCCTCCGCGCGCCGGTAGCTCAATTTGGATAGAGCGTGTGACTACGGATCACAAGGTTGGGGGTTCGAGTCCCTCCCGGCGCACAGCGTGGTTTCATTTTGCCCTGGTGACTCTCGACCCGAAAGCCATCCGCCCCGGCCGGATGGCCGGGGCGGATGATAGCCCCGTGTGGTCTCTCGCTACGCCCTACGGGTTACACGGAATCGAGGTCCGCCTGGACGTGATGCGGCAGATGCTCGTGAGCTCCGTGTCGGTGTTGTTGGCCGTGTTGGAGTCCGTCGTGGAGGCGGTGACGGCCGCCACGTTGCTTATCTGTCCAGCCTGTGTGGGCTTGACGGTGATCTGAATTGTCACCACGTCCCCGCTCGCCATCGTCCCCACGAGGCAAGTGACGGTGGCAGTCCCGGAGCACGACCCTTGCGAGGAAGAGGACGAAACGAAGGTCACGCTGCCAGGAAGGGTATCGGTGACAACCACGCCAAACGCGGGATCCGGACCGTTGTTGGTCACCGTCAGTGTGTAGGTCAGGTTCCTGCCGGTAGGTGCCGGGTCCCTGCTGTCCGCCTTGGAGATGGCGAGATCGGCCATGCACGGCGAAGTACTGGGGCCGCCGAAATCCGAGGTGTTCGGCACCTGCCAGGTGGTCGCCTCCTGGTAGGCAGAGTCCGGCATACCGAAGTCGAAATCGGGATCACGCGGTCCCGGGCCCGGATCGATGAACGCGTCGTTCGCCAGGTGGGTGTCGTTCACGAACGGGTAGGCGATGCAGTTGTCCACCACCAGACCCTGGTAATCCCCGAAGAACTTACCGTTCGGCGATATCGGCGCGTTGAACTCTGGGTCTGTTGCGTCGTGTGAAAGGCGGTGATCCGTGAAGGTCACCCCCCGGTTATTCGACCTCGATAGGTACGTGTCCACGAAGTAATCGGCCGGATCGTGGCGGCGGTCGAAGTAGAGCACGTTGACCTGTCCCAACGGGGTGACATCCACATAGGGCTGGAATTGAGAGCGAGCGCTGTCAGGGCCATTCACGACCTTGATGTGGGGGCTGCCGATCTGGGCCGGATTCCACGTGCCGAACCCACCCCAGGTCGCCCCGCCATCGTCCGACCGGACCAGGGCGATCTCAGCTTCTTTCTGACCCCCTGACTCCGGCGTGACGCGTTCTTCCGCCCACGTAATGTAGACCTCACTCAGCGGGGCGCTTCCTACCCTTCTGCCTGCGGCCGCGATCGGAATCGACAGGTTCCGGAAGCTTTGTCCGGGGAACTGTCTGGGGATATCGTCGATCGCCGCAACCGTGGTGGAGACCGGCAGCCAATTGAAGCCCAGCGATGCGTCCACGGTCTTGTTGAACTCGATCGTCGCCGGAACCCCTTCACCGGGGAGGGTGGTGGCGTACTGGAGGTACGCCGCGTAGAAGGTGTTGGCGTCGAACTCGTCGGCCACGACGGAGACTCCGATCCCGAGCTGTTCGGCGTCGTTGATCACTCGCTCGAACTGCACCGGCCACGTCTCGCCCTTGTCCGTGGATCTCCTGCACACCTCGGCCTGCTTGGTAGCGGGGGCGATGTTCAGACCCCAGCACGCCACGATGACACCGGTCTGTCCGTCCCCATCAGCACCGGCGTTGTTCACCGCGAAGGTGTTCTTGTCGTCGAGGAAGATCCCCTGCTCCGCCCCTGTCTGGTACGAGCTGATGATCTTCTTCGGTCCCCAGGTGTCCCCCGAGGCAACGTCGGCCGGAGAAACGCTGTCCCACCGGTGGAAGCTCATTCCCCAGCCGTTGTCGGTTGCGGGGAAGGGGGGTGAGTCGAGCAGCATGTAATACGCGTTGCCCTCGTCATCCCAGCCGACCCACGGGTCGGAGGTTATGTACTGCTCACCGGGGTCGTCGTTCGCAGCCGGATCATCTTCCGGATAGCACGTGTTGTTGGGCCAGTTCTGAGCGCAGGCGGCGCTCGCTGGGGCCGTCCTCACCTGACCCAGGTCCGCCCAGCTCCGTCCTCGGTCGAACGAGACGTAGCTGCCGACCTTGAACTCGTACTGGGCAAGCGAGTCTGGATCCTTGTTGTAGAACTTCGACCCGGCGATGAGGTAGTTGGGGTTCACCGGATTCTGGGCGATGTGCATCTCGGACCGGGAGAGCCACCCCTGGGAGGGGTCGCTCGCCAATACTTCCTGGAGCCCCGGAGGACTGTCAGTGTCAGGCGGGGCTTGGTGCGGAACGAACTTGATGTGGCCCTGGTAGTTGGACTGAGCCACCGCGAAATACACGACCTGAACCAGATAGTAGCCGTTTGGCTCATTAATGACGAGCCTCTCGGGCTGCCCCGCCACGGCCCCGGAGCTCCCGACCCGATTCGCCGGGCCCGGAAGCTTGCGTCCGGCCGAATCGCTAAGGTAGGCCTGCAGGTCGTAGTCACTGGCCGTGTCGGGGGAGTAGGTGTCGATGCTGACCTCCACACCTCCGTTAAAGGTGTCCCAGTAAGTAGGCGCTTCCGAGATATCAACGCGCAAAAGCAAGATGTCGCACTTCTGAGGATCGGGATCCATTACTGGATTGGGGTTGTGGCACGGCTCACCACTGTTAAAGCTGTAATTCGCATTGCTTCCCGTGGCCGTGGTTCCGCTCCAGTTGGCCGTCGGTGAACTGAGCGGCGTGACTGTAATCGGGGGCACACTCTGATACTTGGTGGCGTCGGTGTTGTGGTTGGCGCCCGCTCCCCCGAGGGGGATGGCCGCAGCCATCAACGCGAGGGCGACGCCGAACCAGAGATGTGAGAAACGGAAGACGCGGGGCTTCATTCCCGACCTCCTTGCCTAGGGCGTTTCCGAGAACTGGGCCAGAGCATAGCCATGTTGCTGTCTCTTTGTCCACGGGCTCTCAATGGATCGACGTTATGTTGCTAAGCAAAGGCAGCAACTACAGCGTGTCAAGCCACCTCCTTCCGACGGGATCGGATGGACGCAATGCCAGGGTTGCATTGCTCGAGGATTCGGAAATGGGTCGAACGACGTATCTTTCCTCGGCTCGGATTGTAAGTTGCGCCTGACTTGTCCGGAGTAGCGAAACACCTGGGCGTGAAGGCACTTTCCGATCCTCTGCTAGCGACATAGGTAATACGTTCCGAGGCCCAAAAACGTTCAGGTCCGAATACCGCGCCCTCCGACCTGCCCGTAGGGTAGCTTCGGCCGATGAGCTCGGAAAAAGGAAGCCTCGAGGAGCGGATGATGCATCTCGCTCTAGCGGAGGCGGAGCGATGCCTCGATTGGGGGGACGTCCCCATCGGGGCCGTTCTCGCTCGCGGGGACGAGCTCCTCGCCCGCGCCGGCAACGAAAGGGAGCGCCGGCAGGATCCAACGGCTCACGCGGAAGTCCTGGCGCTAAGAGGGGGGGCCGAGGCGATTGGGACCTGGCGTCTCGATGCGTGCACCCTCTACGTCACCCTCGAGCCCTGCGCGATGTGCGCCGGCGCGCTTGTCCTTGCCCGGGCCGAACGGCTCGTGTACGGGGCATCCGACCCGAAGGCGGGATTCGCCGGCTCACTCGGCGATCTGGTTCGCGACCCCAGGCTCAACCACCAGGTCGAGGTGGTGTCGGGCGTGTTGGAGGAGGAATGCGGTGAGCTGCTCCGCCGCTTCTTCCAGGAGAGACGGGCAACCGGCGGTTGCTAGAATCTACGACGGAGGCGTGCCGGAGCGGCCGAACGGGACCGCCTCGAAAGCGGTTAGGGCTCGAAAGGGTCCTCGTGCGTTCAAATCGCACCGCCTCCGCTCATCCACGACAAGCGCCGGGCGGGTCGCCCGGCGCTCGCTACAATCCACCCACCGTCGGGAGGCATGCCGGAGCGGCCGAACGGGCGCGCCTGGAGAGCGCGTAGGCGGGGGAACCCGCCTCGAAGGTTCAAATCCTTCTGCCTCCGCAGC
>DASSDP010000069.1:0-2204 GCA_035697085.1 Actinomycetota bacterium
CGGGACGACGCCCATGTTCGCCGCCACGGGTTCCACGATGACGCAGGCGATCTCGTCGCCGGTCTCTTCGAACGTTGCACGAACGGCTTCGAGATCGTTGAAAGGCAACACGATGGTTTCCCTCGCCGAGCCTTCGGTGACCCCAGGGCTGTCGGGAAGGCCAAACGTTGCTACCCCAGACCCCGCTCGGGCCAGGAGGGGGTCGGCGTGCCCGTGGTAGCACCCGGCGAACTTCACCACCTTCGATCGACTCGTGAAGGCCCGGGCCAGCCGGACGGCGCTCATCGCCGCTTCCGTTCCGGAGTTGACCAAACGGACCATCTCCATCGACGGCACCGACTTGACCACGACCTCCGCCAGCCGCACTTCGTTCTCGGTGGGAACACCGAACGACGTGCCCCGACGAGCTGCCGCGGCGGCAGCCTCCACGATCTCCTCCCGCACGTGGCCGAAGAGGAGCGCGCCCCACGATTGGACGTAGTCGACGAACCGGCGTCCGTCGATGTCGATGATTTCCGGTCCATCCCCCCGGAGAGCGAAGATGGGAGTGCCTCCAACCGCGCCGAAGGCCCGCACCGGTGAGTTCACACCACCGGGAATGAGCGCTCGGGCATGCTCGAACAGCTCGTCCGACCGGCTCACCGCTCTATCCTCCCACGACCCAACCGATGCTACGGTGTCGGGTGATGGTCAAGCTGCTCATCATCCTGGTGTTGGGCGTGGTGGCGATCAGCGCTCTCAGAAACTGGCTGCTGTCCAGGTCGATCCCACCGGACCGCAGAGAAGCGGACGACCGAGGTCATCCTCCTGTCGGGGCTCTCCTCGTGATCGTGGCAACATTCGTGCTTCTCATCGCGGTGTTCGTCCTGCCTCGCGTGATCGACGCGCTGCCCTGAGGCGACTCGAGAGCAACCAGCGATCTCGAAGGCAGCTCCGCGAACCCCGTAAGCGCTTCTAGAGCCAGTCCGCTGCTTCTTTCGCGTGGTAGGTGAGGATGAGATCTGCTCCCGCCCGCCTGATCGACGTGAGAATCTCGAGGATCGCCTGCCGCCCGTCGATCCATCCGCGCTCCGCCGCCGCCTTCACCATCGCGTACTCCCCCGACACGTTGTAGGCCGCCATTGGGTGTCCGGTCTCATCCTTGCCCCGGCGGATCACGTCGAGATAGGGAAGGGCGGGCTTCACCATCACGATGTCGGCGCCCTCTGCGATGTCCTCCCGGATCTCTCGAAGCGCCTCGTCGGCGTTGGCCGGATCCATCTGGTACCCCTTGCGATCGCCGAATCTCGGGGCCCCTTCGGCTGCCTCCCGAAACGGTCCGTAGAAGCTCGAAGCGAACTTGGCCGCGTACGCCAGGATCCCGGTCTCCGCGAAGCCACCATGGTCGAGGGCTGCCCGGATCGCAGCCACCTGACCGTCCATCATCCCCGAGGGCGCCACGAGGTCCGCTCCCGCCGCGGCCTGCGACACGGCGATCCGCCGGTACAGCTCAAGCGTTCGATCGTTGTCGACGTATCCGGTCTCCGTGAGCACGCCGCAGTGGCCGTGGTCCGTGTACTCGTCGAGGCAGAGGTCGGCGATCAGGACCGCGGCGTTTCCCAGCTCGTCGCGGAGCGCCCGAAGTCCCTGCTGAGCGATCCCATCCTCGTTCCATGCTTCGCTTCCTTCCGGATCCTTGCGAGAAGGGATGCCGAAAAGGACGAACGCGACCACGCCCTTCTCCGCGATCTCCCGGGCCTCCTTCCGCAGCGACTCCACGGTGTGCTGGTGGTGAGCGGGCATCGAGCCGATCGCCGCTGGCTCGTCCAGGCCTTCCTTGACGAAGAGGGGGGCAACCAGGTGACGCGGAAGGAGTTCGGTCTCCGCCGCCAGACGCCGCAGCGCCCCGGTACGGCGGAGCCGTCTTGGGCGATTCGTCGGAAACGACATCTCGCTGTCCACCCCTGCTGGTACGATACCGGCCTCCATCGTATGGGCTCCGCCGGGCCCTTGCAGAAAAACCCCAATTTATAGCTTGACTTCTTTTCCGCACGTGGGGTACTTTCCCGACGACTAACTAGTCTAAATTAGCTAGTCATGGAGGGAGGGGCCGGTTTCTGCAGGAAGATGCCCGCGGGAACCGGCCCCGAGCACCCACGGGTGTTGGTATCTAGGAACCCGGGCGCCGCAGGGCTCGCTCCAGGCCTTCGACCAAGCCTTCGATC
>DASSDP010000070.1:0-42978 GCA_035697085.1 Actinomycetota bacterium
CGAAGCCGCTCCGGAAGCACGGCGTGCGGGCCACGGACGTGGCCAAGCGGGTCATCGACCTCGGATTCCATCCCTCCACGGTGTACTTCCCGCTCATCGTGGAGGAGGCCATGATGGTCGAGCCCACCGAGACGGAGTCGAGAGAGACGCTCGACGCCTACGCGGAGGCCCTTCTTCAGGCGGCCGGAGAGGCCAAGCTCAAGACGAAGCGAAAGCGTCTGCTCGACGCCCCGATCACAACGCCGGTTCGCCGACTCGACGAGGCCCGGGCGGCGCGGCAGCCGAAGGTCCGCTGGTCCTAGCTCTCCCGACTTGATCCACCCTGTGTGGTCGGTCGCGGGCAGGAGTTCTCGGACGTCCGCGAAATATCCGGGGCATCATCCGACGTCTAACACTCATTGTTTGGCTCGTGGTCGCGACCGCGGGCCCCGCCGGCGCCACGCATCGGTACGAGACCACGTGGACGCGGCCGATGATCCTGCTCGACGGCGTCGCTCGGACGTATCGGGGAGATGATCTGGCGACGTGGCGGGCGATCCGGGCACAGGTTCTCCACGACTACGGGGCGGCGGTTCCCATCAGATCCGTGGAGCTCAAAGTGCCCCGATATGACTGCTCGGTGGGGGAGGAGCGGCGGCCCGGCTACGTGCTCCTCTGCTCGAACCGGAAGGATCCGACCGTCGGGGGGTGGGGCGGATCGAACGAGCGGGGCGGTGGCGCCGCCGTGATCGCGTTCCGCCGCCTCGACCTCGCGAGGTACTACTTCTGCCACGAGCTTGGCCACGTGCTCGGCTTGGGCCACCGATTCGATGGGCAGTCGTGCATGTCGGGGTGGGAGGGGAAGGCGTTCGTGCCCTGGCCAGACCAGCACGACCTGGAGAGCCTCCGGCAGTCTTAGCATCGCGCTACCGAGACCCGACTTACGCACCCTTGTCACTGAGATGGGACATACGGAATTTTCCTAACGTTCACCCAATTCCTTCGCATAACCGGCAGGTGCCAGAGGATACCTGCGCGAATCACATCTCCTGACAAAGGAGGTCTGTAGTGGAAAAGCGGCTTCACGAACGCCGTTTCGCCGTCGGCAGGGCCATGGTGGTCGCTGCCGTCTTCGGTGGCTTGCTCATCAATGGGCCGGCACCGGCAGGAGCCCAGGTTGCACCGTGTGAGTCCCTGGTTCTGGACTTCGCGGGGCTGCCGGCGGGAACCCTGCTGGGGGAGCAGTACGCGTCAGGTGGGATCCACATGTCGGCCATCGCCAACGAGGGCCGGCCGAACCAGCTCATCGTGTTCGACGCCGACGCACCCTGGACGCCCGACCCTGACCTGATGGCGGCCAATGGGAACCTTGCCATCATCCCGGAGCACCTCATGGACGACGACCTGAACGGCCTGGTCGACGTTCCGAACGACAGCATCCGGGGTGGGAAGCAGATCTACACGTTCGACCATGAGCGCACGGTCGGCAGCTTCACCATCGTCGACATCGACCACGGTGACCCGGACAGTCACTATGCGAGCGCCTTCGATGGCAGCGGAAACCTGATCGTGAAGGTACCAATCATCATCGGCGTGGACGGCAACGTGCAGAACGTTGACGTGAACGCAAGCGGCGTGCGTCGCCTGGAGATCACCTACCGTGACTCCTCAGGCGTCACCGCCATGGAGCTGGGCTGCCCACCCGGGCCTCCCGGTGAAGGCGAGGGCTGCACCCCCGGCTATTGGAAGCAGGAGCAGCACTTCGACTCCTGGAGGAGCCCATACGACCCGAACGACTCCTTCAACACCTACTTCGAGAACGCGTTCCCAGAGATGACGCTGCTCGAGGTGCTGAAGCAGGGCGGCGGTGGACTCAACGCTCTCGGCCGGCACACCGTGGCGGCAATGCTGAACTCCGCGAGCGGCGGTGTGGACTACGCCTTCTCGTCGGCAGCGGTGATCGCCTCGTTCGACGCCGTATATCCGGGCACGAAGGGCGACTACGAGACGCTGAAGAACCAGTTCGCGGGAGAGAACGAAAGAGGTTGCCCGCTCAACTGATCGACAGCGGTACCAACCAAGGCGGAACTGGGCGGCTCCTGGCGGGCCGCCCTTCCGCATACCGAGCGTTGCTCGGTCCCCCAGCGGGGGAGTGGTCAGGAACTTTCGACTGCCGACCGCGTGGCTCGTTTGCGGATCAGATATCGAGTGGACGAGCCTGCCAGCACTCCAACAACCACGGCCGCGACCACTGACGGCCACAGGGCCGGCGACTCTACTCCCGAGTAGTCAGGGAGAGCGATGCGAGTGCACGTCATCGGATTGATCTGTGGCTCCACGGCCGAGGGGGTTCCCACGGTCACGGGGGTCGGTGTCAGAGTGCACGTCAGAGGAGCCACGAGGATGTATGCGATGAAGAACACTGCGATCCCTGCAAGGGGGGGCCAGAAGATCGCTGGCTGGTGCCGGACATCCGAAAGAGCGGCCAGAGCGAGTCCCAGCGCCAGCAGCGGCAGTCCAATACTGAAAATAGCCAGGAACCCGAACACGACGAATGCACCGGTAACGAGCCAGTACACGAAACCTGCGTCAGGGATCCTCGGTGGAGGCCTCGAATCAGGCTCCTGTTCACTGTCCACGACCGGTGGCTTCTTCCCATTCCCCAAGCGCATCAGCGCGAGTCTCGTGAGATACGCGCCTCCGATTCCGATACCGACGGCGCTGAGGATGGTCGGCCAAAGCGGAGGAGCCTCTCCCTTGATTCTCTTTGGGAGGAAAGGCGAGTCGCAGCTCGTCCGGGTGTTATCGATCGTGGTTCTGGCGACAGTGTCTCCAGGGCCGGTCTCTGCGCGGAAGCTATAGACCGTGGAGCAGGAAACGGGGCCGAAGAGGAAGCCGACGCCCCAGAATGCGGCAAAGAATAGAACGATACCGGCGACGGGCGGCCAGAAGTCGCGTCGGGGTCTGCCTGCGATCCCACGCAATACAAGGAGGAGGGCCAGTGCGAAGAAGGGCAGTCCTATTGAGGCAGCGCCCAGGAACCCGAGGACGAGGAGGGCGGCGACTATCACCCAGTACGCCAGGGGCATCGCTCGCGGAGACTCTCGATCCATGTTCTTCGTCACCGGGCTGATCGGAAAGCGAAGCAAGTATTGCATGGCTCGGTAGTACCGCCCCGTGCCACGGAACCGTGCCAACGGGTAAGCTCCGAAACTGAGTCCGATGGAACCGATCGCCGAGCTGCTCGGCTTCCCCGAGGAGTATGGGAAGGCCGCAACGAAGCTGGACTGGGCTGCCGTGCGGGCCGAACTCGAGCGTGCGGAGCGCTACTGGATCGCCACGACACGTGAAGACGGTCGTCCTCACGTCGTTCCCGTCGACGGTATCTGGGTCGATGACCTGTGGTACTACGGGGGGAGCGAGGAGGCCGTTCACCACCGCATGGTGACGGCGAACCCGCAAGTGGTCATGCACCTGGAGGACGCGATGAAGGCCGTAATCGTAGAGGGCGAGGTCCGGTCAACAAACCCCTCGAAACTGGTGGCGGAGCGTCTCGCGGCCACGTCCAAGAAGAAGTACGGGTATGCGCCCCCGGCTGCGGACTACGAGAAGGGCGTCCTGACGCTGTTCCCGAAGAGAGTCCTCGCCTGGACGACGTTTCCGAAGGACGCAACCCGCTTTCGATTCGATTCATATTCTTCGGATTAGGAGCGGGTGAGCCTGCCAGACGCGATGCTCTCACCCCGACGACGGACGATGTCGAAGCAAGAAAGCGTGTAGGAAGGCGCCTCCGAGCATGATCCCGCCGGCGGAGAGGCCGAGGCGAGCTCCGGCGGCCGGGCTGATCGGCCGAGATAGGGGATGGCTGGAGAACTCAAGGGTATATCCGAACGGATGCAGGAATAGCATCATGGCAAAAAGAGCACCGGCGATGGCTAACCCTACGGCTGTGCGTGGGGGATCGCTACGAAGCATTCGAAAGCCAGCGACGAGCGTCGGGATCACGATTGCAGCGGAGAGGATGGTCGGCCAGATCCAGTAGGGGCTCCGAGGATCCAGTCCCCAGCCGATCCGGATCGGTTTGAGCGTCCACGGCATAAGCAGCGCGGTGATCCACGCGCCGGCGCCCACGATGATCGCACTCGAGCCCACGAGTCGAGGAAGGAGCGAACCGTTTGGGTATTCACCCGTCTGCGTGGCGTCTCGGGGAAGGGCGAAAGCTGCAGCACAGATCAAAAAAGCTCCTATCAGTCCAAGGATGGCCCCGATTCTCGGGACACCACCCTTGATGTCGATGAAACCGGCGGCGCTCCGGACGATCAGGGCGATTCCTACGACCCCGGCAGAGAGAAACAGACCACGGACGAGAGGCGAGGAGCGAGGACTTGCGATCAGCATCCAGGCCGATGTGCCGAGGGCAAGGGCAAATACACCCAGAGGCACAGCGTCCATCAATAGAAAGTATTCGGACCGCCCCGGCTGCCAGCGGATCAGCCGTAAGCAGCAAGATATCCTCGGGCTATCGACGAGAGAGAGATAGCCCGCCGCCAGGAACGTGGTCGCCCCGAGCGATGCAAGAACGGGCGCGAACCATCTGCTGCGCATCTGCCATAGAAATGTAGTCAATCTCGGCCGGAGGCAACCGCCCGACGACTACTTTACATAACGGTGTTTATGGGCGATATAGATGGGCGTCTTCCGAGGAGTACCATCGCCACGCAGGAGGGCCCGTGTCACCGCCCAAGATTAATGAGTACGTGTGGGCCGAGATCGGATCGCTGCTCGGAGCGGTCGTGTCCTTTCCCGTTGCTGCAGTTGTTTTCGTTTCCGTCTTCTTGGGGGTTGGTTTTGAAAGACTGGAGGATCTGACCCGAACGGGAATCATAAGTTTCGCGGCGGGAACGTTGGTTCTGATTGTGGGGAGCGCACTCGGGTGCGGGTTTGCCCTGAGGAAGGCGGGTTATCCGTTAGCACGCGAGGCAGCTCGCCTGCACTTCCTCCTGTTGTTCGTGTTCCTTTTGGCTGCTGTGGGCTTCACCAGCGAGCATCGCGATTCCATTGCATCGGAGGCCACGCTCGTCCCACTCGTGATGCCGCTTCTCGCCACGTGGGTCACAGGGTTGGTCCCGAACAACGGGAGGATCGAGACATTTGTTGTCCTGGTCCTGGCGTTGGGGGCATACGGGGTTTTCTCAAGAGCGAGCGCTGTTTCCCTCGTATTGGCGGAATTACCTCCAACAGTTGAAGAGGAAGTGCCCGCGCCAAGCCAACTCCCGCTAGGTATGGACAATCCATGCTGGGCGGGGATCTACCCCGACGATCTCGGCTTTCTCCAGGCCGAGGAATTGCCGGTCAGGGACTTTTTGGTGGACCGGACAACAAATGACATCTACCACCGTGATTGCGTCCGGGATCGCGTTGCAGAGGGCAGCTATTGGCCCTCGGGCGTCGCCGCACGTCTCGTGCGCTCGGGCGATATCCCTACCTCTGACTACGCCTCAGACGGAAGAACTGGTCCGACATGACCGGTCTTTACCCGAGGCCTCCGGCGACACGGGCAGCTTCTCTCAGCAGCCAGATGTGGGGCTTCACAGAGAAGCGGTCGTCTCGGCAGAGATGTGGTCGGCGACCGCCTTCACGTCACCCGTCTCGTTGAACACCTGGATCTGGCGGTCAGCGCTCGTTCCGTCCTTGAGGATCGTGTGGATGTACTCGACGGCTTCCCTTGATCCGAGCTCGTCCACGACGTCGTCGACGAACTCCAGGATCTCCAGGGCCAGCTCCCTCTCGGGAACCTCCTCCCGCTTTCCGAAGTCGATCAGCTTGCCCGACAATCCGTGGCGCACCGCCCGCCATTTGTTCTCGCGGATGAGCTTCGGTGGGTACTTCCGGAATCCGAGGTTCTGCTTCCGGAGCTTGAGGAGCTTGGCGCAGAACGCCTGGATGATGGCGGCGAGGCAGATGGTCTCCTCCACGCGGGTCGCGGCGTCGCACACCCGGAACTCGAGCGTCGGATAGATCGCATGAGGACGCAGGTCCCACCAGATTTTCGTCGCGTCCGTGATGCTGTTGGTCTTCAGGAGCAGCTTCACGAAGTTCTCCCACTCCTCCCAGGAATCGAAGTCCGGCGGAATCCCCGTCCGCGGGAAGCGGGACCACAGCACGCTTCGATACGACTTCAGTCCGGTGTTCCGCCCCAGCCAGAACGGACTCGACGTCGAGAGGCACAGAAGGTGCGGGAGGAAGTACCGGGCCTCGTTGAACAGATCCATGCGGAGGTCGGTATCGGGGATCCCCACGTGCACATGTAATCCGAAGATGAGGAGCTCGCGGACGACGTCCTGCATCTCCTCCTCGAGCATCTTGTAGCGCTCCTTCTCCGTGACCAGCTGGTCCTGCCAGTGGGAGAAGGGGTGAGTGCCGGCGGACGCCAAGCGCAGCCCCGACTTACCCAAGATGTTGGCGAGCGAACTTCGAAGTCGGACGATCTCCTCGCGGGCCTCGTTTACGTCGGCGCAGATCTTGGTGCCGACCTCCACGACCGACTGGAGCATCTCGGGCTTCACGTCCATCTCGCCGAGTGAGGGCTCTGCCTGAGCCGCCTCCATCACCGCGTCGATGTGGGCGCGGAGCTCCCCAGCCTCGTCGATGATCTGGAACTCTTCTTCGATACCTATCGTCAGCCAGCCGTTTTCCATGCCGACGCTCCATTCCGACTGGGAAGCCGACGATTACTGCAACACTGTTACGGGCTGCGCGTCAAGTGCTGCGAGTCGCAGAGGGATTCTTCGAGCCTCTTCGAAGGAGCCGGTCGCGGACCCCCCACTGGAGGACCCGCCACAGGGCTTCGACCACGATGCCCCGGGAGAGCTTGGACGTTCCGGCCTTCCGATCCTCGAAGGTGATGGGTACCTCCCCCACCGAAAATCCGGCCTGCCAGGCTCGGTAGGCCAATTCGATCTGGAAGCCGTAGCCCTCTGAATCGATCCCCTTGTCGAGAAGGTGGCGCAGGACCTCCGGGCGGAACACTCGATACCCGCTGGTGGAGTCCTTCACGCGATGCCCGAGGATGATCCCGGCGTAAATGTTCCCTCCACGAGACAGGATCCGCCTGGAGAGTGGCCAGTTCTTGGTGCCCCCTCCCTTGACGTATCGGCTGCCGACGGTGAGATCGTTCCGCTGGGCTCCTTCGAGGAGGCGTGGCAGTTCCTCTGGCCGGTGCGACAGATCGGAGTCCATCTCCACGATGAGGTCGTAGCCGGCATCCAGTGCGCGCCGGAAGCCGTCACGGTACGCGCTTGCGAGGCCCTGTTTGCCAGGGCGTTCCATGAGTGTCACTCGGCCTTGTTGTGTTGCGGGGTGCTCCCGGACGATCTTGCCGGTGCCATCGGGAGAGGAATCGTCCACGACGATGACGTCGATGCGCTCCCCCACCGCCAAGAGTCGCCGAAGCACTTCCTCGATGTTGTCGCGTTCGTTGTAGGTCGGTAGGACCACGGCGACCCTGGGGTCGTCAGGCGAAGGTGACGTTTCCTGGTGCTTCCGGCGGCGTGTCGCCAGGAAGCCTCCGAGCGCTCCGATAAAGAACAGCACTGGGATCCAGCCTCCTATCAGGTTGAAGACCGTGCGTGCATTCCCTTGAGGAATGTCGGCGCGGAGGAGTGCCGGCTTGAACAGAGCGGTCTCCCCTACCACCCGACCCCTGTGGTCCACGATCGCGCTGATCCCGGAGATGGCCGCGTGAACGACCCACCTCCCGTTCTCCACCGCTCGAAGCTCGCTCATCACCACATGCTGAGCCGATGCCGGGCTCCTGAGGAAGGTGGCGTTGTTCGTGGACACCACCAGAAATCCGGCATTTCGGTCAAGGAACGAACGAACCAGGTTGGGGAAGGCATTCTCGAAGCAGATGACCGCGGCGAACCTGCCGGCCGGGATGTTGAAGATCCCCGGCCGCTCCCCCGGAGTCATGTCGCGGGGAACCTGCTCCAGGGCCTGGATCCACGACAGATACCGACGAAATGGGACGTATTCACCGTAGGGCACCAGGTGGTTCTTCGTGTACCGGGCCTCCAACCCTGCATCCGGCGCGTAGAGAAGGTCCTGATTCAGGACCTGGCCGTCACCCGTCTCGGTGATGGCGCCGACGAGCGTGTACGCGCCGACCGCCCGAATGGGATCGGTGACCAGAGGGCCGAGTTCGGGATCTCGGGTCGGGTCACGATCGACGGCGTTCTCCGGCCACACGGCCAGGTCCGGCGGGTCCGCAGCCAGTCGAAGATGTTGTCTGGCGTGATTCTCGGCGACGATCCTGTCCTCGATGATGCGGCTCGCGACCGCCACGAACTTGGGGACGTTCCCCTGGACGACGGCGACATCAACCGCTGGACCTCCGGGCGATGGGATAGGGACGAGCACCGGTAGCACGGCGAGAAGGATGGTCACGACGACGACTCGCACGGCCGTGCGTGTCTCTTCCCTGCGACGAGTCACCGCGGCCAGCACGAGTGCGTTGATCGATGCTACGACGAACGAGATGCCCCACACCCCTGCGACGGATGCGAGCGGAAGGAGCAGCGCGTTGTCGTGTTGCGTGTAGCCGAGACCGCCCCAGGTGAATCCGCCCAGCGGCCAAACACCGCGCACCCATTCGACCGCAGCCCACGCCGCACCGAACGCCAACGCGGAGCGCACCGGTATGTCCTCGCGCCAGACTGCCGCGGTGAACGAGAACAGCAACGCCATGTATCCGGCCTGTCCCGCCACCAAGACGAACCAACCGAGACGCGTAATGGGCAGCAGCCACGACATGAGGACGCCGAAGTACACGAGCCCGAAGATCAGCCCGAGGAGCCCTCCCCTCCTCGCGCGCGTGGTTCGAACCGCCCACAGGATCGGAACGAGCGCGACGAACGCGATCGGCCCGAGATCGACCGGAGGAAGGGCAACGCTCAGAGCGAGCCCGGATGCGGCTGCGGCGATGAGGGAAGCCGGGAGGGACGGTGCGCCTAGACGCAGTCCCGGCAGAACATCCGCTTCTTGTCGGACAGCTGGCTGCGGTGCTTCACCAGGAAGCAGCTCTTGCACACGAACTCCGTCGGCTGCTGGGGCACCACCTTGACGGCGAGAGTTTCGACCCGCTCCTCCCGGCCCATCGAAAGCATGGATTCGTCCTCGGACTCTTCCTCGGGACTATCTCCCTCAGCCTTCTTGGCCAGGATCTCGTCGAGGCTCGCCTCCGTCTGCTCCGAACCCGACTCGCCCTCGGTGGTTTGCTTCTCTTCAGTTTCTTCTGTGTTCTCTGCCATCTCAGTCACTGCGCTCACCTACCCACGAACGGCACATTGTACGCCCGCTCTGCATCTAACGCTTGAAGTTCCGGGGATGTTTCCGATCCGCCAAAAAGCGAAGGACCCAAGAGACGTTTGGGGCCGCGACGCCGGGGCGCCGCGTTCTCTACTCCGCCTCTTGGGTCCTTCCCTCGCCGGCCCGCCGGCGACGCAATAAGCAATCCTAGGGCTCCTTGCACGGGGTGTCAACCCGAACTAGAGACTTGCCGACTCGGGCAGATCGACAAACTTTCGACCATCGGTCGAGGGTTCATTTCGGCGCCTCAGGGCCTCCGGGAAGGTATCCTGACCCCGGATGAAGCACCCGCCGCAGATCGGAGCGGCGTTCGCGGGCGCGGACCTGGCAGAGAGCACGGGCGTCGAAGAAGCCGCGTCCTTCGTTGTGGACCTCCTGCACCGGCCGGCCTCGGACATCCGCGTCGTGGAGGGCCAGCTCGACCTGCTGGAAGACCTGGTGGTCGACGGCCATCCCGATTCATTCGAGCTCTCGCCCCTCTCCCCCGTCGACACGGGGACGGTGTGGGCGGTGGACGGAGGCTCCACTCTCCTGGCGGACGGCCGGTCCTTTCAGGTGGCAGCGTACCGAGCCTCCCGGGTGCGCTTCAGGGCCGGCGTCACCGATCTCGTCCAGACGCCTCCGCTGACCGTCCGGGCCATCTCTGCTGCCGAGGTCCAGGGCATTGCCCGTGAGATCCTCACCGAGCTGTGCGGCGCTGAGCCAGAGCGAATCCCCGAGCTTCCCCGTCCCGTCGATGCACTTCGAGAATGGGCGGAATGGGCCGAGGTGCATCGGACGATCGCCGACGCCGAAGCAGGGGACCTGCTCCTGGTCGACGGGTCTCTGCACGGCGGGCCGCTCGTACCGCCCCAGGTGGTCCGAAGGGCGCACGAGGAAGCCGTGGCCAAGGGAGTGGCCCTTGCCGGCGTGGTCAAGGCCTCGACACTTTTCTGGGGCCGGAACGCACCGCTGGTCACGTTGTTGAAGCGCCGAGGCGATCGAGAGCTCGGGACCGTCCCCTGGGCCGCCCGGATCTCCACGGATCCCGTGTTCGGTCGTCTGTACGTCGGGGAGATCTTCGTGGCGCATCTCGCGGGCACCGCCGCGTATGCATTCCGGGTGGACGTGGCTCGGGGACCGACCCCCGTGGAGGAAGTGCTGGCCCGACTCTGCGGTGCCGCGGATGATCCGGCGTTCGTGGGCTACCCGTATCCTCTGGCCCGAGCGCATCAGGCCGCCCGTGTGACGGGATATGCGGTGGCGGATCTTCGTCGCACGTTCCGCGATGCGCTTTCTCGTCAGGGCATGTCGGAGGACGACATCGAAGTGCTGTTCCAAGACTTCCACGACATCCTCAACAGGAGCTGAAGCGGTGGACGAGTACAAGGGACGGATATTCGGGAAGAGCGTTCTGGAGGCAACGTTCCGGTCGTTCTACGGTACGGACCTGTTCCTCGGCGAGCTGCTGGCGGCGGAGGACGCTGAGCGAAGCCGGCGCTTCCTCTTCCGAGTGATCCAGGTCACGTACGGATCGGACTCCTCCGATCCTAACTGGGCGGAGCGAACCGCCGGTGCGTACATGTCGGGCGACGCCGCCGGGTCCCCGTACACGCTCCGGGACCCCGAACAGCGCCTGTACAAGGTGGCCACCTGTGCGCCACTCGGCTACATCGACCCCGGAGGAGAGTTCCGCAAGCCGAAGTCGCTCCCGTCGCAGTTCGCCCGGGTCACCGCCCCCACGGCCGACGATTTCGCGTTTCTCCGCGAACGGATGGGCGATCTGGGGGTGGGCTGGCTCCGTTCGGGGGAGGACACGATCGATCTCGGCGTGGGGGTCCGGGGTGACACGCTCACCTCTCACGTCGGGGTCTTCGCCACCACCGGGATGGGGAAGTCGAACCTGATGAAAGTCCTGGCAGGGACCATCCTGGAGAGCCAGGGCCGGTATTCCTGCCTCCTGTTCGACCCCCACGGGGAGTACCACGAGGGCGGCGGGGGCGTCCGGAGGGGGCTCCGGGACCATCCATGGGCCGGGGATCGGCTCCGGGTCTACGCCACACGCCGTGGCTCCGGGGCCGGTTATACGGCGCTCCAGCTGTCCCTGGCGGAGCTGACCATGGGCGATCTTCAGACCGCCTACGAGTGGAGCCGGGCCCAGGAGGAGGCCATCTACCGGCTGGAGCGGCTCTACCGTGAGGACTGGCTGCCCACCGTGGCCGACGAGACGCAGGACCTCCAGGAGCTGGCCGAACAGGTGGGCGCGGCCACGGCCACGCTCCAGGTGGTCCAGCGTCGAGCCCGCCGCATCCTGGACCTCCCGTGCATCAGCCGGGACCCCTCCCAGCCCTCGCTCTCCGGCAGGATCGTGGAGGAGCTCTCGAACGGGTACTCGGTGCTGGTCGAGACCTCCGGCCTCTCGTCCGTGGAGGAGATCCTGGTGGCCTCGGTGATCACCCGCCGGCTGCTGGACGCGTACTCGGGAGCGTTCCTGGAGGATCGTGAGGCCTTCGAACGGCTCCCGCCCACCCTGGTGGCGTTGGAGGAGGCCCAGCGGGTGCTCGCCAGGGTGAAACGATCAGACGACAACGTCTTTCCTCGCGTGGCTCGAGAAGGCCGGAAGTTCCGGGTGGGACTCTGTGCCGTGAGCCAGCAGCCGAAGCTCATCGACGACGAGCTGCTCTCGCAGTTCAACACGTTCTTCATCCTGGGTCTGGCCGACGAGAAGGACCGAAACATCCTCCGGGCGTCCTCCAAACAGGACATCTCGGACCTCGGCCCGGAGATCCAGACGCTGATGCCGGGCGAGGCGATCGTGACGAACCTGGAGGCGCCGTTCGCCCTCCCGGCCCGCCTTCATCTGTACGAGGAGTATCTGAAGTCGGTGGCCGGCCCCGCTCCTCTCCCGCCGCGTCCGCCAGACACGGGAAAGGGTTTCGCCGAGTAGTGGCACGGCTCGTCGCGTTCGGGGACGCCCACCTGGGGCGGACCCACCTGGCCCACCTCCGCGACGACCAGGGTCGGAACCTTCGGGAAGAGGACTTCCTCCGATCGTTCGATTGGGCCATCGAGGAGACGCTTCGCCAGGAGCCGGACGGGTTCGTGTGGCTCGGCGACATCTTCGACCACGCCAAACCCTCGTACCGGGGCTTCACCCGGGTGATCGTCGGTCTGCGGCGCCTGGAGGCTGCCGGCCTTCGGGGCGTGGCCATCTCGGGCAACCACGACACGCCTCGGCTCCGCGGCTCGGGCTCCCCGTACGCGGCGTTGGAGGAGGTGTTCGGCAACGTCACATTCGCGTGGGCGATGGAGGCTCGAAGCGTGGACCTCGCGGGGGTGCGGGTGCACGCCGTGCCGCAGACCCTCACCGTCGGCGAGTTCAGACAACAGCTCGAGGTTGCGGCCGGAGGCGCCGCGTCCGACGCGGTGAATCTGCTTCTCGCGCACGTTGCGCTCACATCGCTCCCGCTCCGGGAGTGGCGCGATATCAACGAGCTCGAGATCGAGGAGGCGGCGTTCGACCGCCGTTTCGATCAGGTGTTGCTCGGTCACTACCACGTGTTCCAGAAAGCCTCGAAGCGGACGTGGTACGCGGGATCGACCGATTCGTTCTCGTTCGCCGACCGTCCCAAGGGAGCGGGAGCGAAGGGCCTGGTGGTCCTCGACACCGAGGCGGGGAAGGTGGAGCACGTGGCGAACCCCGGGGAGCGGCCGCTCGTGTCGGTGTGGGTGGAGGCGGCCAGCCTCGGACCCGCGGAGCTGCTCGAAGCGTGTGCCCTCCACGCGCCGGATGTCCCCCGCGGCGCCGTCGCCCGGGTGTTCCTGAAGGAGGTCGACCCGGCTGCGTTCCGTCAGGTCACGCCGGACGATTTCGGGGATGCCATCCCCCACGCTGTGCACGTCCAGGTGGAACCGGACTACGGGATCGTGGCGCTCGCGGTCCAGGGCGGGCTGGAGATGAACACGCTGGAGCAGGAGTGGGCCGCATACGTGGACATGCAGGACCTCGCGGGGCTCGATCGTGACCGGGTGAGGACGCTGGGAGAGCGGTTCCTTGTCGAAGCGCGGAAGGACGAGCCGTGAGGGTTCTCGAGCTCTCGCTTCGGAATTACCGCGTGTTCGAACAGGTGGACCTGGAGCTGCCCGCCCGAGTCATCGGCATCTTCGGCCCCAATGGGGCCGGGAAGAGCGCCCTTGTCGAGGCCATCCTCTATTCCTTATATGGACAGGCTCGAACGGCGAAGCAGGACATTCGAACCCACGGCGTCCTCACGGACTGCGAAGTTCGGCTGGTGTTCCAGCACGGCGGTCAGCAGTACGAGGTCCGGCGAACGATCCGGGGCAAGAACCACCAGACGGAGGCGGAGATCCTGGTCGGCGACCTATCGCTTGCCGTGGGTGTTCAGGAGGTCGATGCGGAGATCCGGCGATTGCTGCGCATGGACCACCAGGTGTTCCGAGCCTCGGTGTTCGCCGAGCAGAAGCAGCTCGATGCCTTCTCGGATCTCACGAAAGCCCGCCGGAAGGAGATGGTTCTCCGTCTCCTGGGGATCAAGCCCGTCGACGAGGCCCGGGGCGCGGCCCGCCTCATGGCCCGAGACACGAAACGTGACGCCGATCGAATGGCCGGGCAGCTCCCCGACCCCGCCGATCTGGAGCGGCAGGTGAAAGGAGCGGGCGAGCTGGCCGCGAAGGCTCGCCACGCGGCGGATGAGGCGGCAACCGTTCTCCAGACCGCCACAGCCAGGCTGGCGGAGACGAAGGACGTCTTCGACGCCTCCGAGAAGGGACGGATCGAGGTGGAGCGGATCGCCGCGCTTCGGGCCGAGGTCGATGACAAGAAGCAGGGGCTGGATCGACGTCACGCCGAACTTCTGGAACGAGCTGCGGCGTTGGCCAAGGTCCTTGAGGGCCTACCGGCGCTGGAACGGGAATTGGCCGATCTGGAAGGCGCACGCGAGCGCGTGGACGCGGCTCGGCGATGGACGGAAGCGGCGGAGCGTCTGACGCATCTGGAGCGGGAAGCCGAGGCGGTGCCCGATGTCGATCCTGCCACCGCCCTGGCCGAGTTGGAAGCCGCCGAAGCGGCTCTCAAGCAGGCGGATCGGGCGGCCGCGAAGGCCGAGAGTGCCCACGAGCGGGTGCAGGAGGACCTGGAAGGTGCGGCAGATTCGCTCGAGGCGGCAGGAGACCTCGATCCGTCGAAGCCCTGTCCGACCTGCGGCCAGCCTCTCGGAGCCGCCTTTCGGGATGTGGTCTCCCATCGGAAGCAGGAGCTGTCCGATCTCCGCAAGAAGGCCACGGCCGCGGCGAAGGACGCCCGTGAAGCGGAGGCTGCCAGAAAACGGGCTCAGAAGCTCGCCGATGCCGCCCGGACCACCGGCGAGCTGGCCAGGCGGGCCGGCCAGCAGCGGGAACACATCGAGAAGCAGCTCGGTGACCTTCGGGCCCAGGCAGAGAAGCTCGCGGCAGCGTTCGGGGCCGAGACTCCAGTGATGGACGTCCTGGAAGCCGCGGCGGAGCGAGCCGACGAGCTCTCATCCCAGGTGGCCTCGCTCCGTGCCGAGCAGAAGCACCTGGGTCAGATGGAAAGTGACCGAGAAGCCGTGGAGAAAGACCTCTTGCAGTGCGCCACGCGGTTGGAGGAACTGGCCGACGAAGCCCGCCGGCTCGACTTCGATCCGGAGCGGCATGCGACGCTCCTGGCCCAGTTCGACGAAGCCACCGCGGGCTTCGACCAGGCTCGGAACGACGAGCGGCAGGCGTCCGACGCCGCGAAAGACGCCGAGAAGGATCTGGCGGCGCTGGAGGCCGATCTCAACCGGGTGAGGGAGGTGGCCGCTCAGGTTGGGGAGCTCCGCGAGGAAGCCCGTTACGTCGAACGCGTCTCTCTTCTCCTGGACGGCTTTCGCGACCACCTGGTGTCACGGATCGGTCCGGAGCTTTCTCGCGAGGCCGAGGCGCTGTTCCGAGAGCTCACCAACCACGAATACGAGGACCTCCGGATCGATGAGGAGGACCTCTCGATCCGTGTGGCCGACTCTGGGGTCTACTTTCCCATCGAGCGGTTCTCTGGCTCGGAGGCGGATCTGGCCAACCTTGCCCTCCGGGTGGCCATCTCCATGCACCTGTCTCGGATGTCCGGCGCCGACATCGGGATGATGGTCCTCGACGAGGTCTTGGGGGCTCTCGACGAGGAGCGGAAGGACCTGATGGTCCAGGCGCTGGGGCGGCTCGCCGACCGTTTCCATCAGCTCTTCGTCATCACGCACGCGGAGCAGCTCAAGGACCAGTTCGGGGCGAGCGTCGAGGTACGCAAGGTGGGTCGTCGCCGCAGCCAGGCCGTCCTTGTCTAGCCTGAATATTCTTCGATCTGTGGAAGCCGGCGGAGTAAGGCGGCTCGTGGTCATCTAACTTCCTTTCTGCTTTCCAGGTACCCTTCGGCACGCCATGGCCGCTCGGAGGTACGACGCGATCATCATCGGTGGCGGCCACAACGGCCTGGTCTGCGCCGCCTATCTGGCCCGGGCCGGGGCCTCCGTGATCGTGCTCGAGCGACGGCATCTTCTCGGCGGGGCGGCCGTGACCGAGGAGCCCTGGCCCGGGTTCAGGGTGTCGACGGCCTCGTATGTCGTGAGCCTCATGGTGCCCCGGATCATCCGGGACCTCGGTCTGGCCAGGCACGGCTACGAGGTCTATCCGCTGGACCCCTCGTACTTCACGCCGTTCCCCGATGGGCGCGGACTCCTCGTTTGGGAGGATCGCCAGAAGGCGGCGGACGAGGTGGCCAGGTTCTCGAAGAGGGACGCCGAGGCCTACCTCCGCTACGACGAGGACCTGGAGGCGCTCTCGAGGTTCGTTCGTCCACTCCTGCTTCGCATCCCCCCGTCGCTCGTGAATCTGTCGTTCGGCACGCTTCTCGAGTATTTCTCCCTCAGCCGCCATGCGCGGCGCCACCGGCGTGTGCTTCCCCGGCTCCTGGATCTCATGACGATGTCGGTGGCCGATTTCCTGGACGACTACTTCGAGAACGAAGCCGTGAAGGGGGCGCTCGCACCCGGTGGGGTCATCGGGATGTGGGGCGGTCCGATGAGTCCGGGGTCCGCGTACGTCCTCCTTCATCACCGCATGGGAGAGGCCGCAGGTGGCAGGGGCGCCTGGGGCTTCGTCCGAGGCGGCATGGGGGCGCTGTCGGAGTCGATCGCCTCCGCGGCGCGCGCCGCCGGCGCCGAGATCCGAACGGAGGCGGACGTCGTGGCGGTGGAGACGACCGACGGGCGAGCTCGGGGCGTGGCCCTGGCCGACGGGAGTCAGCTCCTCGGACGGGCGGTCGTCTCGGGGATCCACCCCCGAACCACCTTTCTGGATCTGGTGGGCAGGGAGCACCTTCCGGAGGAGACCGTTCGCGACGTGGAGCGGTATCGGACCCGGGGAGGTTCCGCCAAGGTGAACATGGCACTCGACGGTCTCCCGGATTTCACGGCGATGCCCGGGACCGAGCTGGGGCCGCAGCACCCCGAGTTCATCATCAACCCCTCGATCGGGTACCTGGAACGGGCGTGGGACGACGCCAAGTACGGCGAGGCGTCCGCCCAGCCCATGCTCGACTGCGTCATCCCGACGACCAAGGATCACACCCTGGCGCCCGAGAGGAAGCACGTCCTCACGGCGTTCGTTCAGTACGCTCCCTATCAGCTGGCCCCCGGGCACAGCTGGGACAAGGAGCGGGATGTCCTGGGGGACCGGGTCGTCGAGACCATCGCGGCGTACGCGCCCAACATCAAGGACGTCCTGATCCACCGCGAGGTGGTGACCCCGCTCGACCTGGAGCGGCGGTTCGGCCTGGTCGGGGGGAACATCTTCCAGGGCGAGATGGCTCTCGACCAGCTGTTCTTCGCCCGCCCGATCCCACAGGCGGGCTCCTACCGCACCCCCGTGCGGGGACTCTACCTGTGCGGTTCGGGAACACATCCCGGCGGAGGCGTGCTGGGAGCCTCGGGCCATAACGCGGCCCGCGTGGTGCGCAGAGACTTGCGGCGCCGGCGCTAGAGGGCGGCGCCGGGGTCGAGACGAAGGGCTGCGGCCCTCCGGGCACCCAATTCCGAGAGCCCCATTGACCCCAGCACGATGGCCGCGCCGATCCACTGGTGGATGAGGAGCCGCTCCCCCAGCCAGATCGCGGAGAAGAGGGCGGCGGCCACCGATTCGCCGGCCAGGATGACCACGGCGCGCGTCGCGCTCACCTCGCGCTGGGCGAGGACCTGAAGGGTGTAGGCGAGCCCGGATCCGAGCACGCCCGTGATGAGCAGCAGATGCCACGCTTCCGCGGCCGCGCCCGGTCGCAGGCCCGTCCAGGCGGTGGCGACGAGGTGGAGGCCTGCGGCGGTCCCCATCTGGGCCAGGGAAAGGACCGAGCTGGGGTGGCGAGCGGCGAATCGCCCGACCGCCACTGCCTGGCCGGCCCAGGCCACTGCGGAGGCCAGGACGAGCAGATCGCCCGAACGGGGCCGAAGGTCGTCCAGTCCGGGTACGGAGAGGAGCGCGAGTCCGAGAACCGAGACCGCGACCGCGATCCAGGCGGCTCGTCCGGCGCGCTGTCCGAACAGCGCAAGGGCCAGGATCGGCGTGAACACGACGTACAGCCCGGTGATGAAACCTGCGTTGGTGGCGGTGGTCCTGGCGAGTCCTTCCGTCTGAAGGATGTACGCCACGAAGATGAGCGTGCCGAGCAGGAACCCGGGTCCGGCCGCCCGGCGGAGCGATGCGGTCGTCATTGCCTTTCTGGCGATGAGCGGGATGGCCAGGAGGATGGTCAGGAAACCGACCACCCTCGTCCAGGCCATGAACGGGAAGATGCCGACCGACTCGATGCCGAGCTTGGCTGCCGGGAAGGTGGCACCCCAGAGCACGGGCGTAAGAACGAGGAGGAGTCCAGCGTCGATGCGGTTCGGGGTGCGATTCATCGAGGCCGAACCCTAGCGCGAGTGAACCTCACGCCCTCGGGAGACCGTGAGGACCGGGCGGAGGTCTCGAACGTCAGGGACGCTGAACGGGTCTGCCTCGTAGGCGGCGAAGTCCGCGGAGGCGCCGGGCTCCAGTCTCCCTCGTTTCTCCAGATGGGCCAGGCGAGCCGCCCCGATCGTGTACAGCCGGACGGCTTCCTGCCGGCTCATCCGCTGGCTCGGATCGTGGTGGTTCTCGAGGGCGAAGATGCCCAGCATGGGGTCGAGTGGCGTCACCGGGGAGTCTGAACCGCCGCCGACCTCCAGACCGCGCTCCACCATCGTCCTGAAGGGATTCATCGATCGGGCGCGGTCGGCCCCGAGCCGCTGCTCGTACATCCCACCGTCATGACCCCAGGTCGCGTCGAACGCCGGCTGGATGGAGATGGCCAACCCTAGAGCCGCCGCGCGCTCGACCCGATGCGTCGATGCCATCTCGAAGTGTTCCAGCCGATGGCGCCGAGCCCGAAAGTGTCGCCGGTTCCGTGAGTCGAGGGACTGGTACACCCGCTCCCACACCCGAAGCGCCTGTTCGATGGCGGCGTCGCCGATGACGTGCATCCCCACCTGGAGCCCGGCCAGGTGGGCGTTGTGGGCAAACTCGGCGAGGTCGTCGTCACCGTACGCCAGCTCGCCCCGATCCTCCTCGCCTTCGTACGGATCCAGCAAGGCCGCGGTGCGGGCCCCGATCGAACCGTCGAGGAAGAGATCGCCCCCGATCGTGGAGAGGCCTCGGCCGATGACGTACGGCATGTCCCTATCGGCGATGTACACGATGACCTCGACCGGAAGATCGCTTCGCATGGCCATAAGCACCTCGTGGTCCCGGCGTCCCCGCTTGTCGGGAATGGCCATCTCGTGGACGCACGTCACTCCTCGCTCGGCCGCGAGGCGAGTCGCTCGCAGGTGGGCGTCTCGGATGTCGAGGTCCGAGAGAGACTCGAAGTACCACCGCTGAAGGTGAGCGTTTGCGTCGCCTCGAACGACGCCCGTGGGCTCCCCCGTGGCGTCTCGCTCGACCCCGTCGAGCGTGAGCGCCTCGGACGACTTGAGCGTCGCAGTGTTGACGAGGCTCAGGTAGCCGTCAACCCGCAGAAGGATGACGGGCTCGGCTGAGAGCGCGTCGATGTCGTGGAGCGACGGGTAGGTGGGGTCGGGCCACCCCGTCTCGTCCATCCCGATCCCCAGGAGGCGGCCGCCGTGAGCAGCGACATGTTCACGCGACGATGCGAGCAGCTCCTCTCGGGATCCGGCCCGGGAGAGGTCCAACCCATCGAGGACGAGACCGGTCCCGCTGAGGTGCACGTGTGCGTCGATGAAGCCGGGGAGGATCGTCGTCCGCGGAAGGTCGACGATCCGATCGGCGGCCGGCGGGTCACCCGAGCCCACCCGCTGCACGTGCCGCTCGTCCACGAGGATCCACTCGCCACCTCCGATGGGCGACAACGTGTGAACGTGCGAGGCTCGATACAGCGTCGTCAACAGTGGGCCTCTCTCGATCCGAGGGCCCGGCGATTCTATCGAGAAGGACCCGGGCCGGTGCCGATTTCGTGTTCTCGGCGGGTGCCGTCGAGGCCGGGGCGGAAAGCTTTCCACGGAGCCATGCGATGCCGTCGTGCCCCTCGAGGATCCTCGTCTTCCGAGCGGAGCGCCGAAGGCCCAGTCCGGCGAGGCAGTCGTCCATCCGCTCGAGGATCCCGCCCGCGGCACCCTCAGAGGGAACACCGATCACGTAGTCGTCCACCCACCTGACGAACCGGAGTGAGCGCAGAGCTCGGTCGACGCCGACGAGGACCGCGTTTGCCAGGACGGCCGAGCCCACCGGCCCGATCGGCAGTCCTGGGTAGCCATGATCGCTCCACCCGTCGATCATGTCGCCGGCCAGACGAGTGCTCTGCTGTGATGCTCCGACGAGGGCGAGCGTCCGTGTCAGAACGGAGGGCGTGATCGATGCGTAGAAGTCCTCGACATCGGTGTGCAGGAGCAGGCCGCTCCGTGGTGCGAGGGCTCGCGCTCGCCGCAGAGCGACCCCCGTAGGTTCCAGCCGCCACCCACGCCACGAAACGACCGCCCGGTTCGCGGCAACCCTGGGGTCGAGATGCGGTTCCAGAACGCCGGCGACCGCTCCCGCGAGCGCCTCCCAGCGGCGATCGTCTCGCTCGGAAAGGATGGCGAATCGACGCCACCCGCCTCCCCCCGGTTTTGGAACCGAGAACGAACGGATCGGATCCGGGCGGTAACGGGAACGTTTCGCTGGCACCACTCCCTCTCCGGCCACGGAGAGGGATGGCCGTCGCCTTTTCTACCTCGTCGGCCCGTGCTCGGACAATCGCCTGCCCGGGGGTTTCTCACTCCCCCGATCGGGGCCCGTCGGCTCTGAGAAGGGTGAGGCCGGTGCCTCAGTTGGCCAGGCGTTCGAGGAGCAGAGCCTCGGCAAGGCAGGCGTTGGCAAAGTCGTCGAGATGCAGGCTCTCGTTGGCGCCGTGAGCCCGGGAGTCGGGGTCGGCCGCACCCGTCAAAAGGATCGGCGTTTCCGGGAACGCGTCGGCGAACGCGGCCACGAACGGGATCGATCCGCCCGCGCCGATGTCCACGGGAGCAACACCCCAGGCCTCCTCCAGGGCCCCACGGGCGGCGTCGAAAACCGGGCCCTCGGCTCGAAGGGCGAACGGACGCGCTGCGGCTCCTCGGGTGACGAGAACCTCCGACCCCCAGGGGGCGTTCGATTCGAGGTGGGAAACGAGTTCATCCATGGCGCGATCCGGATCATCGCCGGGGGCGATCCGGAGGCTCACCTTCGCCCGGGCCACCGGCACGAGCTTGTTCGCTGCTTCGGCGATCCGGGGAGCATCGATCCCCAGAACGGACACCGACGGCATCGTCCAGATCTGGGACGTGAGGGTCCCCTCACCGATGCGGTTCACTCCCGCGAGCGCCCCGGACTGTTCCCTGAACTCCTTCTCCGTGAGATCGAGCTCGTCGGAGTGACTCGACCTGAGGCCGGAGATCGCCACCCGCCCCTGGTCGTCGTGGAGCGTCGCGAGAAGTCGCGACAGGGCGGTCACCGCGTCGGGAAACGGACCACCGAACATCCCGCTGTGGACGGCATGGTCGAGTGTGCGAACCTCGACCAGGCAGTCGACCAGGCCGCGCAAGGAGGTGGTCAGGGCCGGCTCTCCCACCCGCCAGTTGGCCATATCGGCCAGGACGATGACATCGGCCCGAAGCAGTTCTCCGTACCGCTCCAGGAATTGCGTGAGGTGAGTGGATCCGATCTCCTCTTCTCCTTCGATGAACGCAGTGACGCCGACCGGCGGCGTTCCCTCATGGGCCCTCATGGCGGCGTCATGCATGGCGATGCCGGCCTTGTCGTCGCTCGTCCCACGGCCGTAGAGACGACCGTCGCGTTCGATCGGCTCGAACGGAGGAGACTCCCAGTCCGCCTCGTCGCCTTGAGGCTGAACGTCATGGTGCGCGTAGAGAAGGACCGTCGGCGCACCCGCGGGCGCAGGGTGCTCCCCAAGGACGGCGGGGTGCGTCCCTTCCAGTTCCAGAAGCCGCACGCCGCTCAGGCCGGAGCGTTCAAGGATCTCCGCCGTAGCCTCCGCTGAGCGGCGCACCTCAGCTGGATCGAATCCATCGGCGCTCACGGATGGGATTCGCACCAACCGCTCGAGGTTGGCCCTCACGCCTGCCAGCACCTCATTGACTGCGGCGCGGATGTCGGTCACGGCCGGGAGCCTATCAGGGGCGGGATGAACGGACTTCGTTCAACAACGAGGATCCGGCTAGCGAGGGCGAAACCCGTATTGCGAGAGGTCGAGGACCGCGATGCCGGGCTCACCATCGCCGGATTCACTCTGCGTTTCGGCGTGGTCGCGAACCGCCCCGTCGGCCGACGCATCCACGTCAAGCAGCACATCCGGGGTTTCCGCCGCGGTCGACGGCGAGATGAGCTCATTCCTTATGGCAATGGCAACAGCCTCCAGCCGGCTGTGAACGCCAAGCTTCTTGAGGATGTTGCGGACGTGGTTCCGGACGGTGTTCACGCTGATGAACAGCCGTTCGCCGAGCTCCGTGTTCGACAACCCCTCGGCCATCAAGGGAAGCACCTCGCGCTCTCGCGGCGAGAGATCAGAGCCCAGTCCTCCCCGCCATCCAGGCGCACGCGGCAGGAGTCGAGCCAGGAGTTGAGGGGAGATGATCATCTCGCCGGCGTGGGCAGCCCGGACCGCCTCGACCAGGTCCTCGACCGAGCCGTTCGTGGCCACAAATCCGACGCATCCTGCCACCATCGCTTCGGCCAGCATCGTGTAGTCCTCGAACGAGGTGACGATGATGACTCGCGATTCAGGGCTCACCTCGAGGATCACCCGGGTGAGCGTGGCGCAATCGCCGCCGGAGAGCTCGTATCCGATGACGACGCTATCCGGGGCCTCGGCCTGGGCGATGGCTGCCGCCTCCCGCGCGCTGACGGCCACGCCGACGATCTCGATGTCGTGCGCAGCTTGGAGAGATGCGGTCAACGCCTCCGCTACGAGCCCATGATCGGCCACGGCGAGCAGGCGAATGGTCATCCTGTTCAGGGTAGGCAACAGGCATTCCCTTCACATCAGGGGTTTTCCACTCTTATCTGCGGAGACGCAACGTCCCTCGGCGGCCCTACTCTGCCCTCAGCTATCCAGTAGGCCTTCCTCTCGGGCGATGCGGATGAGTTCCGCTCTTGATTGCGCCCCGAGCTTCTGGACGATGTGCGCGCGGTGTGTCTCGACGGTTCGGAGGGATATTGCAAGCAACTCGGCGACCTCGCTGTTCGTGTGACCGATCGCGAGGAGCTGCAGGATCTCGTGCTCTCGAGGCGAAAGCGGCGGATGGGTCCGGTGTGTCGGCCGTGTGTCCGCGTGCCGGGCGCGGAGCGCGGCCGCTCCCAAGGATGGATGAAGGTACTCCTCCCCTCGTGCGACGCGCTGGACCGCGTCGACCAGGTCGGTCGCCGCCGCTTCCTTCAGGAGATAGCCGTTTGCTCCCGAGGACAGGGCCAGTTGGACATCCGTGGGCGCGTCCAACATCGTGAGGACGAGGATTCGAGCGTTGAGAAAGCGTTCCCGCAGCTGGGACACGACCTGTGGGCCTCGCGCGTCCGGCAGCATCAGGTCGGCCACGATGACGTCGGGGTCTGACTTGACGTCCAGGGCGGCCTCCAGCGTGGCCGCTTCATCGAGGGCCTCAGTGCCCAGGTCCCGTTCCAGTACGAGGCGGAGCCCCTCCCGAACCACCGCGTGATCCTCGACGAGGAGGATCCTCAACCCGTTACCTCCTCTTCGATGGGATGCGCAGGTGCACGGACGTGCCCCGTCCGGGGATCGATTCGACCCGAAGCTGCCCGCCGACCGAGGCAGCCCGTTCCCTCATCCCGAGGAGCCCCATGTGCTCTCCTCGCAACCCGATGCTCATGGCCGCCGTCGCGTCGAAGCCCTCGCCGTCGTCGATGACCGCCAGCAAGAGGTCCCGTTCTCGTCGGGCCAGGCTGATCCTCGTCTTCTTCGAGTTTGAATGCTTGATGACGTTGGTCAGCGCCTCCTGAACGATCCGGTAGATCGCCGTCTCCACCTCCGGTGGCGGCCGTTCGATCCCGCCCTCCGCAGAGACGTCGATCTGGTTCCCATGTCGCTCATGGAGGTCCTCGGCCAGGCGAGAGATCGCCGGCACCAGGCCGTGAAGGTCGAGTTCCGGAGGACGGAGGCTGCGAACGAGGTTCCTCGTCGTCTGCATGGCCCGATCCACAAGATGTTGGAAGCGATCAAGCGTGCGGCGCTCGGCCTCAGTCTTGGTCTCGAGATTCCTGGCGAAGAGGCCGATCGAGGTAAGAAGCTGACCCAGCTCGTCGTGCAGCTCTCGGGCCACCCGGGAACGCTCCTCCTCCTGAACCGTAACGACTCGGGTGAGGAGCCGCCGCCGCTCCTCGTCGGCCGCGCTCAGCTGCTGGAGCGTTCGCCGAAGATCCGCCTCGACGCGATTCCGCTCGGTGATGTCCTCCATGCTGCCTTCGTAGTAGAGGCTGCGACCCCGCTCGTCTCGGACGACCCTCGCCGTGTCTCGGACCCAGATGATTTTTCCGTCGAAGCGTTTCACCGCTGTCTCGAAGTCCGGCACGGTTCCGAACCGTTCCATCAGGTCCTGCCAGCGCTGGCGGTCGTCCGCGTTCACGTACAGGTCGATTGCGCTGACGGCGAGCAGGGACTCACGATCCGGATAGCCCAGCAACTGAACATGGGCCAGATTGACGTCGAGGTGCTGACCCGATGGCGTGCTGCGGTATAGCCCCACGGGGACGCGGTCGAACAGATTGCGGTAGCGCTCTTCGCTTTGGCGGAGTGCCTCCTCGGCGAGCTTGAGCCTCTGGGCTTCCGCGAGCTGGGCTTCGCGCTTGCGCAGCTCTTCGTTCCGCGGCTCGACGTCAGCCACTCGCGCCTCCTTCGGAGGGCGGACGGACAAGCGGCCGCTGGGAACTCTCAATGCAGTGAGGCTGTCGCAGAATGTGCCGGCTAATGCGCACCGTTCGGCACGTTGAAGAGTTCTTGATTCGAAGCCCGGCAGTGTGAATCTCCAGGCCGGTCGGCACGGCGCTCCTCCCCCCCAGGGCCCCGCGCGACGCACTAGGCGTTCATGCTTCGCGGCCGGGCACCTTCGAAGAAGATACCACCTGGCCAGATTAGGAAGACATGATTACGTTGGTCGAGATACCTTCAGGAGCCGGGTTCGTTCCACCGCCGGCGAGCCTCATCCTCGCCTTGCCGCTCCCGTAGCTCCCTGAGCGCCCTTCGATATGCCTCGTGGAGCTTCCGGTACCGCGCCCAGAGAGCGGCAAGGGTCCCTCTCGGGTCCAGCTCTCCAGCCGTCTTTGGTTGTAGGCCGAAATGACCCCCACCGCGATCCGGGACGTCGGAAGGCTGCAGCCCGAATTCAGTGAGGACCGGGTCGAGAGGGTCGGCAGCATTGAGAAGCGCGATCCACGCGCGATTTGCGGGCTCGTCGAGCTGAGCTTGAGGCTGGCCGTCGACCATCACGCTCGGTGAAAGCCACAGGTCTGGATCCTTCAGCCGCTCCCCCACTGTCACGGAGCTCCGCTCGATCGTCCTCTGAACCGTGTCTCTGAGGGCGGTCGCGGTCCGGTCATCGAGGCGGTTGAACCAGTCGGCGTACCGGACCACCAGCCGTTCCATCGCCCGGGTCAGGGCCGTTTCGACCGTCCGGCGGGCCGTCTCGGCGAACTCGCCCGCGAGGGAGATGATCTCCTCTCGAGCTGAGGTGATCCGGGCGTCCAGGTTGGGCTCACCCACGTCAACGAGTGTAAGCTCCCGGGCGACGTTCCTGGCCCGGACGACGTAAACTTAGAAGAAGCTCCCAAAACGGGTCCTCATACCCACGCGAGGAGGTTCTGGCTGTGAACCGTGGACGACGATACCGACGCTGGCTCAAGCGCGCACTGATCATCTATGTCATCTATCTCGGTTTCGCGTACATCTTCCTCGATGTCAATCCGCGGGACGCCACGCTCAACATCGGGTCGGTGCTTGGGGAACTCCGGCAATTCTTACTAACGGCGTTGGTGCTGATGTTCTTCATGATCATCCAGTTCGTGGCGCTGTTCTGGTTCCTGGCGCGGGGCACGACGTACGTCGTGTACCCAAACGAGTACGACCACACGTTCGACGACGTGCGGGGACAACCCGCGGCAGTGAAATCGACCAAGGAGGTCCTCCGGCTGTTCATGGGCTTCAAGAACTTCAAGCAGATGGGCGGGTACCCGCCCCACGGGATCCTGTTCGAGGGCCCGCCGGGAACGGGAAAGACGTTGATGGCGAAGGCCATCGCCGGCTCGGCCAATGTGCCCTTCCTGTTCGCTAGCGGAAGCGGCTTTGCCAGCATGTTCATGGGCATCGGCAACATCAAGGTTCGAAGGATGTTCAAGAAGGCCCGGACCATGTCGGACAAATACGGGGGGTCCGTTATCTTCATCGACGAGCTGGACGCCCTCGGCGGCAGCAGAGGAGCGGTGTCGCAGCGTTTCTCTCCCCCGCCCGAAGAAAACAAACCTCCCCGAGTTTTCATGGGCGGGATGGCCGGCATGGGCGGCATGGGCATCGTCAACGAACTGTTGGTCGGGATGGACGGGTTCATCATGCCTCGGGGGATCTGGCGGCACGTGAAGCGCATCTTCGGATTCGGGAAGCCGAAGGTCCCCTTCTATAACATCTTGGTGATCGGAGCGACCAATCGGGCGGCCACGCTGGATCCAGCGTTGCTCCGTCCGGGCCGGTTCGACCGCAAGATCCACGTCGGACTTCCCGATGGAGAGGGACGAGAGGACATCGCCCAGTACTACCTGGCGAAGGTCCGACACGAACCGGTCGACGTCTCCAAGCTCGGTCGAATGACGCAGGGCTATTCACCCGCAATGATCAAGAACGTGATCAACGAGGCGCTGATCTTCGCTCTGGACGACGGGCGCGACGCGCTCCGGTGGGACGACCTGTGGCAGGCCAAGTTGGTCGAGGAGATCGGCCTGAAGCAGCCGGTGAAGTACACGGAGCGCGAGAAGGTCATGGTGGCCACTCATGAGGCCGCCCACGCGGTCGCTTCCTACATCCTCCAACGAGGCGAGCGCCAGATCCAGGTCATCACCATCCAGAAGCGCGAGTCCGCTCTCGGGCTTGTGCACGGCCAAAACGTCGAGGAGAGCTACCTCGACACCGAGAGCCAGATCGAGGCGAACATTCAGGTTTTCCTCGCTGGACTGGTTGCGGAGGACATTTGGTTTGGGCAGTCGACGTCTGGGCCCTCCTCTGACCTCCAGGTGGCAACCCGCCTCGCTGCGCAGTACATAGGCCTTTACGGAATGGGCAAAACACTCGTCTCGGTGGGTGCCGCGATAAATCCCATGGACCCTGAGGGGAACCCGGTCCAGGCCGTGCTATCCGACTCGAGCCGCCTTCAAGAGGTAAACGTGCTGCTCGCTGAATGCCGGAAGAAGGTCGCGGCCCTGTTGAAGAAGAAGCGCCACGTCGTGGAGGGCCTTCGTGACGCCCTCCTCGAGCGCGAGGAGCTGATCGGCGACGAGATCGAGGAGATCATGGCCGAGCTCGGAGAGCGGGAGCCGCTGGTTCCGGTGGCGTCGGGAAACGGCCCGGTTCAGGGCTCCGGTCCCGGCAACGGCGAGCTCGCCGGCGACGGTCGTCGGGGTGATGGGCAGCAGGCAACTCGAGGGAAGCCCGCGGCGAAGAGCCCACCCAAGCCGCCTCCTCGGAAGCCCGCGCCTCGGCAGCGGGGCAACGGCGGAGGCAGCTCGAAGCAGAGCTGACCGAACTCAGGCTGACTGACGGCCTCGGTCGAACAGCCGCAGCGCCACCAGGATGACCAAGGCAGCGATCCATACGCGGAACGCCAGGATCTCCACAACGTGTGCAGCCTTGACCCATCCCGAGTTGAAGGGGTCTGTCAGCGTGAGGGGCGCGATCCGCCCTACCGGTCCGGCTGAGAAGGGTGAGTCGATCGGGTCGCTGATCGAGAGTACGAGACCGATCAGGATCCACAGGGCGAGGCCGCCGAAGAGGGCCGATCGAAGCGCCTTCGGGCCGATCCGTGCCCAGAAGTCCTGGCTCGAGAGGCGCGCGATGCGCCTCCGTGCCTCCTGAAGACCCACTTCCGTGAGATCGAACGTCTCTACAGGTTTGCCGGGCAGTTCCCGGTCCCAGATCCCGTAGAAATCCTCGCCTTGCCCGAGGACGTACCGGCGACCTGCCTGAAAGGTGCCTTCGGGTTCCTGCATCGCTCCCCTATTCCTCGCCGGCGAGGTGTCGGCCGATGATCATCCTCTGGATCTGATTCGTTCCCTCGACGATCTGAAGCGCCTTCGCCTCCCGCATGTACCGCTCCACCGGGTACTCCTGCATGTACCCGTACCCGCCGTGGGCCTGGACCGCGTCCGTGGTGACTCGCATGGCCACGTCGGAGGCGAACAGCTTCGCCATGGAGCACGCGATGGGATCCCCGCGTCCTTCGTCGCGAGCCCGAGCGGCCTCCCGGTACAGCCGCCGGGCCGCCTCCACCTGGGTCGCGGCATCGGCCAGGAGGAACTGGAGTCCCTGGAACTCGATGACCGGCCGGCCGAACTGTGTTCGCTCCCTGGTGAACTTCACCGCGGCGTCCAGGGCCGCCTGCGCCAGGCCGACGGAGCTGGCGGCGATCCCGAGCCGTCCGGAGTCGAGCGCGGAGAGCGCGATGGTGAAGCCCTGCCCCTCCTCCCCCACCAGGTTCTCGGCGGGCACTTCACATCCGTCGAAGAGGAGTTCCCGCATCGGGGATGCGTGCCACCCCATCTTCTCCTCGCGCTTTCCGAAATCGAATCCCGGGGTGTCCTTCTCCACGGCAAATGCCGAGATGCCTCTGGGTGAGTCGTCGCCGGTTCGAGCCATCACCAGATAGAACTCCGCCTCCCCGCCGTGGCTGATGAACCGCTTCGAGCCGGTCAACCTGTACGAACCGCCGTCCGCCCCACGCTCGGCCCGGGTCCTGAGGGCGGCAGCGTCCGAGCCACTGGCTGCCTCGGAAAGCGCGTACGCACCGAGCCACTCTCCCGAGAACAGGCGCGGGAGGTACCGCTCCTTGAGATCGTCCGAGCCGAACTCGTGAATACCGAATGCGGCTAGATGGTGGACGGACAGGCCCACGGCGAGCGACATATGTCCCGTGGCCAGCTCCTCCAGAACGGCCGCGTACGTCAAGAACGGCTGACCTCCGCCTCCGTACTTCTCCGAATACGGGATGCCGCCGAGCCCCATCTCCCCGAGTTGTCGGAATGGCTCCCGGGGGAATTCCTCCTTCTCCTCGTAGCCGGATACGTTGGGGATCACCCGTTCGGCCACGAACTCTCTGACCAACCCAACGATCTCCCGCTGCTCCTCATTGAGGCCGAAGTCGCGGTCCATGGAGAAAGACTACCGGAGCGAGCTTGCCCTATGCTGGAAACCCGATGCGTCTGTACAACTCGCTGACCAGGCAGGTTGAGGAGGTCCGCCCCGTCGACGGGGAGACCGTGAAGATGTACTCGTGCGGCCCAACCGTCTACCGGTACATCCACATCGGCAACATGCGGTCGTTCATGCTCGGCGACCTGATCCGGCGGGCCCTGCGCTTCGAGGACCAGAAGGTCCGGTGGATCATGAACATCACCGACGTCGGCCACATGACGGACGACATCGGCGACACCGGCCAGGACAAGATGGAGTTGGCGGAGGCCGACGAGGGCCTGTCCGCGAAGGAGATCGCGGAGAAATACACGCAGGCGTTCCTGGAGGACGCCGATCTCGTGGGCATCCAACGAGCCGACGCGTATCCTCGGGCCACCGACCACATCCCGGAGATGATCGCCATCATCGAACGATTGATCGACCGGGGCCACGCCTACGTGGTCGACGGAGCGGTGTACTTCGACGTCACTTCCTTCCCCAACTACGGGAAGCTCTCGGGAAACACCCTGGACGCCCTGCGAGGGGGCCACCGGCAGGAGTTGGAGGTCGACCCGAACAAGCGAAACCCCGCCGATTTCGCCCTGTGGAAGAAAGCCGGGGCGAACCGGTCGATGAAGTGGCCGAGCCCGTGGGGGGAAGGCTTCCCCGGGTGGCACATCGAGTGCTCGGCGATGTCGATCAAGCACCTCGGCGAGCGCTTTGACATCCACACCGGGGGCAACGACAACAAATTCCCACACCATGAGGACGAGATCGCCCAGTCGGAAGGTGCGTTCGGATATCAGGTGGTCTCCATCTGGGTCCACGGCGGTTTCCTCCAGATGGGCGGTCAGAAGATGGCAAAGTCGGCGCGGAACATCCGCCGGGTCACGGACCTTGCCGAGGAGAATATCGACCCGCTCGCGTACCGGCTCCTGTGCTTCGGGACCCGGTATCGAAGCGAGATGGACTTCAGCTGGGACGCTCTCGAAGGCGCGCATCGGGCACTGATCAGGATCCGGCAGCGGATGGCCGAGTGGGCCCCGGCGCCGCGCGACGGCCTGTCGACTGAGTCGAAAGAGATCGACCGTCGCTTCCGCGAAGCCGTGAGCGATGATCTCGACTTGCCCCGCGCCGTGGCCGTGCTCAACGAGACGGTCTCTGCTGAACTCCCGGACGCCGACAAGTACTCGCTTCTGGCGTCATGGGATGCGGTCCTCGGTCTGGATCTGGAGCGGATAGCCCGGGAGGGGTTCGAGGTTCCTCCCGAGGTCCGCGACCTTCTCACGGAGAGGGATGTGGCCCGCGCGGCGAAGGACTTCTCCAAGGCCGACGAGATCCGCACTCGATTGGCGGAGATGGGCTGGGAGGTCATGGACCTCCCCGACGGCACCACGGTCCGCCCTCTGATCCGGGGTTAGGACACGATCTCCAGGTCTCGTGGCGCGTGGTTGAGACGAGACGCGCCGTCCTCGGTCACCGTGACGATGTCCTCGATCCGAACCCCGAACTGTCCCGGTAGATAGATCCCTGGCTCGATCGAGAAGCACATCCCGGGCCGCAAGGTCTCTTCGTTGCCCTCCACGATGTACGGCGCCTCGTGCTCCTCGAGTCCGATGCCGTGTCCGGTTCTGTGGACGAAGAGGTCGCCGTACCCGGCCTCCTCGATGACCCGCCGCGCCGCTCGGTCCACCTCCTGGGCCGGAACGCCGGGTCGAGCGGTCCTGAACGCCTGCTCCTGTGCCTCCGCGACGACTCCGTGAACGTCCTTGAGCTCCGTGCCGGCCTCTCGGACGGCCACCGTCCTGCTCACATCGGAGAAGTACCCGGCGGAACGCCCCCCGAAGTCGAGGACGACCGCGTCGCGCGCCTGGATCGTCCGGTCGCCGGGGGTGTGGTGCGGCGAAGCGCCGTTCGGTCCGGAACCGACGATCGTGAAGGCCACCCGGTCATGTCCCATCTCCAGCAGGAGGTCGGAGAGCCGGCCGGCCACCTCTCGCTCCGTCGCCGACTCGAGCGGGGACCGCAGGAGTTGGCGGAAGGTTTCGTCGGCGTAGCGGGCTGCACGGCGGAGAAGCTCGAGTTCCTCCGGCTCCTTCACCGCCCGGAGCGATCCGAGAACGGCTGAGGCCGGGGTGAAGGAGGCGGACGAGATCGCCTGCTGAAGGCGGAGGAGGTGAGCCGCCCACATCCGGTCGGAGCATCCCAGTCGCGCTCCTCGCCCGATGATCCTCCCCACGAGTTCGTACGGGTGGTCGGTCTCGTTCCACGATTCGATCTCGGCGAGCCCGTCGAGGCCACTGCTTTCCGCCAGAGGTCGTTCCAGGGTTGGCACGATCAGCACGGGCGCCCGGCCCGGGCGGATCACGAGGCACGTGAGGCGCTCCAGGGGCGGCGGGTCGTAGCCGGACAGGTACAGGAGGTCGGCGGAGGGCGCCACGAGGAGCGCCGACAGCTTCGCGGTCCCCGCGGCCTTCGCGGCACGCTCCAGCCGGCCGGCATACGCCCGGGTGCCGATCACGCGGCCCATGATACGTGCGCGGGGCCTCTGCTAGCCTGGGCGCCGGATGGAGCCGTGGTCGTTCGACATCAAAGGGCGTTTCGACGAGGTCACGTTCGAGAGCGAGGTCCTCAAGGGCAACGCCCTGGGTGACCCGACCGTGCGCCCACTGTGGGTATACGTGCCGCCCGGCTACGACGACGAGCCCGACCGCCGGTATCCATCCGTCTACCAGATCCAGGGCCTCACGGGGCAGATCGACATGTGGCGGAATCGCGCTCCGTTCCGCAAGAACTTCCCAGAGCTCGCCGATGAGCTGTTCGCCACGAATGAGGCCCCGCCGTGCATCCTGGTATGGGTGGACTGCTGGACGTCGCTCGGTGGGAGCCAGTTCATCGATTCCCCGGGCACCGGGAGGTACCTCACCTATCTGTGCGACGAGGTGGTGCCGTGGGTGGATGCGCGTTACCACACGCTTCCGGAACGAGGTCATCGGGGCATCGCCGGGAAATCCAGCGGTGGCTACGGGGCAATGGTCACGCCGATGCTCCGGCCGGACCTGTGGGGCGGCCTGGCCACGCATGCGGGCGACGCGCTGTTCGAGATGTGTTACCTGCCGCAGTTCCGGGACTCCGCACGGGTGCTCCGCGACGATTACGCCGGCTCGTTCGAGAAGTTCTGGGAGGACTTCCGCAGCCGGCCGGCCTTCTCGAAGGACTCGGACGACCACCTTCTCAATGACTGGTGCATGGCTGCCTGTTACTCGACGGACGATGACGGCACAGTGCGGCTTCCCTACAAGCCAGATACCGGCGAGCTCATTCCCGAGATCTGGGATCGGTGGCTGGCGTGGGATCCGGTGCGGATGGTTCCCAAGTATGCGGACGCACTTCGATCGCTGAAAGCGATCTACATCGATGCCGGGAAGCGAGACGAGTGGTTCCTCGACCTCGGAGCCGAGGCCTTTCGCCAGGCCCTCGCCGACATCGGGGTCACGGACGTCCACTTCGAGCTGTTCGACGCCACGCACAAGGCCATCGAGTATCGATATCCCATCGGCCTGACGTACCTGGCCGAACGCCTCTCACCGTAGCGCCGGCTAGATCTTCAGCGTGAGGGCCTGGGGGATGACCACGAAGGTCGCGGGGGTGGTTCCGAGGAACTCCCCATCGGCCTGGACCGCCAACGGGCGATCGGCTTCAACCGTTATCTCTCGGCCGCGCAGCTCCTTGACGTGCGGATTCGGCACGTGCTCGCCTCGATACATCTTCGGGATCGTCGTGAACGCCTCGGACTTGGGCCCCGTGCTGATCTGCACGTCGAACAGCCCGTCTCCCGGATAGGAACGCGGCGACACCTTCATACCGCCCCGGTCGAACTGGCCGTTCGCGATCAGGACGTTGGTGGCCCGAGCCGTGAACGACTTCCGATCGGCGTGAACCTGGACCTCGAACGGTCGCTGGCGCAGGAGCGACAGCCAGAATCCCAGGAAGTAGCCGGATCTGTTCCACCGTCGTGACAGCCGCGACGCCCGGCGGGCCACGGCACCCCCGAGCCCAGCCTCTGCGATGTTCGCGAAGTACCGGGCGCTCTTCGATTCTCCGTCGAGATAGGAGACCTTGCCAACGTCGATCCTGTAGGTCTGGTCGTCGGAGAGATGGCGAACCGCCTTGATGACGTCGCCGGGGAGGCCGAACGTCCGCACGAAGTCGCACCCCGAACCAGCCGGGATGACTCCCAGGACCGATTCGTCGGCCACCGGGCCGTCATCGGTGACCATGCCGTTCACCACAGCGTGGACGGTCTCGTCCCCCCCGACCGCCACCAGGAAGCGCTCCCCTGCCTCCAGAGCCGCACGCGCCGTCTCCGTGGCCTGACCGGGCGCCTGGAGCTCGACGATCCGGTAGGCGAGCTTCCTTGCCTGGAGCTGCCGTTCGATCTCGGGGATCTCCTCCCTCACCCGTCCCCGCGCGGACCGGGGGTTGACCATGAGGACCATCGAGCCGAAGGGACTGCTCAACGTTGCTACAGGCCGGTGTAGGCGACGACCCCGCGGTTGACGGCCTGGCGGGCGGAGGAAGCGGTGGTGGCCGTGGGCTCATCGCTGACGTTCTCGATCTGCCTGAGGAGATCGAGCAGCTGCTTGCAGGTGCGGACGAAGTCCCCCGGCGCCAGCTCGGTCTCGGCGAGGACGTCCTCCAGCGGCTTCCCCTCGGCCCAGTGGAACGAGACCGCCGCGAATCCGGTCTCCAGCTCCCGGCACAGCTCCACCTGGTGCTCCTGCTCCACTTGCCGGATCCGGCGCCACAATCGCCCGAGCTGTCCGAATCGTTGGCGCAGCCCGGCCGTGGGCATCTCGACGGTCCTGGGGTTCCGCTCACGGGACTCGTACACGACCGTCGAAACGAGCGCGGCAAACTCGGCCGGGGATGTCCCTTCGAGGACGCCCTCGGCCAGGGCTTCGGCCACGAGGATGTCGGCTTCTCCGTAGATCCGAGCGAGTCGCTCTCCCCGGTCGCTCAGCCGGAAGTCCGCCACGTAGCCCAGGCTTTCGAGCACGCTGAGAACTCGGTCGAACTGCCGGGCCAGCGTCTCTGTGCGGGCGCGTATCCGTCGCTCCAGGCCGCGAACCTGCCGGAGCAGGTGAGACGCTCGTGCCGCCCATCGTTCGTGCTCGGCGCGGTCGGGACACGAGTGGCAGGGGTGCTGCTCCGCCCGTCGATCGAGCTCCTCGGCCCGAGCCAGGGCCTCCGGAGAGAGCCGCTCCCGCCTCGGTTTCGGCGGCTTCAGGTTCAGTTCCACGAGACGAGCTGCAAGGTCGCGCCGGTACCGAGCGCTTCGGGCACTTCCCGACTTCGGAAGGCGAATCTTCGCCAGGGACATCGGGGCACCCTCGAAGTCCTTCAACGCGGCCCGGAAGAACCGCCGGTCCTGGGTGAGCAGCGTGGGGCGTCCGTCCCGATTGGAGAGGACCACCGCCAGCCCCCGTCGGCTGGCCCTCGGCACGAAGACGACATCGCCCGGTCGCAGCCGGGCCATCGCGTCACGAACCACGTCCTGTCGTCCCCTGTCGTGCCTACGGGCTGCATCCCTTCGGATGTCCTCGGCCCGCTCTCGGAGCGACCAGTACTCTTGGAAGTCCCCCAGGTCACACGTGATCCGCTCGAGGTACCCGCTCACGAACGCCCGGTCCCGCTCGAGCTGTCTCTCCAGGGCCACCACTCCCCGGTCGGCCTGGAACTGGGCGAACGAAGAGTTCAGAAGGTGGTGTGCCTCCTCCGGGGTGTAGTTGCGAACCAGGTTCACGGTCATGTTGTAGGAGGGCTTGAACGAAGAGAGCAGCTCGTACGTCCGGGTGCTGGCCAGACCCGCCACGCGTTCGAAGTCCACGTCCTTTTGATAGAGGACGACCGCGTACCCCACGTCGTCGATCCCCCGCCGCCCCGCGCGTCCGGTGAGCTGGGTGTACTCGCCGGGGGTCAGCATCTCGTGGCGCTCGCCGGAGAACTTGAACAGGTTCTCGATGACCACGGTCTTGGCGGGCATGTTGATCCCGAGAGAAAGCGTCTCCGTGGCGAAGACGATCTTCACCACCCCCCGGGCGAACAGCTCCTCGACCGTCTCCTTGAATGCAGGGAGCATCCCCGCGTGGTGCGCGGCGATGCCTGCGGCAAGCGCCTCTCGGAACTCGTAGAAGCCAAGGGTGGCCAGGTCTTCCTCGTCCATCCAGGCCATGCGGGCCTCCACCGTCTCCCGGATTCGCTGCTCTTCCTGGCGCGTCGTGAGCCGGATGCCCGACGACATCAAGAACTGGACGCTGCGGTCGCACCCGGCCCGGGAGAACACGAAATAGATCGCCGGAAGCATTCCCTCCTCCGCAAGGCGTTGGACGACGTCCTCTCGGCGAGGCACGAAGACCCGGCGATGTCCTTCTCGTGGCCGGGACAGCTGCTGCACCTGGCGTCGTCCGTCGGATCTCCGCCGGTAGGTTCGATGACGCATCTCGCGCTGGCCGAGCGAAACCACGTACGGGTTGGGGAGGACGTGGTCGTTCTCCTTCACGTGCATCGGATGAAGATCGAGGCCCACCATGTACAGCTGCTCCAGGGGCACCGGGCGGTGCTCCTCGATCACGACCCGGGTGGTCCCGCGGAGGGTCGTGAGCCACTCCCCGAACTCTTCGGCATTCGAGACCGTCGCCGAGAGGCACACCGCAGACACGGAAAGCGAGAGGTGAATCAGGACTTCCTCCCACACGGCTCCTCGATACGGGTCCTGCAGGTAGTGGACCTCGTCCATGACCACAACCTCGAGTCCATCGAGGGTGCTGCTCCGTTCGTACAGCATGTTGCGAAGCACCTCCGTGGTCATCACCACGATCGGGGCCTCGGAGTTGATGCTGTTGTCGCCTGTGAGCAGCCCCACCGTCGAGGCTCCGTACCGGGCCACGAAATCGCCGTACTTCTGGTTGGAGAGGGCCTTCAGCGGCGTCGTGTAGAAGGCCTTCCGGTCCATGGAGAGCGCGCGCTCAACGGCGAACTCGGCGACCACGGTCTTCCCGGCCCCGGTTGGAGCGGCCACCAGCACCGACTCACCGGCGTTCAGCGCCTCGAGCGCCTCCAGCTGGAAGGCGTCGAGTTTGAACGGATAGCGCGAAGCGAAACGGGAAAGGTCCATTCCTCTCGATTTTCCCACGCGCTACCCGACGCGGGCAGCGAGCTTGCGCAGCGCGGAGAGGAACTCCTCCGGACTCTCCAGGTTCGAAAGGTGGCCGGCGCCCTCGAGGACGACCAGTTCCGCGCCCGGGATGGCCTCGGCCATCGTCTCGGACATCGGAGGTGGCGTGAGCGCGTCGGCGGAGCCGACGACGATTGTGGTCGGGACGTCGATGGTTGAAAGGATCGGCGTGGAGTCGGGCCGCTCGGCCATCCCCAACGACGCCGCGGCGATGGCTTCGCCGGGCTGCAGCCGGATGATGTCTTTGACCCGTTCCCAGAGCGCGGGATCGGCTCCATCCGAGAGCAGAGGGGGAGGACTCTCCACCATGGGCCCGTTCCCCTCCGCGCGCATCTTCTCGGCGAGTGCCCGGCGTCGTTCCTTTCCGGCTTCGTCGTCGGCCTCGGCCCGGGTGTCGGCAAGCAGCAGTCCGGCCACGCGGTTCTGGTGGCGGCGCCACAGGGAGAAGGCCGCGTAGCCGCCCATGGACAGCCCGCACACGAGTGCCTTCTCGGCCCCGGCCCGGTCGAGCTCTCCGGCGAGGAAGTCGGCCATGGCATCGACCGTGAGGACGTCCCCCATGGGTTCCGCACCGCCGAACCCGGGGAGAGACGGCGCCAGGACCTCAGTTTCGCCGCGAAGTGCGGCGACCTGCTCGTCCCACATCGATGCGTCCAGGGGGAACGCGTGGATGAGCAACACCGTTGTCACGAGATCACCACCTCACGGGGTCGGAATCGCCGGAACCCCCGGGAACCCGGGTTGCTGAAGGCCGGGCGGCACGATCGGTTCGACGATCCCAAGGTCCGAGCGGACCGTCTGGAGCGCTCGCCACCCCGTGTCGAAGACGGTCGCCGCCGTTGGGTACTGCTCCAAGATGTTCTGAAGGAGCGTCTCTCTGGGCGCCCCTTCGAGGTCGAAGGCGAGGCTCACCGATTGGGCCAACCCCGCGTACATGAGCAAGCTCTGCCGGATCAGCGTCTTGGACTCGTTCAGATCGCCCTGGTACTCGCTGACGCCGACATCGAGCACCGCGATCTTCTCGGCAGCTTCCTTCGCGTCGGTGTTCCAGATCTCGAGCTTCGCCTTCGTCCCCTTCACCTGCCCCTTCTTTATCTGGCCCCCCTGAAGCTCGGAGATGGTCTGCCCCAGCTCCGGAAGGATCAGCACGCTCGTGCCCTGGGTCTGCCCGATGGCCTTTGCGGTGAGCGCTGCCTCCACGCGGATCTGGAACTCCTTCACGTCCTGCTGTGCCTCTTGTCGCTTGCGGTTGGTGTTTCGAACGTTGATGCCCACGACGATGCCGGTGATGAGGCCGGCAAGCACGAACAGGATCAGGAAGACCCGCACTCCCGTCCTCTGAAAGACGGGCTTCTTGGGAACGACGAACTGCGGCCGAGGGGCAGCGCCGATCGACGTCCGCCCTCCCCTGTTCCTGCGTTTTCCCTTGATCGCCACTGGCTTACCTCTTGAATGCGCGGGCCACGAGGATCGCTCCCTCGTAGAAGAGTATCAACGGGGCCGTCATGAGCAGCATAGTGTACGGGTCCTGCGTCGGCGTCGCGATCGCGGCGAAGACGGCGATCCCGAAGTACGCGTACTTTCGCCCCTTCCTCATCTGAGCGGACGTGACGACCCGAACGCCGGCCAAAAAGATCAGGAGCAACGGGAACTCGAACGAGAGCCCGAACGCGAGGATTAGGAAGGTTAAGAACCCCAGGTACTTATCCACAGTGAGCAGCGGGATCAGTTCGGTGCCTCCGAATCCGATGAGGAACCTCAGTCCTCGGGGGATGATGGCCAGGGCAAACGCCGTGCCCCCAGCGAAGAGCAGGACAGAGCAGAGCACGAAGGGGATCCCGAGTCGGCGCTCGCGCTTTGTCAGGGCCGGAGTGACGTACCGCCACAGCTGCCACAACACGACCGGGAGAGCCAGCAGTAGCCCGGAAAAGAAGCCGATCTTGAGGACCGTGAGGAACGGGTCCACCGGACTGGAATAGACGAGGTCGCCCTCGCCGAGCGCTCCCTCGGGGCGAGCTTCTGCGGGTAGCTGTTCGAGGGCAGTCTTATACGGTCGGGTAAGGAGCCGAAGTATGTCGCCGTAGAAGATGAACCCGACGATCGAGGCGACGGCGACCGCTAGGACGGAGATGATGAGTCGGGTGCGAAGCTCCGTCAGGTGCTCGACCATCGTCATCGAGCCGTCTTCGGGGCGTCTGCGCCTGCGGAACACAGCCATGGTCAGCTTCCGGCGCGGTGCCGGTCAGGATATCGGGGCGTCACCCGGCGGTGGCTCTGTGGTTTCGGCGGTCTCGGGAGGAGTCTCGGTCTTCCCCGCGGAGCGGCTCCCCGGTGAGGGAACCCGGGGCGGCTCATCCTCCAACCGCAGCTCGTTCCGGATCTCGGCGCTGGCGCGACGAAACTCGCGCAGCGATCTTCCGATGGTTCGCCCCATCTCCGGAAGCTTCTTCGGCCCGAACACCACCAGAGCGATGACCAGAAGCATGATCAGTTCGGGAAATCCTAGGTTCGGCACTCCGGCTCCCTTACCCGCGCCTCGGCCTTGACGCCGACGTCAGGGAGCGACGCTCTGCGAGGTGCTCCAACCGGGACTGAGCTCGCTCCGAATCAGCTCGTATCTCTTCCAGGATCGGGCGCACGGCCCGTTCGAAGTCGGCCATCGCCCCCGCGAGGCGCATCGACTGCCGGACCAGGGAGATGAGCATGACCACGAGCACAACAAGGCCCGCAGCGCCCACGACGATTGCAATGGCAACGACCATCTGCACTTCAGGATATCAGGAGGAAGCGGGTCGAGCCGGGCTCAGGCGGATGTCGCGAGCCTGGAGAACCAGTCTTCCCGCTCGAGCAGGAAGTGGAAGTCGATGAGGTCGTCGGTGGTGAGCGGCGGCCCCACCGGACGGATCTCGCGCTCCCGGAACAGGGCTGCGGTCTGGCTGACATCCACCCCGGCAGAGAGCAGGAGCATGACGACCTTGCGATCTGCCGGCTTCTCCACGGTGTTGTCGCAGACCGGGCAGGTGAACGAGTAGGTGCCCTCTCCGTCGCTCTCTCTGACGTTGAGGAGGATGGCCTGAGCTCCCATCTCCACTTCGCCGCACTTGGGGCACGTTGCCCGGATCGTTGTCATCTCGCAAGAACATATCGGCCACTCCTCTCCGCACTTTAGGGGTCTGCGGAGACCGGTCCGAGCTCTGTCCGTTTCAACCGGAATGGGACTTCCTGTTCTCCGGGCCGCTGTGACCGGCCGGGCGTTGGGAGTCCCTATTTCTCGTAGAGACCGAGCGTTTCCGAGGCCACCGTTCGGGCCAGGGATCTCAGCTCCGACGGCTCCAGGATCTCCGCTTCGCCTCCCAGCCGCAGGACCAACTTCGCCGTCCAGGCCAGGTCCTTGGTCGGCAGGATCACCTCGAGCAACTCCCCCTCCGAGTCGACCCGCTCCACCTCGTAGTATTCGGCCACCCATCGCGCTCGAGGTCCGAGGCGAAGACGAACCCGGATGTCCTCATCGTGCGGCGTGTACAGGGGCCGGCCCTGCCCGATCAGCCCGCGGGGTTCGAAGGATTCCCCGGTGACCCGGACGTCGCGGATGCGGTCCACCCGAAACAGCCGCTCATCGTCGACGAGGTGGCACCACGCCACGACGTACCAGTTGCCGATGGCCCCGAACAGATGCTCCGGATCGATCTGCCGGGTGGTCATCTCGTCCCGGGTGGCGGAGTAGTAGTCGATCTCGATGCGTTCCCGGGCGTCGACGGCGGCCCGGATCGCGCCCAGGGGTCCGACGCGCCGATCAGCCTCTTCCACCTCGGCGTGGAGCTCCCCCAGGGTCTCGGGACCCAACCGCTCTTCCAGCTTGGCGAGAGCGGTTCGCAGCGCGTCCGCCTCCGACAGTCCAGGGGCTCCGAGGAGCTCGGTTCCCTTCAGGTACAGAGCGAGGGCCTCGGCCCTGGTGAGCCGAACTGGTCGGGAGAAGTAGTCGGCCATGCCGATCCACACGCGGCCCTCCTCGATTAGGACGTCGATGAGGTCGCCCGGTCCATACGGCGGAAGCCCGGTGACGAACAGGAGATTCAAGTCCGCGGTGAGCTCGGACTCGGTCACGTCGAACAGCTTCGATACCTCCTCGACGTTCGTTCCCGGATGGCGGACCACGTAGGGAACGACGGCGAGAAGACGTTGGAGCCGCTCGGCAGTCCTAGAGAGCGGCACGGACGGCCTTGAGGCTTTGCACGACGGCATCCCGTATCGCCTTCGGAGAGATGACCATCGCGTCTGGGCCGAACGAGATGATCCACGACGCGAACGAGTCGGTGCCGGCTGCGGGAATCTCCGCCTCGGTCCACCCGTCATTCCGGGTGCGCAGGGTGCGTGCGTCGGGCACGCCCGAAAGTGCCCACCAGGCGACCTTCGGACTGAACGCCACCCTGGCCCGCACTTCCGGTTCCCCGAAGCCCCACGGACCTGCAGTCACGTGCTCGGCCGCGCGGAATCCGGATGGCGGAGGCTTCCCCTGTCCCACATCGCGAATCGCCGAGAGAACGCGCGACAGGCGGAACGAACGCAGCTCGCCGCGGCGCCTGTCGTTGCCCACGAGATACCAGGCACCGGTGCGGAACACCAGCCCCCAGGCGTCCACGTCGCGCTCCCCCGCCCGTCCCTGCACCGGTCGGTATCGAAACTTGACCCGCCGCTGGCGTGCGACCGCGTCCGCCGCCTCGGCCAGATGAGGCCCGGACGTGTCGATTCCGGTCGGGGTCGGGACGCCCGCGAGCGTGGAGAGCACGCCGGTCTCGGCCTGTTGTGCCAGCTTGCGGAAGGCCTGGGCCGCCTCTCCGTGCTCCCCCGGCGTATGAGAGGCGACGAAGAGAGCGGCAACCTCCTCGGGGGTGAAGGAGATCTCCGGAAGGTAGTACCGCTCCTTGGGGATGGTGTATCCCTCCTCCACACCCCAGACGTCGGTCGGCGCAACCTCGACGGGGATGCCGACGGCCCGAAGGACGTCCTTGTCCCGTTCGAATTGGCGCTTGGCGGTGGCTCGGTCCTGTTGCTGATATGCGGGGAGGAGCCTTCGGATGTCCTCGAACGTTCGCGGCTGCCGGGACTCCAGGAGAAGGGCAACGAGGTTGATGAGGCGCTCCAGGGGATGCATCTCGCGCGATGATACCGCCCGCTTCGGGGGCCGCTACGATGGGCCTCATGATCCGTCTGCGAACGGGAACGGTGATCAGCGTCAAGACGACCCGGCCCGGCCTCCAGGAGCTACTGGTGGAGGTGGAGGGCCGAAGCGAGCCGGCCATCGCGTACCCCATCCTCACCGGGCCCGTGGCCGAGGGTTCGGTGGTCCTCCTCAACACCACCGCCACGGCTCTCGGTCTCGGCACGGGAGGGCATCACTTCGTAGTGGCGGTCGAGGGCGGTAGCGACGTCGACCCCCCCGAGGATGGTCACGTGATGAAGCTGCGGTACACCCCGCTTCAGGCAAAGGTGCTGGCCGTGGAGGAGCAGGCGAGTCCCCACCACGAGGTCTTCAAGGCAGCCGAGAGGCTGCAAGGGCTGCCGGTGGTATGGGCGCCTCTTCACTCGATGGTCGGCGCCGCGGTGGCCGGAGCCCGCGTTGCCGGAGCCGAGCGGGTCGTCTATGTGATGACCGACGGAGCCGCCCTCCCCGCCTGGCTCTCCGAGCAGATTCACGCACTCCGTAAGACGGGGCTCGTCGATGCGGTCATCACCTGCGGGCAGGCGTTGGGAGGCGATCACGAGGCCGTCAACGTCTTCTCCGGCCTCCTTGCCGCCCGGAGTGTGGCCGGCGCGGATGTGGCGGTGCTGGCCGATGGACCGGGGAAGGTGGGGACCGACACTCGCTGGGGCGCCAGCGACGTCGCCGCCGGGATGGCCCTGAACGCGGTGGGAATTCTGGGTGGCATGCCCGTCGCTGCTTTGCGTTTGAACTTCGGGCACCCGTCATACCGGCACTTCGGAGTCTCACCACACTCGATCACCGTGCTCAGCGAGGTGGCGCTTCTTCCCGTTCACGTTGCCGTTCCGGTCCTCGAGGGCGAGCGGCGGGAGATCGTTTGGGGGTCGCTCGGGGAGGCGAGTCTCGAGGAGCGGCATCAGCTGGTGGAGGTGAGCGGTCAACCGGCTCTCGAGCTTCTCGATGAGCGGGGGATCCGAGGCGAGACGATGGGACGCGGCCAGGAGTCGGAGCTCGAGTTCTTCCTGGCAGCGGGAGCCGCGGGAATCCTGGCAGGACGCATGGCGGCCGGGTCGGCCCGGTGGAGGCAGGGCCCGAAGGAGCGGAAGTGATGGCCGGAAGGCTGGAGGTGGCCTTCGACGCCACGGGGGCCGCGGAGGCCGGATCGCGTGGGCGAGTGGTCGCGGTGGTCGACGTGGTGGACGCCGC
>DASSDP010000071.1:0-8101 GCA_035697085.1 Actinomycetota bacterium
ACGCCCATCCAGTCATAGGCCGGCCAGGCAACGGTGGCGTCGAAGTCCAGGCTGACGATGCTTCCGCCGCGCGTTCGAAGCAGCGGAAGAAGGGCCACGGAAAGGTCCTTCAGCGAGTAGGCGCTGGTTCGAAACGCCGTCTCCACACTTTCCCACGGCGCGGTGAGGAAGTTTCCTCCCAAGGCATCTTCCGGGGCGAAGGCGATCGCGTGGAGGACTCCGTCGAGGTGTCCCCATCGGGTTTCGAGCTCCCGAGCGACCGACTCCAGATGCGCCGGGTCGTTGACGTCCATGTCGAGCACATCGGGGGGCTGGGGAAGGCGGCGGGCAACCTTCTCGGTGATCGACATTCCCCGGCCGAAGCCGGTGAGCACGATCTCGGCCCCCTCTTCCTGGCTCCGTCGGGCAACGGCGAAAGCGATGGATTGGGGCGTGAGGACGCCCGTGATGAGCAGCTTCTTGCCCTCCAGCAGCATGACCACCCCGTCCCTCAGATCCGGCTGCGCGGGCGTAGGTTACCCGACCCGGGGATGACCGGCTCGCTTGAGGAGGGCTGTTCCGGCGGCGACAATGGCACCCGAGAGTTCGAAGGCGAGATGATCCGACCCTCCTCCATCCTGCTCGCGTTCGGTGTGGTGACGCTGACCGGCGCCGCCCCCGCCTTTGGGGCCACGGTTCCCGGGTCGGCCTCCCTGGTGGCGGCCGATGCGCAGATCGTGGCCGGCTCGAGCGTGCAGCTGTCCGGAACCGTGGAGACCGAGAGCGTGTGCCGACCAGCCCGTCCTTTTCAGCTCGAGAGCCGCGTCGCGGGACAAGCGCTATGGGAGGCCGTCACGTCCGGCCAGTCGGGGAACGATGGGCAGTTCTCCGTCTCGGCCGCCCCCCAACACACGAGTGAGTCCCGGGTCGTCCTGGCGGAGGTGGTACGGGGCTCGGTGGTCTGCGAAGGGATCGTCTCCGCCCAGGTGTTGACCGAGGTTCTCGTCCACGTATCGGGGAAGCTCTCGCGGACAACGGTCCGAGCCGGCAATTGTCTGAAGCTCGCGGTCTCCGTGATGCCCGCCAAGGCGGGGCAGTCCGTGCGAATCCAGCAAGACAACGGCGACGCGTGGCGAACGCTGCAGACGCCGGTGCTCGATGCGGCGTCTCAAGCGGCCGTCGATCTCTGCTTCGGATGGGACTCGATCGGCACCGTACGCCTCCGGGCCACGTGGCCCAAGCAGGATGAGCTGAACCTTGCAGGCTCGAGCGGGGCTCTCGATCTCGAGGTTCTTCGAGCAGGCTGGATGATCCGGATCGACCAGTTGACCGAGGGACGCTCGATCGGCGTTGCCGTCGAAGAGGAAGGGGCGTTCCTGTACCGGCGAGCGAGCACCCGTCCGAGGATCCCCGCTTCCAATCAGAAGCTGCTGCTGTCGATGGCATTGCTCGACCGGTTCGGCCCCGAGTTTCGTCTCAGGACCGTCGCGGCGGCCCCTGTGGTGGAGAACGGCATGGTGCGGGGGGATCTCTGGATCCTGGGAACGGGTGACCCCACCGTCGATCGCCGAGCTCTCTCCACGCTCGTCAACAGGCTTGCCTCGGCGGGCATCACCGGGATCGACGGCCGCGTGATGGGAAGCACGTCGTACTTTTCGCGGGACTGGTTCGCTCCCGGTTGGAAGGCTTCCTTCCCCGAGGAGGAGATCGCACTCCCCTCGGCGCTGACGTTCCGGGGGAACGAGCTTGGCGGCCGCCACGTGGCCGACCCGGAGCGCCTTGCGGCGGCGTGGGTCACTCGCCGACTGCGAGCGGGTGGTGTGAGCGTGGCCGGGGACCCGGGATCGGGGAACGCGCCGGATGGACTGATCGAGATCGCTGCGATCGAGTCCAGGCCTCTCGGTGTGCTGCTTCGGATCGTCAACCGCTTCTCGTGGAACTTCGGAGCCGAAGTCCTGGGGAAGCGCCTGGGTCTGGAACGCCTGGGCGCTCCCGGAACGATCGCCAAGGGAGCGGAGGCCGTTCGGGCATGGGCGGCCGAAGGTGGAACTCCGATGTCCGCCTACGATTCCTCGGGACTCTCGTATCGAAATCGCATCTCCCCCACCGGGATCGTGCGCCTGCTTGCCCTGGCCGAGGATCGGCCGTGGGGGACGAGTCTGCATGCGGCATTGCCCGGACCCGGACAGGGAACGATGAAGGGTCGTCTGGGAGGCGTGATGGTTCGGGCGAAGACCGGGACGTTGACGCGTGTCTCCTCGCTGTCCGGATGGGTATGGCTCGAGCGTCGGGGCGTGTGGGCGGAGTTCTCGATCATCTGCGGAGGCCTGCAGAAGCCCGTGGCCATGGGCATCGAGAACGCTATCGTCCGCACACTTGCTGGTTCCGCCAGATAGCTAATCGCCGCAAAGGAAGGGGGCCCGCCTCACGGACGGGCCCCCTTGACACGTTGTCGAGACGAGACGCTAGCCGACGATTCGAACGTTCGCGGCCTGCGGGCCCTTGTCGCCCTCGGTCACGTCGAACTCGACCTTCTGGTTCTCCTCCAGGTTCTTGTATCCCTCACCCTGGATGGAGCTGAAGTGCACGAACACGTCAGGCCCATCCTCCTGGGAGATGAATCCATACCCCTTCTCGGAGCTGAACCACTTCACGGTGCCTGTTGCCACAAGCAATCCCCTCCTTTCCTGGCCTTCCCGGACCTCACTACTGTCCGTTTGGCCTCCGGCCCGAGAGCCGGGAGGGAACTGCTCGGAACAGCACATCTACAAGCTGAACAGCGATGCACGAACCCTCAAGCGAGGACGATACCACGCGATCCCGGCCACTGACTAGAGGTCGTTCGGTCGTCGATTTTTGGTGTTGCTTGGTTAGCCTCCTGGTTGGATGACCCCGCAGGCGATCCTTCCGCCGGCATCACCCGTGGCGAGTGTGGTGGCGTCTGGCGTCCCGTACCGGTACACGTTGGCGTAGTTGTCGGGGTTGGCGTGGATGATAAAGGCGTTGCCGTCGGCGTCGAGCAGGTGGGCGATCTCGTACCGATCCGATACGAACGACGCCTCCGCCGTGCCGTCGGCATTCACCATGAGCACCGGCTGGTCACCCGCGTGAGACGGGTGTGTCTGTCCGGCGGGGTTCCAGTGGCCTCCGGCAGTGGTGAAGGGAGCCTCGCACACCCCGACTGAGTGGATGTGGAAACCGTGGAAGCCAGGAGGAAGGCCGGTGACCTCGACCCGGACCCTCACGCCCCCGCCACTCTCGCCGTTCAGCTTCACGGAGCCCACCGCCGCCCCCGTGGCGTCATAGATGGAGGCTGAAACTCGATTGGTTTCCGCCTGCCCCGGGAGCCCCATGCCGATGGCGATGAGCGCCGCCATCGCCAGAATGACAGCTCCCTTGGCGATCGGAGTCGTCGGTTTCATTTCTCCTCCCTTCGTTGGCGTTCGCTCGCCGGTCTGCCCGTTTCGCCTGCGGCAGAAGAGCTTTCGCACGTTCGTTACAGGATTCCCCGGTCCTCGAACGCACCTCGGACGATCGCGGTAGTCCTCGAGCCGTAGAGCCTCTGGGCCGCCGCAACCGTGGCCCCGGCGGCGGCCGGCATCGATGTGTCCGGCGCGAAGTCGAATTGCGCCTCGAGGATCAACGTGTCGGCCCTGACGTGGCCGAGAGCGTTTCGAATGTCCCACAGCGCCCGTGACCAGATCTCTCCGTCCGCATGTACGCGTCCGACCAGGTCCTCGGGATAGTGCTTGCTGCCATCAACCCGCCGCAGGCAGTGTGGCTCCGTCGACGTGTAGGAGACGGAATCCCAGTCGGCCACGCACGCCGGATCCGCGGTCGGAGCGACGACGTCGGCCACGGTCACCGCCCAGTAGTCGCTGAAACCCTCACCGATGGCGCCGGCTTCGATCGATGCACCGAACCCCGCGACCTGCGAATCGTGGATCGCGTGTCCGTACTCGTGCAGGATGACCTCGGCGTCCTCCGCATCGTCCACGCCTCCCTTTCCGAAGCGGAGGTAGTCCTTCTTGTCCCAGGAGAAGGAGTTGTCGACTCCCCACTGGTTGATGCGAACGTCCTGGGACTCCTTATTGATTGGCCGCCGCGTGACCCCAAACCCGAGACTCTGGATGTATCGCTGTGCCTCGGTGACCCAGTAGTACCCCATGACCTGCTCGAAGCGGTCGTCGCTTCGGTTGTACAGGAACGTGTTCGTGGGCGAGAACGCGAGATCTCCTGTCGAGCTCCGCACGTTTGCCCAATCGCCCCTGAGATATCCGCTGCCGTCGAGGTTGGTAAGGGTGACGTCCACGTACGCGGGCTGGAGGGCCGGGTAGTCGGCGTCCTTCTGGTCCGTGAGCGTCTGATCCTGGAGCTGGGCCACGGGGTTGGGAAAGAAGACCCGACCGGTTCCCAGGGCGCTGGTGGCGGCCGCATGCGCCAGTGGCATGAGCGGCGTGAGTACCGAGAGCACCAGAAGAGTGGAAACGAGGTGAGGGATCGGTCGTCGCTTCATTGAAACCTCCGATCAGTCGAGCTGTTTGGATCCTAACAATCATCGAGTTCGGGCTTCAATGCTCGGACGCGTCCTCGACGGCGTCGGAAAGGGAGAGGGGCCGGCAGGGTTGCCGGCCCCTCTCTCAACTGCTTCGGGCTAGCTACCGGTCCGCTTGAAGATCCACAGACCGCTGTCCCGATCGCTTCCGAGGATATACGTCGTCCCATCACGGACGAACGTCTCCACACCCCAGAAGTCGTTGCCGCGCGGATCCAGGTATCCGCCTACCTCGACCAACTCGGTCCCCTGGATCTCCAGGGAGCGGAGCCCGCCCGCGTAGTACGAGAGGTACGCGTGGGTCGCGCTCTGCTTGTCGGTGGCGACCTCGTGGACGCTCAGATCACCGAACCCGAAGGCGAATGCAGGATCGTGCGCCTCATTGATCGCGTACGTGTCGAGCTCCGCGAAGCTCTGTCGGTCGAACAGGTGCACGTAGCCCCACCCGTCGAACAGTGAGCCCACGCTGACGTCCGCACCGATCGCCCCGATGGCAGGTCCATCGGGATACTGCGCGTTCGTGTAGGGCGACGTGAACGGAGGCGTGTTGAACAGCTTGTGGAACGCCTCGTGGTTCGTGCACACGCCGACCACGGAGTCCACGAAGGCACCCGAGCCACAGAACGGCGGGTTCTCTACCGCCTCGTGCCGCTGGACAAAGAGGACCGCGTCCCATCCGGCGAGGACGGCCTCGTGGGCCTTCTCACCGGGGAAGCACGCAGCCTCCGGTGCGCTCGGGTCACCGGACGGGCCTCGCTGGAGGACGATGATCTTCTCCTCGCCCGGTCCGACCAGTGCTAGGTACCCCGGAACGTCCTCCGGCCGAGGAATCGGTGCCGAGTCGGGGCAGCCGTAGCCGCCGTAGACCGTAGGCCCGTTCATCGTGAGGTCGTCGAGGATCGCCGGTGCCTGTGCGCCCGGAACGATCACCGACGGGTAGGTCCCGACGAAGGGGCCCGACGTGATCGTGAAAGCGTCCGGACGGTACGGCCCGAAGTCCTCGTCCGTTCCGATGAAGAACCGGTCGTCCAGGGTGAACTCGGCCTGGTGTCCGTTCCCCTCGGGCGTCAGGGCGATCCCCGTCGACTCAAGGAGTTCTGGGTCGGGGTTGGTGAACTCGGTGTCCCCGAGAAACACGGCGTTGGCCGGGTCGTCCACGTTCATCTGGACGTACCCACCGTCCCAGTACGCCAGCAGCAGGATCCAGTGCCCGTCGATCCGCTTTACCACCATGTCGTGGAGGAACGAATCGGTGAGACCGATCTCCGGCTGGTCGACGTTGAAGTCGTTGAGATCGTACTCGGCGATGAGCCGGGGCCGCTTCGGGTTCGTGATGTCGAGGATGTCGACATCTGGGAACTCGGGGTTGTCCGTCATCACCGCGTACGCCTTGTCGCCGGCGTCCCAGATGAACACGCTGTGGGTGTCGTTCGAGTCGGATCCGAACGCGCTCCGGTCACCGAAGTGCTCCGAGAGCTTCTTCGGCTTCCGCGGGTCCGTCACGTTCCAGAGCGAGACTCCGCCCTTCCCGTTCACGCCGCAGAACTCGTTGTTCATGGCGAAGACCCACCCGTTGAAGAACTTGGTGCTGAACTCGATGACGTGTGCGCCTTCACCGGGCCTGCTGTCCTGGTGATGAGGGATGAACCCGACCGTCTGCGGGTTCGATAGATCGTGGATGTCGATCACCCACGCACCCGCGTCGGGGCTGGTCTGTCCTCCCACCTCCGGGCCGGCGCAATCCGCCTCACCCCAGTTGTTCAGGAATGCCCAGTTTCCGTCCGGGCTCACGGCGACATCAGCAACGAGATCGTTCTGGGTGGTGACGCGCTCCACGCCCACGAGCTCGATGTTGCCGAACGCGCCGGAGCCCAGAAGATGGTCCGTCAATGGACCATGCTGCGCCGCTGCCGGCCCTGCGGAGACCAGGGCGAGCACCGAGGCCGTGGCCGAGATTAGCCACGACAAACTACGTCTATGCATGTGACCCTCCTTTTCTCTGGACCATGCGACCTCACTTCGGGACGGGCTGAGGCCGTGTCAGAGTCCTCCAAAACGTAGCACATTCGAGGCGGGAATCTCTACGGTGATGGCCGTAGTGCAAACAAACTAAGCAGGCAAAACGGTACCCCGCCTCAGCTCCGTCGTATCGCCTCGATCAGGTCCCATTTCCCCATCTTCGAGCGGCCTGCGATGCCGCGTTTCTTGGCCACTTCGTAGAGCTGTTGCCTGGTCCGATCTTCCAAAGCTCGTCCCGCCTTGCCTCCGCGCTGCCTGGCTTTCGCCGCCTGTCTGCCGAGGTCCTGGCGGGTGGCCTTGGGCAGCTTCGTGATGGTCTTCTTGGCCCTCGCCGCTCTCTGAGCCTTCCGGATGTTCCGTTTCGCGGCCTGAACCTGTTTGGTCGAAACCATCTCCTTCACCTCCGTGCGCATGCTCCTCGTGTGTAACGCCTACCCGTGTTCGCCGCGTCTATTCACCATGCCGATGGCCGGGACATACTGTCGGGCGTGACCCGCACGAAGCGAAAGCATCGCGTCCTTTCCACACGAGAACTGAACCGAGCGTTGCTTGGGCGCCAACTGCTGCTCGAACGGTCCACCCATTCCATCCCCCGGGCCCTCGAGCGCCTCGGCGGACTCCAGACCCAATACGCGCCGTCGGCGTACGTGGCGCTCTGGTCTCGACTTCACAATTTCCACCGCGATGCGCTCACCAGAGCCCTGAAGCAGCGACGGGTTGTGCAGGCGACCCTTATGCGGGTCACCATCCATATGGTCTCCGCCCGTGACTATTCCCTCCTTGCCGAAGGGATCAGACGGGAGCGGCGTGCGTGGTGGCTCCGGGTTCAACGGCACCAGTTCGAGGGGCTGGATATGGATGAGGTTGCCGCGTTGTTGCGAAAGGAACTGGCCGGCGGCCCGAAGCGACAAGCCGAGCTTGTGGATGCCCTCCTTGCGAAGGGGTTTCCCAGGATCGCCTGGTCGGGCGCGGGGTTGTGGCTGGACATGGTCCGCGTCCCGCCGTCGGGGACATGGAGCCAGCGACGCGCCGATCTCTACGCCCTTGCCGACGCTTGGCTGGGTCCATCTCGGCAGAGAGAGGCCGAAGGTCAGGATCACCTTGTCCGTCGCTATCTTGGAGGATTCGGTCCGGCATCGCTGAGCGACATCGCGGACTGGGCCGGCCTCAACGTGACGACGCTTCGCTCCGTCGTCGAGCGAATGAAGCTCCGCCGCTTCAACGATGAACAGGGTCGCGGGCTCTTGGACCTTCCGCGAGCCCCGCTCCCCGATCCGGAGACGCCGGCGCCCGTTCGTTTCCTGCCGACGTGGGATGCCACATTGCTCGCACATGCGAGGAGAACGCAGATCCTTCCCGAGCGGTACCGCAACCTCGTCTTCAACACGAAGACTCCGCATTCGGTTCCGACTTTCTTGGTCGACGGTGCGGTGGCCGGAACGTGGCGCTATGAGAAGGGCCGGGTCAAGCTCGTTCCGTTCGGGCGCCTCTCACGGTCGGTACGAGCCGAGCTGGAGAAGGAAGCTGAGCGCCTGTCAGCCTTCCACG
>DASSDP010000072.1:0-2443 GCA_035697085.1 Actinomycetota bacterium
GGAACGAGAAGGCAACCTTCTGCGGATCCGCATCGGAGATCCGGACCGGACCATCACCGGCCGCCACAGCTACGCCATCGTCTACCGGGTGGAGGGGGCCCTCAACGGATTCCCGGATCACAACGAGCTGTACTGGAACGCGATCGGCACCGAATGGGACGTCCCGATCGACAAGTCCTCCGTCAGGGTCACCACGCTCGGGATCACCGCGGTGGCGTGCTTCGCCGGGCCCGAAGGCTCGACCCTGCCGTGTGCACTGGGCACGTTCGAGGAGCCGACGGCCTCCTTTTCCCACGGGGCCCTGGGACCGTACGAGGGGCTCACCGTGGTCGTCGGCTTCCGCAAGGGCCTGATACCCGACCCCCGGCCCATCCTCGAGGAGCGGTGGAACTTCGCACGGGCGTTCTCGGTCACACCGCTGACGGGTGGAGTGGCGGCCGGACTGCTGATCCTGGTGATCGCCGCAGTCGGTCGTCTGTTGTGGGTGACCGGACGAGATCGGCGCGCGGTCGGATCTCACGTCGATATCGCCTACGGGACCACGCCAGGGGGCGCGCAGGCCGTTCCTCTGTTCGAAGAGGGGACCTTCCCCGTCGAGTTTGTTCCGCCCGACGGGGTTCGGCCGGGACAGGTCGGCGTCCTGGTCGACGAGATCGTGAACCCGGTCGACGTCACCGCCACCATCGTGGACCTCGGCGTCCGTGGCTATCTGCGGATCGAGGAGATCCCCAAGAAGTGGCTGTTCGGCAAGCCCGACTGGCGTCTGGTCCAGCTAAGGCAGGCAGATGGAGACGTGCTCAGATACGAGCGGGTCCTTCTGGATGGACTGTTCGAGGATCTCGACCTGGAAACGCCGGAAGACGCGGAGGAGGAAGAGGTAGAGCTCGAGGACGAAGCCTCAACCGAGCTGAGCGAGGCGGAGCTCAAGAAAGACGATGAGCTCTACAGCAGCGTGAACCCGACTCCCGAGAAGAGCACGCAAGAAGGCGACCTCGCCAGCGTCACCGTTTCAAAGCTCCGCCGCAAGTTCCATGCCCGTTTCTTGCGCGTCCAAAAAGCTCTGTACGCCGATGTGGCGCGCCGCCGCTGGTTTACCGGCCGCCCCGATCGAGTCAGGGAGTCGTGGACCGCACGTGGCGTGGGCGCGACTCTGGGAGGCGCAGGTCTCACCGCACTGGCCGCCTGGAAGACGCACCTGGGCCTCATCCCGATCCCGCTCGCCCTGGGAGGGATGGCGGTGTGGTGGGGAGCTCGGTGGATGCCGCGACGAACGCCGAAGGGAACGGGGCTCGTTCGCCGAGTCCGCGGATTCCGGACCTACATCGACACGGCCGAGACCCACATGGCCCGATGGGCAGAACAGGAGAACGTCTTCTCCCGGTATCTCCCCTACGCGATCGTGTTCGGGCTCACCGAGAAGTGGGCTCGGGCGTTCGCTCAATTGGGCCAGATGCCGCCGACACCCTGGTACGTGGGCACGAGAGCGTTCTCAACTCACGGGTTCGTGTCATCCGTCGACAACTTCGCTCTATCCTCCGCCGGAACGCTGACCTCCCGCCCAGCGGCCTCAGGGTCAAGCGGTTTCGGCGGTGGCGGCTCCTCCGGTGGCGGCGGGGGTGGAGGCGGAGGGGGTTCCTGGTGAGGGCGCCGTGTACGCCGCCAGCCACGTGGTGATGGGCACGGCCGCAACGAGCCCAATGCTGCCAACAAGCGTTCGGATGATCTCGGTGGCCACGACCTCGCCGTTGGCGACCGTGGAAAGCGACTGCCTCGAGAGGATGAACAAGATCAGCAGCGGCATCGAGGCGCCCGCGTAGGCCAGAAACAGCGTGTTGACGGTCGCGGCCACATGATCTCGGCCGATCTGAAGTCCCGATCGCACCAGTTCTCTGGCGGTCATCCCAGGGTTCGCCGCACGTAGCTCCCAAACGGCAGACGCCTGGGTCACGGTCATGTCATCGATGGCTCCCAACGCACCGATGACCACTCCGCCCAGTATGAGTCCCGCCAGGTCGATCTGTGCCGCTCCGATGCTGACGATCGTTGCCTCTTCACTCGCCAGTCCCGAGATCTGGGCCGCTCCAACGAAAACACTCCCCAGGACGGCCGTGAGAAGGAGGCTCGCGAGCGTCCCGAGCAACGCGACGGTGGTCTTCGGGCCGAAGCCGTGAGCCAGATACAGAGCGAGGAACGCGATCGCCGACGCACCGATGACCGAAACCATCAGCGGGCTACGGCCATCCAGGATCGATGGAAGGACGAACAGGAGGAGCACCACGAACGTGGCCGCGAGGCCGCCCAGCGCAGCTACCCCCCGGAAGCTCCCGAGCGCCAGGACGGCAATGGCAAACAGGAACACGAGCCACAGGAGCGTCGTCCTACGTTCTCGGTCCACGATGCGGTACCGAAGCTCCTCAGGTGCTTTCGGCTCGTAGGCGAGGAC
>DASSDP010000073.1:0-6441 GCA_035697085.1 Actinomycetota bacterium
CTCCTATTCCTTGCGTACGCGGTGCGCGGGTTCCTGGCCTGGCTGACGTCGCACTTCGTGGTGACCTCCGACCGGCTCATCCATCGCTCCGGCTGGTTGGCCAAGCAGTCGATGGAGATCCCTCTCGAGCGAGTCAACGATGTCTCGTTCCACCAGACCGTGTTCGAGAGGATGGTGGGAGCGGGCGACTTGGTCATCGAGTCGGGAGGGGAGTACGGGCAGAACTTCTTCAGGGACATCCGAAAGCCGGAGCAGGTGCAGAAGACCATCTATGAGATGTCGGAGGAGAACCAGAACCGGATGATGCGCCCCGCCGGCGAGGCTCAGGACGAGTCAACCCTCGATCAGATCGAACGGCTGGCGGCGCTGAAGGAGAAGGGCACGATCTCCGAGGAGGAGTTCGAGACCCAGAAGCGACGGCTACTCGGAAGGCTGTAGTCGGCCATTTTCTCGTTCCTCGGTCCGGTGGCCCTCTGTTAGACTGCCGCCGCCCATGGGGGACCGCGTCGCCATCGTTGGAGTTGGCCATGCCGGCTTTGCCCCCATAACGTCGGGTCTCTCGTACAAGGAGCAGACTTTCGAAGCCGCCCTTCGGGCGTACGACGACGTCGGGATCAACCCCCGCAAGGACGTGGACTCGTTCGTCGCCGTTTCCGAGGACCTCTGGGAGGGCACGAGCATCTTCGACGAATACGTTCCCGATCAGATCGGGGCTGCACTCCGCCCCGTGCAGACGGTCTCGGCCGACGGCCTGTATGCCGTGGCCACGGCGATGATGTTGATCCGCTCCGGAGCGGCAAGCGTTGTCGCGGTGGAGGGGCACAGCAAGGCCTCCGACATCCTCACGCTCGGGAGTATCCACCAGTTCGCCATGGATCCCGTGTACAACCGACCCCTCGACCTCTCGCCGCACGCCATCGCGGGTCTGGAGATGAATCGGTATCTCGAGGCCACCGGGACATCCGAGGAGCAGTGCGCTCTCGTCGTGCAGAAGAACCGTCGCGGAGCCCTGGACAACCCGCGGGCGGCATTCCCCACCGAGGTGACCGCGGAGGATGTGACCGGGTCCGAGCCGCTGTGGTGGCCTCTTCGCCGAATGGACATCGCCGAGCGCGCGGATGGCGCCGTGGTCCTGGTTCTGGCTGCGGGGGACCGGGTTGCCGATCTCACAGACGCTCCGGTCTGGGTGCTTGGGGTGGGATGGTCCTCGGGGAGTCCTACCCTGGAGAGCCGGTCGTGGGAGGAGGCCGACTACGTCCAGGCCGCGGGGGACCGGGCATACCGGATGGCCGGGATCGGCCATCCGACCCGCGACGTCGACATCGCGGAGGTGGACGACACCTATTCGTACCGCGAGCTCATGCATCTGGAGGCCCTCCGGCTGGCCCGGCCGGGGGACGCCGGCCCCATGCTCGAGGAAGGATTCTTCGACCGAGACGGCGAGCTCCCGGTGAACGTGTCCGGCGGTTCGCTCGGCCAGGGTTATCTGTTCGAGGCCAACGGCCTGGCCCGGACGCTCGAATGCGTTCTCCAGCTCCGAGGCGAGGCGGGGGAGCGCCAGGTGGAGGACGCCGGGGTGGCCGTGGCTCAATCGTGGCGTGGGGTCCCCACGACGAGTGCGGCGGTGGCCGTGTTTGCCTCGGATGAGGCAATGGCCCGATGATCCGTCAACTCGACCACGTCTACTACTGGGTCTCGGACATGGATCGGGCTGTGAAGTTCTACGAGGACGTGGTGGGGCTTCGCCTCGCTCGCCGCGACGGGCCGTCCTGGGCGATGTTCGAGGCGAGCTCGGACGTCCGTCTGGCCCTGCACGGTGCGATGGAGGGACGACCGATCGAGACCGGCGGCGCCACTGCCGTCTTCCGCGTGGCCGATCTGGACGCGGCGCGAGCCGACCTCGAGGGCAGGGGTGCACGCTTCGACGAGCATGTGGGCGAGGTGGAGGGCTACGCTCGGTTCGCCTCGTTCTTCGATCCGGACGGGAATCGAGTACAGATCATCGAGTACGCGCAGGGGCGACCGGAGGGGTCTGAATAATGGGGCAGCGTGTCGCGGTCGTCGGAGCGGGTATGACCAGGTTCGTTCGCCGGGCCCAGGAGACGGGGAAGGAGCTTTCCTGGCAGGCAGCGAAGGCGGCCCTCGACTCCTGCGAGATGACCATCGACGACATCGATTGCGTGGCCATGGGCACTGCTCCCGACGCCTTCGACGGTGTCCACATGAAGGGGGAATACCTCTCCGACGGCGCGGGGGCGTGGGGAAAGCCGTACTTCCGCACCTATGTGGGCGGGGGCACGGGCGTGTTCGTCACGATCCAGGGCTGGTACCAGGTTGCCTCGGGCATGTTCGACACCTGCCTGGTGGTGGCCGAGGAGAAGATGTCGTCCACCCAGCCGCACGCCCAGGGAGCGTTCATCACGATCTTCGACAACATCCTGGAGCGTCCCCTGGGGCCGAACCTCCTGTGGATCTTCGCGCTCGAGATGAACCGGTACATGAGCGTCCACGGCCTGGAGAAGCGGGACATCGCAGCGGTATCGGTGAAGAACAAGCGGAACGCCGCGGGACATCCCGCCGCGCTCCTCGGCGAAGCGGACATCACCGTCGATGACGTCCTGAACAGCGAGGTCCTGGCGTGGCCGGTGCAGCGCCTGGACGTGTCCCCGGTATCCGACGGCGCCGTGGCCGTCGTGCTGGCCGCCGAGCATGTGGCCAAGCGCATGACCGACAAACCGGTATGGGTGGACGGCGTCGGATGGCACCTGGACACGGCCTACTGGACCAATCGAGACCTCTACTACCCAGACTACGTCGAGTACGCGGCGCGGATGGCGTACGAAATGGCGGGGATCCGCGAGCCTCGCAAGGAGATCCACATCGCGGAACCGTACGACCCGTTCGACTACAAGGAGCTCCACCACCTGGAGGGCCTGCTTCTGTTCGACAAGGGCAAGGCCCCGGAGGCCATGCGCGACGGAGTCCTCAACCGCGACGGCGACCTGCCTTCCACACCGTCCGGCGGCCTGCTCGGCGTGGGGAACCCCATCGCGGCCGCCGGGCTCATGAAGATCGCCGAGCTCTTCTGGCAGCTGCGGGGAGAGGCAGGCGCCCGGCAAGTTCCCGGGGATCCGCGCCGGGGAGTGGCCCAGGCGTGGGGGGACCTGATGCAGGTGGGTACGGTCGTGGTGATGGGCAAATGAGCCCCCGTCGAAGGCTTCGCTCCGTGGAGGGCCCGAAACCCGAGGAGCGACCGGCGATTCTGCTGGGGCCGAGGTATCTGCGGGACAAGGAGTTCCGGTCGGCGGTGGGCGCCGTGGACTTCGCCGTTGAGGCCCGGTATGCGTGGGACACGGGAGTGGCCATCAGCACCTACCTCCGTGGGCTGAAGGAGGGGAAGATCCTGGCCCGGCATTGCCGGAAGTGCAGGCGGATCCTGGTCCCGCCCCGGATGTTCTGCGAACAGGACTTCCGCCCCACCGATCGCTGGGTCGAGGTGCAGGACACCGGCCGGGTGAACACCTTCTCCATCTGCTACGTGAGGTGGGACATGGAACCGCTGAAGATCCCGGAGATCCCAGCGGTGATCGAGATCGACGGCGCGTCGCCGGGCATCGGCTTCATGCACAAGCTGGGAGAGGTGGATCCGGATCGAGTGAGCGTCGGGATGGAGGTTCAGGCCGTATGGAAGCCACCCGACGAGAGGGTGGGCTCCATCCTGGACATCCGGCATTTTCGCCCCCGGGACGCCTCCCTTCGGGAGAAGGGTTCGTCCCGAGGACGCACGAAGTCAACGGCCCGGAAGCCTGCCGCGAGGAGGAAGCGCTAGGTGTTCGAGAAGCTCACGGATCCCACCGACGTCCGGTTGTGGGAGGGACAGATCCCGATCAGGCACCGGTACACGCCGGGCGTGGCCGGGGAGGCGTTCTTCCAGGCGCTGAAGGAGCGGGGCCAGTTTCTCGGCTCCCGCTGCGAGAGCTGCGGCATCACCTACTGTCCCGCCCGTCTGTTCTGCGAGCGGTGCTTCTCGCAGCTCTCCCCGGATACGAAGGTGGGCCCGGGCGGTGTGCTCGAATCGTTCACCGTGGGCACCGTCGGCGTCGAGGGGGAGCCGCTCGAGGAACCGGTGATGGTCGGCCTGGTGCGCCTGGATGGAGCCGATAGCGTGTTCCTCCACTTCCTGGTGGACACGGAGGATCCCGCCATCGGAGACCGAGTGGAGGCCGTCCTCGAGCCGAAGGCGAAGCGAACCGGTTCGATCCTCGATGTCCGCGGCTTTCGCCCCGCCCGTCGCTGAGCGACTTCCGGTTACCCTTGCCCGCATGAACTTCGATCTCACCGAGGAGCAGGAGGAGTTCCGCCAAGCGGTTCGGGCCTTCGCCGAGGAGGTCATCGGCCCCCGGGCCGAGGAGATGGACCGCAAGGAAGAGCTCCCCATGGACATCGTGAAGCAGATGGGGGAGATGGGGCTGTTCGGACTGCCCTTCCCCGAGAAGTACGGTGGCCAGGGAGCCGATTTCCTCACGCTCTGTCTGGCCATCGAGGAGATCGCCAGGGTCGATTCATCCATGGCCATCACGTTGGAGGCCGCGGTCGGCTTGGGGGCCAATCCCATCTACCACTACGGAACCGAGGAACAGAAGGAGCAGTGGCTCGTCCCGATGTGCCGCGGCGAGATCCTGGGCGCGTTCGGCCTCACCGAGCCGGGCGGAGGCTCCGACGCCGCCGCGACGAAGACCACCGCCCGGCTCGAGGGTGGCGAGTGGGTCATCAACGGCTCGAAGGCGTTTATCACGAACTCCGGAACGCCGATCTCCAAGGTGGCCACCATCACGGCGGTCACCGGCGAGGCGGACGGGCGCAAAGAGATCTCCTCGATCATCGTGCCGACCGATACACCGGGATTCGAGGTCGGGAAGTCGTACCGAAAGGTGGGATGGCGGGCAAGCGACACCCACGAGCTGGCCTTCAACGATTGCCGAGTTCCCGAACAGAACCTGCTGGGCGAGAAGGGGAAGGGCTACGCGCAGTTCCTCCAGATCCTGGACGACGGGCGGATCGCCATCGCCTCGATCGGCGTCGGCCTGGCCCAGGGGTGCCTCGACGAGAGCATCAAGTACGCGAAGGAACGGGAGGCCTTCGGGCGTCCCATCGGCGGGTTCCAGGGCCTCCAGTTCAAGATCGCCGATATGAAGGTGGCCGTGGAGACGGCCCGATTGACCACCTACAAGGCGGCGTGGCTGAAGGAGCAGGGGCGCCCGTACAAGGCCGAAGCGTCACTGGCCAAACTTCACTCCAGCGAGATCGCCGTGGACTGCGCCCGGGAAGCTCTTCAGATCCACGGGGCCTACGGGTACATCGAGGAGTTCCCCGTGGCCCGGTACTACCGGGACGCCAAGGTCCTGGAGATCGGGGAGGGCACCAACGAGATCCAGCGGATCCTCATCGCCCGGGATCTGGGGCTTCCCGACACCGAGCTGTAATAACCGAGACTCGGTATGCTTGCACGACTCCCGTTTGGGAGTCACTCTGGTAACAAGAGTTGACTTCCGTCCCACACATGAGGTACAGGTAGCGGATTGTGACTCGCGACGATGGCTCTGGGAACACTTGGGTCCGGCGGCTTGCGGCTGGAGCCGTCCTGATCCTTCTCGCCCAGGTGCCGGGAGCGGTGCAGGCCGACACCAAGGAGGAACTGGACCGAGCCCGGGCCAAGGTCAAAAGGATCGAGAGGGAGCTGCGCGGGGCTCAGGCCCGTCTCGACGCCGTCAGGCTGGACGTCGAGGGCCTCACTCGACAGATCGCCCAAGCCCTTGCCCAGAAGTACGCCATCGAGGGCCACATCAAGGCCACCCGCCGAGACATGCGACGGTCCGGCAAGCGCATCAGGGAGCTCCAGGGGCGACTCAACGAGCGCGCCAGGGATGTGTACATGCGAGGCCCGATGGAGATGATCGGGGTCGTGCTCGATGCGGAATCCTTCGTCGACGTCTCCGACCGAGTGTCCTTCATCGACGTGATCTCTCGTTCCGACGCCAATCTGGCCGTGGGGATCGACGTTGAGCGGCAGCAGCTCCGCCGGTTCGTGGGTGAGTTGGCACAGGTGCGCCGGGATCAGGTGAACCTGCTCAAGTTGCTGCGGGGGCAGGGCAAGCAGCTCGAGGGGAAGATGGCGGCGATGTTGGCCGTCCAGAAGGAGATCGCCGCGAAGCTGGCCGAGGCCAAGGAGGCCGTGAAGACCCTGGAGAAGAAGTACCAGCAGGAGCTGTTGGCGACGCTCCCGGGAGGGGCGGGGCGTCCACCCCCGGATCTCGCGGAGCCCGGGCCCTTCTTCGCATGCCCGGTCGATCCGCCACGTTCGTACATCAACGACTTCGGGTTTCCTCGAGTGGGGCACACCCATCAGGGAAACGACATCTTTGCTCCGTACGGGGCCCAGAT
>DASSDP010000074.1:0-2367 GCA_035697085.1 Actinomycetota bacterium
CGAGACATCACCCACGCTCGCCGACGCCAGGCGGGGCTCACCGTGCATCACCCGCTGGTACGCCCACAGGATGTAGATGGCCGAGAGAACGACACCGGCAGCGCCGAACACCGCGAGGAGGCGGCTGGTGGCGAAGGTGCCGATCAGCACCAGGAACTCACCCACGAATCCGTTCAGGCCCGGGAGCGCCAGGGATGACAACGCCACGACCAGGAAGAACCCTCCAAGCGCCGGCGCCGAGTTGGCCAGGCCCCCCATCACCGAGAGGTCTCGGGTATGGGTCCGCTCGTAGATCATCCCGACCAGAAGAAACAGCGCGCCTGTGGACAGCCCGTGGTTCACCATCTGAACCACTCCGCCCGACATACCCTGCACGGTTCCGGCGAATGCTCCGAGAACCACGAACCCCAGGTGCGACACGCTGGAATAGGCCACCAGACGCTTCACGTCCACCTGGATGAGCGCCACCACCGCTCCGTAGACGATGCCGATCACTGCCAGAACCGAAACGAAGACTCGGAAGTAGTTGGAAGCCTCGGGGAACAGACCCAGGTTGAACCGGATCAGCCCGTACGCCCCGATCTTCAGCAGGATCCCTGCAAGGATGACGGAACCGGCGGTGGGGGCCTCGACATGCGCGTCGGGGAGCCAGGTGTGCAGCGGAAAGAGCGGAACCTTGACCGCGAACGCTATGAAGAATGCGAGGAATAGCCACCGCGCCGTCGTCACCGGCAGGTCGAGGCCGGCTAGCTCGGTCAACTCGAACGTGGATGCTCCCAGCTGGGTGCCGGCGCGAAAGTACAGGAACAAGATGGCCACGAGGAGGAGAGCGGAACCGGCCATCGTGAACATGAAGAACTTCACGGCTGCGTAGACGCGGCGCTCTCCGCCCCAGGCGCCGATGATGAGATACATGGGGAAGAGCATCCCCTCGAAGAACACGAAGAACAGCAACAGGTCGAGCGCGACGAAGGTCCCGAGCATCGCCGTCTCGAGGATCAGCAAGGTGGCCATGTAATACGGAACCCGCTCCTCGATCTTCCACGACGCCAGGATGGCCAGCGGCATGAGGAAGGTGGTCAGGAGCACCATGAACAGGCTGATGCCATCCACGCCGAGCAGGTAGCGGAAGTTCAGCGGTCCCACCCACGTGGCTCGCTCCACCAGTTGGAAGTCCCCGTTCGACCCGTCGAAATCTCGAAGGATGCCGAGCGACACGACGAACGTGGCCACCGAGACGGCGAGCGCCGACCATCGCCACGTGGCATCCGCTCCGGCGCCCGAGTTGGCAAACGGCAGCACCTTCCGGACGGCCGAGGAGATCCCGATGATCACCAGCCCGGCGAGAGGGGCGAACACCGTGATCGTCAGCCAGGGAACCTGCTCGCTCACGGCGATCTCCCGACGACCAGGACGAGAATCCCGACCACTCCCAGAAGAAACGCCAGGGCATACGTCCTGACCAGGCCACTCTGGATCCGCCGCCCCGCGGCCGCGAGACGACCCACCGCGAGCCCGAGGCCGTTCACGGCGCCGTCGATGACTCTCTGGTCGAAGACGTAGGCGGTGAAGGCCGACAGCGCCTTGCCCGGAAGCACCAGCAACCGGCCGTACAGGTCGTCGATGAACCAGCCGCGCGCGAGCGTCCTCTGCAGAGCTCCAAGTCGGACGCGAAGGGCCGCCCAGTCGATCAACCCGGATCCGTAGACCAGCCAGCCGATCAGGATGCCCGCAGCGGCAACCTCGACGGCGATCCCGGCCAGCTGGCCCTCAGACAGCCCCCCGGCCACGGCGTGCGGCGGCTCGCCGACGACTGGTCCGAGGAACATGTGGATCCGCCCGGACGTCGTCGACAGGCCGAGGACGCCCCCGAACGCGGCGCCAACCGCGAGGAGCGCCATGGGAACGGTCATGAGGAGCGGCGACTCATGGGCGTCGCCCTCGTAGCGGCTCCCTCCGAAGAACGTGAGCACGGCGGCTCTCGCCGCATAGAGAGCGGTGAGACCGGACGTCACGAGCGCGGTGATCCACAGCGCGGTTCGTCCCGACTCATAGGCGGCAGCCAGGATCTGGTCCTTGCTGAAGAAGCCGGCGGCAAAGGGCACACCGGCCAGGGCCACCCCCCCGAGAACGAACGTGATCGTGGTCACTGGGAGCGTTCGCCACAGCCCTCCGAGTCGTCTCAGATCGATCTCGCCGCCGGTTGCGTGCATCACGCTCCCGGCGCCCAGGAACATCACGGCCTTGAAAAACGCATGCGTGACCAGATGGAAGAGCGCCACGGAGTAGGCACCGACGCCGGCGGCCAAGAACATCAGGCCGAGCTGGCTGATCGTCGAGTACGCGAGAACCCGCTTCAGATCGTCC
>DASSDP010000075.1:0-2365 GCA_035697085.1 Actinomycetota bacterium
GGACACCAGCGCGGAACCGGCGAGTAGTGCCGCGAAGATGAATCCCACCTCCGCACCCGAGAACCCCGAGCGCTCCAGGGAGGTGCCGAGCATGACGCTTCCGAATCCGTACACGAAGGCTCGGACGGCCTGGATCGCATAGATCCGGTGCAGGTCTGACACGAGGCCGAGCCTACGCGACGGATAATGCCGGCGTGGAACCCGGTGTCTGGGTCGTGATCCTTTCGGCACTCGTCGGATCCGTCACCGCCTTCGCACTTCGAACGCGGGCGCCGGGTTGGGCCGTGGCCGCTCTTCTGGCCGGCAGTGGTGCAGCACTCGGGTGGGGAGGAATACTCCTTCGAGCCGATCCCGACACCGCAGAGATCGTGTTCGCGGCTGCAGCGATGTCGCTCCTCGTTCCGGCGCACGTCCGCATCGTCCTCGGACCGTTCGGCCCAGGCGGGCGTGGCGTGGTCCCCAGGTTCGAGATCCTGGAACACACGGCGGACGTCGGCCTCCGGGCTCGCGGAGCGACGCTCGAGGAAGCCTTCGCGGGGGTTGCCGAGGGACTGGCCACCCTCCTCGGCGCGTGGTTCCCGGGTGAGGGAAAGGAACAGCGGGTCCAGGTCGAGGGTGACGATCTCGAGTCGCTCCTCGCCGCGTGGGCGGACGAGCTCCTGTATCTGCATGAGGTCCAGGACGTCGTGTTCGGGGGCTTCAAGGTGGAGCACGTGAGCGACCGGGGCCTCCATGCGCAGGTGCGGGTCGCTCCCAGGGGTGAGAGGGAGCTGGAAGGCATCGGCGTCAAGGCGGCGACGTACCATCAGCTCGAGGTGGGGCGGGATGGCGACGGGTTGTGGTTTGCCCGCATCTACCTGGACGTATAGGTCCCGACCGAGGGCTACACTCGAACGCGGAATGGCCGTGAAACTCGAGCGCGTCGAAGACTTCGTCTGGCGAGTCCCCCTGGGAAGCGTGCCGGGGATGCGCGTCCCGGGCATCGTCTTCGCCACCGAGGAGCTGGCTGAGAAGGCGGAGGAGGATCGCGCCGTTGAGCAGGTGGCGAACGTCGCCACCCTTCCGGGCATCGTGCGTGCGTCGTTCGCCATGCCGGACATCCACTGGGGCTATGGCTTCCCCATCGGTGGTGTGGCGGCCACCGACGTGGACGAGGGCGGTGTGGTCTCCCCCGGCGGCGTCGGGTTCGACATCTCCTGCGGCGTTCGACTCATGCGTTCCGAGCTCGAGTGGGAAAGGGACGTCGGCCCGAAGATCGGCCAACTCGTTCACACCCTCGGCCGCCTGGTTCCACGTGGCGTCGGACAGAAGGGTCGGATGCGCCTCTCCCGGAGCGAGATGGAGAAGGTGCTCCAAGAGGGCGTTCGCTTTCCCCTGTCTCAGGGAGTGGGCTGGGAAGAGGATGCCGAGTTCTGCGAGGACTTCGGGATCCTCGAAGACGCCAGGCCGGAGACCGTCTCGGACCGGGCCATGGAGCGAGGGGCTCCTCAGCTCGGAAGCCTCGGTGCCGGCAATCACTTCCTCGAGGTCCAGGTGGTGGACGAGGTATTCGATCAGCAGCCCGCGAACGCCATGGGGCTCTTCCCGGGGCAGGTGTGCCTGATGCTGCATTCCGGATCGCGTGGCGTTGGCCACCAGATCTGCACCGACTACCTGAAGGTGGTCGACCGAGTCACGAACAGCCTCGGGATCCAGGTTCCCGACAGGCAGCTCGCCTGTGTCCCTGTGCAGCATGAGGCTGCACGGGACTACTTCGGAGCGATGTACGCGGCGGCCAACTATGCGAGAGCGAACCGCCACGTCCTGGCCCAGGCCGCCAGGGAGGCCTTCGAGCAGGTCTTCGGACGATCGGACCGAGACATGGGGTTGGCATTGGTGTACGACGTGGCCCACAACCTGGCCAAGATCGAAGAGCACGACGTGGACGGTCGGCCTCGCACTCTCTGTGTCCATCGCAAGGGGGCCACTCGGGCATTCGGCCCGGGCCATCCCGAGCTTCCCGACCGCTACCGGCCCATAGGCCAGCCCGTGATCATCCCGGGCAGCATGGGGACCGCCTCCTACATCCTCGTGGGGACGAAGGAGTCGGCGGTCCGGTCGTTCTCGTCGACCTGTCACGGCGCCGGCCGGGCCATGAGCCGGACGAAAGCCAAGAAGGTGATGAGCGGCCCGGAGTTGAAGGAAGACCTCGAGGGTCGGGGGATCACGCTGGCCGCTTCTCAGTGGAGGATGCTTGCCGAGGAGGCTCCCTACGCGTACAAAGACGTATCCCAGGTAGTCGACGCTTGCGAGGGAGCAGGGCTCTCCAGAAAGGTGGCCCGGCTTCGCCCCGTCGGAGTGGTGAAGGGCTGACCATGGCGACGAT
>DASSDP010000076.1:0-11515 GCA_035697085.1 Actinomycetota bacterium
AGTGGGGACGGGAAGGTGACCACCGACTTCGTTGCCGGCCAGGACGTAGCCAACGGTGTCGCCATTCAGGCAGACGGGAAGATCGTGGCGGGAGGTGTCGCGATCGTCACCGGGGTGGGCGACTTTGCCCTGGCTCGGTACACGGTCTGCCGCCGTACGTCGAGGCCGACGTCGGTGCCGTTCTGCCCCTAGCAGGCGTCCCGGTAATACAGCTGGCGGATGCCCGAGCGGCCCGTCACCCAGAGCGAGATTTCTTGTGTCTAATTTGTGTCTGACTTAGGTGATCGGACGTATCACAGATGATCTTAGGTGACCTGTGAGCAGCAAATATGCCTGGGATGACCTGGAAACGCCGGACATATAACCCAGAGGTCGCTGGTTCAAATCCAGCCCGCGCAACGAAGGCATAAGTGCTGGTCAGAGGGTATATCGCGGGAGCTCCTTCTGCATTTCTGCAAACGAATAACCCAGCAACGATCGAGCGATCTCGCGTCTCGCAAAACCCCAGGTAGACGGGCATGTGGCCGTCGCTGGGCTGCGAGGGGGTCAACCCAGCGCGCGTTACAAACCCCCAGGTCACGGCCCCAGAGATGGTCGCTGCGAACCATTTGCAAACGCCCGGGCCGCAGTGTGTGCGTGGACCACGGCGGCACAAGCGCGGGGCAGCACGAAGCCGCAGGATACCGACCGGTCCGGCGCCTTCTTCAGGGCGGATAGGGTTGTGGGGTGGAGCGACCACCCGGGAGGCTGGTATTCCGCCCGTCGGCGCTTCCAGTTTGTCGAGGCCGAGGGTTGTGCGGTTTGCGGGCCGTTGCGGAACCGAGCGTTTCCTACGAGCTGGCATCATGACGACCGAAGATCGAGCTGCCATTGAGAAAGCCGTCGAGAATTGGATGGCGGCATGGGAGCGAAAGGACGCGCATCTCGCCGTCCAGGACTACGCCGAAGATGCTGACTGGACGAACGTCTTTGGGGTGAGGTGCCGGAGCCGGGCCGAGCTCGAGACCACGCTTACGCAGATATTCTCCTCACCGTTTGCCATGGCCGGGCGGGACACCGTGGTTGGTCAGGAAGTCCGATTCCTGCGCTCCGATGTGGCGCTGGTGAGAACACGCGTAGAACGTCGTGGCCAGTTGATGCCCTCCGGTGAACCGATGGGCACGCGGCACACCACCCATCTCCGGGTGTTCGAACTAACGGAGGTCGGATGGAAGGTCGTGAGCCACTTGATCTCTGATGCGAGGGATCAAGAACGACCGCAGCACTAGGCGAAGCCATACCGCAAGCGCCAGGTGCACGGTCCAACGCCACGGACTCGTTAGTCCGTCGGTGGCTTGTTCGGGTCCGACTCATCCCACTCACACTGGGGCCGATGTCCGGTTCAGGCGTCGCGCGTTGCTGTGTAGAGGTCAACCGGACCGGGGACGCCTTTCAGCTCGACGGGTCCGATCTCGAAGAACGACACGGAGTCCGCCTCCGTCGCGTCCGCCACTTCTCGGCTCACTACCACCTCGCCGGGTCTGGCATACTCAGCGATCCGCGCCGCGACGTTCACCGTGCGCCCGAAGTAGTCGCCCTCTTGGAAAAGGACAGGGCCGGCGTGGAGGCCGACATGGGCCGGTGGCAACCCGACGCTCGCAGCACCGTCAACCATCTCGAGCGCCGCGAGGACCCCGGGACCGGGTTCCCGGAAGTAGAACATCACCCCGTCGCCCAGCCACTTGACGGGCTTGCCTCCGTGCTGGACGGAGGTCCGCTGCACCATCCGGGACAGGCGGGCAGCGAGATCAGCCGCAGCCTCGTCGCCGCGCTCCTCGGTAAGGCGGGTGTACCCGGTGATGTCGAGGAAGCAGATGGCGGGCAGGCGCTCCATCCGACTGTAGATGCCCGCCTTGGCCAGCGCGCCCTCGATGTCCTCGACGACGTTCTTCGTCGCCGCATGCTCATGCTGTGCGTGGTAGATCTCCAGCAATGCCTGCTCCTCCAGGGAAGTGAGCTCGGTGCTGAGCCGATGTGAGGCTTCCATCATCTCGCGCTCCCCCATGCCCGACTCGAGGAGCGGGGTCTCAACCTCCGTGTGCCACCAGTTGCCCTCCATCTCCGCTACCCGTCGCATACTCTCCCCATAGACTCGGACGAGTCGCTCGATGACCGCGGGCCTAGACCCTGTCTCAAGCAACCGCTGGATGACGGGAGCGATCCGTAGCTCGTCTTCCCTCACGCGATCCTCGGGGTTCGGGTGCCCGAATCCGATCGCCTCCCGCACGACCATGAGGAGATCCACGGGGATACTGCGTTTCGCCGAAAGCTCCTGGAAGGTCACGTCGCTGAGCGGGGCGAACCGCTCGTAGAAGGGGTTGTCCATGAAGGCCAGGGAAATGTGGCCGTCCCGGATGGCGATGGCGAGGCCATCGAGCGGCACCCCCGCCTGGTCAAGTGTCTGCACCAGCCGCACCTTGGGCACGTCACCCCCGGAGAACGTGTCCCTCTTCCCACGCGTGAGGATTCCCAGTTCGACCAAGCGCTTGACGTAGGCGGGGTCCACCCCGGCGCGGCGGGCGACCTCTTGCAAGGAGTACTCGCTCACGGCTCGGCCAGCCTACCGCGAACTTTGGACCCCACGTTTCAGAACGCCGAGACCGGGAGGCGATGGTCGGATCGACTCGGCCCGCGCGGGGAAGATGCCGAACACGATCGATTCAGAGAGGGACCGACTTTTCAGGCCGGGCCGTCTGCTTGCTTTGGTGCAAACCATTTGCAAACGAACTACGCGGAGCGCGGCGGCACAGGACGGAACTCGGCGGCACGAAGCCCGGACAGGACAGTACGAGACGGAACAGACGGAACAGACGGCACGAGGCCACCGGTCTCATAACCCAGAGGTCGCTGGTTCAAATCCAGCCCGCGCAACTCGAGGAGCCGCAGGTCAGAGGCCTGCGGCTCTTTCACATGAGTGCAAGCGGGGCCGATCTGCAAACCTTCTGCAAACGACGGCCGAGATCGGGGGAGGTCATCAACCCGAGAGGTTCCTCATCGCGGACCAGGGACTATAAGTATATTGACGGAGATTCGCACGGTGCTTATACTTGTTCTATGTTTATACAGCGATTGGTGGAGGAGCTTAGGGCCATGGGGGTCCAGACTATGCTGGGCCACAACCCTCGTGCCAAGACCCGAACGGATCTGCTGCTCGAGGTTGCTCTCGACGGCGCCGAGGCCCGTTTCGTCGTCGAGTACAAGCCCCGCGCTCCCTTCCCCAACGAGGCCGGGCGATTCGAGGCGCTACGCCGCGGACTCGAGAAGGCCGGCGCGCCCCTGCTTCTGGCCCCCTACGTCTCGCCGGGGCAGGGCGAGGCGCTGGTGCGGGCCGGTTGGTCTTGGGCCGACTCACAGGGCAACTTCGATCTGAGGGCAGGCCGGATCCGGCTACGTCAGCGCACTCCCGCGTCGAAGCGACCCTCCACTGTTGGGTCACTGCCGCGCGGGCCTGGAGGCATGGCTGTGGTGCGGGCCCTCATCTACGGCCCCAAGGGCTTCCACGACCCCAGGCTGGGCCAGCAGGGTCTCGCTTCAGCGGCCGGAGTCTCGCAGCCCCGCGTGGCCCAGGTCCTGGGGCGGCTTCGGGATGCCGGACTCGTCCGTGGCAAGGGACGGGAGTGGAGGGCCGACCGGGAGGCCCTCATCGACGCATTCCTGGAGGAGTACCGCGGTCCGGGCGGGCAGGAGGAGTACTTCTACACACTCGATCCGCTCACCGAGGTTGCCTGGCAGCTGGCCCGTCGGGCTCCGGGCGAGAACTGGGTCGTCTCAGCTGATGTGGGCCCTGACCTCCTTGTCCCAGTCCGAGCCCCCACCCACCTGATTGTGTACCTGTCGGGGCCGCCTGATCTCTCCCGGGCCGATCTCGTTCGCGCGGAGGCGAGAGGGGACTCCAACGTGATCCTGCGATGGCCCACCGACCGTTCGGTGCTGGACCCGGAGGGCTGGATCCTCGTCCGCCCGACGCGAGGGCGGAGGATCCACGTGGCCCATCCAACCCAGCTGATCTGGGACCTGCGTTGGCTAGGTGGAGAAGACCGACTGGCAGCTGCCGAGGAACTGAAGAAATGGATCCTCGCTTCCCCCTGAGCCGGCTCACGCTCCAGGCCCGCTCGGTGGCTGATGACTTGTCGTTCGTCGCGCTTCACGACGTCGCTGAGGTCGCCCGACAGCTCGGGATCGAGCATCGCCTCATCGGCGCTCACATGGTGACGCTCCACGCCTACAGGTGGGGACTGGGAGCAGAGGTCTACCGCGAGACCCGCGACGTGGACCTAGGGATCCCACTCGAGGTGGCTCGTGATCCGGCGCTGATAGATGCCCTCGAGGAGCTCGGGTATCGGCGTTCGGCGGGGAACAGGCTTGTCCGAACGATTACCGACGTTCCCATCGAGGTGGAAGCTCCGGGCACTGACGTGGCCCGCGAGGCCGCTGTTGATGTTCTCATCCCCGCCTACACGAGCCGGGCACGCGACAACGTTCGGGTCGGCAATCACCTGACGACGACGGAGGTCGGAGGGCTCGCCGAGGCGCTTCGGCGCAATCCGATCGAGCTCCGCCTCCAGCTTGGGCGACTGAACGGAAATACGCCGGATGTCGACGTGCTTCTCCCCGATGAGGTGTCAACCGTGATTCTCCGGGCCTTCGTCTGGCGCCGCCGGGGAGCGGGAACCGATGCCGTGGATCTTTGGCGCAGTCTCGAGGTCGCGACCAAGGCGGGTCTCCGCGCGAGCGACTTCTCGTCCGAGGTAGCCCGTACCGCCGCCGAGGTCATCCGGTCTGCGTTCCTTAGCGATGAGGCACCGGGAATCAAGTCACTGGCGAAGGCGAGGGGCCTCTCGGGCGCTGAAATGGGCCGCGCCCGAACGAGGCTAATCGCCCTCGTGAACCGAGTCGTGGGAGCCAGAGAGGGGTCGTGAGGCGTGCTCAGGCGTCGAGTTGCAGGTGGCCAGGCGCCTCGACGGAATACGAAGGCGCGCCATTGAGCCTCGATCTGGACCCAGATTGCCGGAGGGGAGGATGACGAACAGCCAAACGAATGAGAAGGAGCCCCACGCTCTTCCCGGCTGGAACCCTGACGGGTTCGAAAACCCCGAACTTGCCCCGCCACCAGGCACTTTGGTAGCCTCGCGCACCTTCCCCTGATCCGACCGTACATCAAGGGGAGGCCAGGCTGATGCTGCTGTCGTTCTTGTATCTTGTCGTTCGCCGGCTGCTGAGACTGCTTTTACCCGGCGACGAGATCGTCCGCTCCGCAGAGGTCGAGGTTCTGATCCTCCGTCACGAACTCAAGGTGCTCCGTCGCGGAGGCCGGAGGCCAGCCTACCGGCGCAGGGACCGAGTCCTCCTCGCTGCGTGCAGCCGGCTCCTGCCACGTGTATCGTGGCGTGGGTTCATCGTGACTCCCCAGACTCTGGTGCGATGGCACCGGGAGCTGGTTCGGCGCAAGTGGACCTACCGCCGCCGAGGCGTTCCGGGTCGGCCTCGTATCGACGAGGGCCTCCGAGGTCTCATCATCCGGCTGGCCCGGGAGAATCCTAGATGGGGCTACCGCCGGATCCAGGGGGAGGTCCGAAAGCTCGGGTTTGGGGTGGCCGCGAGCACCATCCACTCGATCCTTCGGGCCGAGGGGCTCGGGCCGGCCCCGAGGAGGGGAGGCCCCACCTGGCGGGAGTTCCTGAAGGCCCAGGCCGAGGGCATCGTGGCCTGCGACTTCTTCACGGTGGAGACTGCGTGGCTCCGGACTCTTTACGTCCTGTTCTTCATCGAGCTGGGCTCGCGGCGGGTCATCTTGGCCAAGGGAACTTCGAGCCCCGACTCGACGTGGGTGACCCAGCAGGCGAGAAACCTGTTCATGGACGTGCCGCGCGGTCCGACCTTCCTGCTCCGCGACCGCGATGCCAAGTTCTCCGGCACGTTCGACGAGGTGTTCCGGTCCGGGGGCGCAAGGGTTATCCGCACCCCATTCCGCTCGCCCAAGGCGAACGCCTACGCGGAGCGGTGGGTGCGGACGGCTCGGCGGGAGTGCCTGGATCACCTTCTGATCCTGTCCTGTCGTCACCTGGACGCTGTGCTGGCTGAGTTCGTGGAGCACTACAACGGAGCCAGACCACACCGGGCCCTCGGCCTCGATCCGCCTGAGCCCGGGGCGCGACCGGCATCTCCCGTGAGTGCCTCCCGGATTCGTCGCCGGGACCGGCTGGGTGGGCTCATCCGCGAGTACGAGGTCGCCGCGTGATCGGGGTTTTCGAACCCCTCAGGGTCTCCAGGAAGAGGTTTCCCCAAAGGTCACTCTGTCGTAAAGACGGCGCCGTCTGCGGATGTCGACTCGTCCAGAGCGGGGAATGTCAGCCTAAAGTTCGCCCCTCCCTCTGGTGGCGATTCCAGCGTGATTGTCCCCTGATGCGCCTCTACTATCTTGCGGGCCAAGTACAGCCCCAGCCCGATGCCCTGGTGCTCGCGGGTGGTGCTTGCATCCGCCTGTTGGAACGGTTCGAAGATCTGGCCCCTCATTCCCTCGGGAATCCCCGGCCCCTCGTCGATCACCGAAATTTCGGCCATCGCTCCGCGCGCTCGTGCGGACACGCGGACGGGAAGCCCCTCCGGCGAAAACGCGATCCCGTTCTCGACGACGATGACAAGCGCCTGGGTCGCGAACGGCGGGTCTGCCCAGATCCTCCCGTGAGGGTTCTCGATCGACGTTGTGAACTGGCCCTTCTGGTTGGGGAACTGGGCGAGGGCATCATCGATCACGCTCTGGAGGGTCGTCGGCACGGCGTTCACTCGCACGCCGGCCATATCCATGGCAGCAGCCGCGGAGATGTTCCCCACGAGGCGTTTGATCCGGTCACTGGCGCGGGCGACCCCCGCCGCCATCTCGAACAGCGCCTCGGGTGGGAGGTTCGTTGTGAGGACGGATTGGGCAAAAGCGTGGATGATAGTGACGGGCGTCAGCAGCTCGTGAGCGATGATCTGCACGAGATCGCTCTTGGTCTGGTTGAGGTCGGCAAGTTCCTCGGAGAGGGTCTCGGAGCGCTCGAGCAGGCGCAACAGTTCATGAATCACGTCGGCGGTAATCTCCGGTGCCAGGGAGGCGTGCCCACGGACGGCCCGCCCGATCACGTCGATTACCTCACCGCCGCTCGCTCCCTTGACGATGTAGCCGAACGCCCCGGCCCGGAGCATCTCCATGACAACGGAGGTCTCCTCGTATGCGGACAGCGCGAGGATCCTGGTCTTCGCCGAGGCGGTCCGGATCTCGCGGGCCGCGCGCGCCCCACCGCCGCCCGGCATCTTGACATCGAGGAGAGCCACATCGGGCTCGGTTTCCCGAGCGAGGGCGATCGCCTCTTCCGCGTCCGAGGCGAGCCCGACGAGCTCCATCCCCTCACTCTCCCCGATCAGGTCGCCCAGGGACTCTCGAATCATTCGCTCGTCGTCGGCGACCATCACCCGGATTGTCATCGCGTTGCACCTTCCTTCGTGCCTGCGGGCACCCAGGCCTCGACGGTGGTGCCGCTCCCCGGCAGGCTCCGCACGCGGCACCAGCCGCCTGCGAGCTCTGCCCGCTCGCGCATGCTGGCTAGGCCGAGGTGGCCGCGGGCAGCCTCCTCATCGTCGGGAGCGAAGCCTTCTCCGTCGTCAGTCACCCGCATGAGCACACCGTCGTCGCTCGCCTCGAGCGACACGGTTACAAGGGCGGCCCTCGAGTGCTTTCGCACATTCGCCACCGCCTCGAGCGCGATCCGAAAGAGGGTGACCTCGATCTCCCCGGTGGGCCGCGTGTCGAGGCCGTACTCGAGTCTGTAGTCGAGCCTGGTCTCCTCCCGCACGGCCTGGAGGTGCATCCGGAGTGTGGCGGCCAGCCCGTCCCGATCCAGGGCCGGAGGTCGCAGCTCGAAGAGCAGGTGGCGAAGCCGTGCTACCGAGTGCTGGAGCGTGGTCTCCAGCGTGCGAAGCGCCTCGAGGTCGGAGGGGGAGGAGAGGCGGCGAGCGAGCCCGTGCAGGCGCATCAGGCCCGCGGTGATCGCCTGGAGCGAGTCGTCGTGGATGTCGCCTGCGATCCTTCTCCGCTCTTCTTCCTGGGCGGTTACCAGCTTGGACAAGAGGCGGCGACGCTGCTCGTCCGTGCGGCGCAAGAGTCCGAAGCTATCATGCAGCTTCTCCTCGGCATGCTTCCGTTCCGAGATGTCCGACACCACTCCCACGCTGCCGATGCAGCCACCGTGCGCGTCCAGCAGCGGCGCGGCCGAGATCTCGACGGCGATGGAGCTTCCGTCCTTTCGGAGGCGGACGGCCTCAAGTCGGTCGACTGTCTCTCCTGCGGTGACTGTTTGGCGCGCCCGCTCGAAGTCCGCCTGGTTGGCGACAAGCGGGTATGGGTGTCCCAGGACCTCGTCCGCACTCCATCCGAAGATCCGCTCGGCTGCCGGGTTCCAAAGAGCCACGTTGCCTTCGAGATCGAGGGCGACGATCGGGACCGGCGACGCCTCGACGAGCGCCCGGAGGGCTTGGTTCGATTTCTGCTCCGCTTCCTCGGCGCGTCTCGCCTCCGTGATGTCCTCCACGATGCCTTCGTACGATTCGACTGCGCCGTCCTCGTTCCGTACGGCTCGCGCGGTTTCGCGGACCCACATCACGCTGCCGTCGGGCCGAACGTGGGGCATTTCGTAGTCTCGGAGCACGCCTTCGCGCTCGACGGCCTCTCGCCAGACTTCCCGCTCTGCGGGGTCCGGGTACAAGTCGTGTGCGTCGGCCGCAAGGAGGGAGTCGACGTCCTCGTAGCCCATGATGTGGGCGAGCGCGGGATTCGCCTCCATTATCGTCCCGTCGGGGGTGCTTCTGTACACGCCGACCGTTACGCCCTCGAGCAGGCTGCGGAGCCGCTCCTCGCTCTTGGCCAGCGCCTCCTCCGCGCGCACGCGCTCGGTGACGTCCAGCGCGGTTCCGAACATCCGCACGGGTGTCCCGTGGTCCCCTAGGACCAACTCACCTCTCGTATGCAAGACTCGCTCGGATCCGTCAGGCCGGAGGACCCGGGCCTGGTAGTCGACTGGCTCGCCCGACGCGAGAGCCTGTCCGATCACGGCTCGTACCCGCTCCCGGTCGTCCGGGTGCACGAGGGCGAAGGAGGTCTCAAAGGTCCACGGGAACGCCTCTGGCTCGACGCCGAGAATCCGATACATCTCGTCCGAGACCGACACGGTGTTCGCCTCGATCTCCCATTCCCAGCTACCCAGATGCGCGAGGCGCTGAGCCTCGGCGAGACGCTTAGCTAACACGCCCTCATGGTTCCCGGCGTCGGGTTGGTGTGTTTCTCCGGTGGCCACTCTGTCCACTTCGACCCCCGCAACTCTTCCTAGTTCGAGTATCGTCTCGTGTGGGCGCCGAGTGGAGGGTCGGAGGCCATTCTTGAGTTGGTGCATGTCGCCCACTCGCCCGTGGGGCGAATCACCGATCCTTCAGGTGCAGCCAGAACCTGGCAGGGCAACGCAGACCGTCCTGCCTTATGGAACCGACTCCTTCAAACCAAAACGCTACGCCACCCCCCGAATGAGCAAGTTCTCGGCAACTACTCCATCGGGGATCTTCGCCCCGGCCCCTACAACCTTTTGTTCCAGGACTGCGGCACCGGACTGAACGTCGGACAGGAGTGGTACGACGAGCAGGCCGAGCAGGCCTCCGCCACCGACGTGACGGTGAACCCCGGTGCGGCCACCGACATCGATGAGGACCTTCCGCCGAACTTGGCTCCGGTCGCCAACGACGACGCCGTGTCAACCGGGGTGGGAGCCACCGTCAGGATCAACGTGCTGGCCAACGATTCGGACGCAGACGGCGACTTGCTCACGGTTACCGGGGTTGGCGACCCATCCAACGGAGCAGCGACGGTCAACCCCGACGACACGGTGACCTACGACCCGGATGGCTGCTTTGTCGGCACCGACACCTTCACCTACACGATCAGCGACGGCCTGGGTGGTACCGACACGGCCTTAGTCACAGTTCGGGTGCGGAACACGTCCCGACGGATCTGCTAGAGGACGTGCGGGCGCACTAACCCTTGATTCGGGCGATGTGGCAACAGGCCCGAGGGATTGGCAACCCGCTCAGTGCGGAAATGTCGTGTGCAAGGTCGGGTCCCAGCTCCCTACGGACCACGAGCCAGTAGCAGTCCTCTGCGTTGGGAGAGTTGCCTTCCACAGCTGCCCGAACTTTTGCCCAACTTTTACCCAAGTCAGGTGATCCTGCAGGATCTTGGAGAACCTCGCATGCCCTGTGAGCAGCAGATATGACTGAGCTGACCTGGAAACGCAGAACTCATAACCCAGAGGTCGCTGGTTCAAATCCAGCCCGCGCAACGAACCCGCAGGTCAGCGGCCGTTTTCGGTCCGGACCGCATACCCTCCCGTTTGCAAATCGTGCTCAACAACCCAGCGAGGTTTTCCGAGTCCCCCCGTCCCAAAACCCCAGGTAAATGGACTAGGGGCTCGCTGGATTAGCGATATTTCGAACCCAGCGAGGGTCGACCTGCAAACCGTTTGCAAACGAACTAGGCGCTGGAGCGCACTCAGCCCGCTTCTCCAGATTGAGGGACAGGCTGAGAATCGCATCGCTCGGCCCGTGGCCAGCCAATGCCAAGACTTCTGACTAAGATGCGTCGAGACGGGGCGACAAGATGGTAGAAGGGCGCGTGTCCCAAAAGAACAAGGACCTTCTTCGAAGGTTCGCTGAAGAAGGCTTTAACCAAGGGGACACCGACGTCGTGGATGAGATTGTTGCGGACGACTTCGTCTACAACGATTCTACTCTTCCCTCCGGTAGAGATGGCGTCAAGCAGGTCATCCAGATGTTTCGAATGGCCTTTCCAGATGGTCGGCTCAGCATCGAGAGCCTCATCGCAGAGGGAGACTTGGTCGTGGCGCGTAGCATCTTCACCAGTATTCACTCAGGCGAGTTCATCGGAATTCCGCCGACCGGTCGAGCAGTGCACATCCAAGGATTGATATCGCGCGCATCGAAGGCGGCAAGATCGCGGAGCATTGGGGAGTTGCGGACACGTTCTCATTGATGCAGCAACTGGGAGTCATCCCCGACTGAAGCGACTCTCCGGAAGCTTGCCTTGGTGCAAACGGTCGCTGGTTCAAATCCAGCCGGCGCAACGCATGTCATGTCTCGGGACATCGTTGACAGATGTCTCGGGACATCCTTGCACCTTCACCTTCGCCAGCGGCTGGTAGCCCCGCTCCGGATCGAGGGTGAGCTCTCGAAGCAGCTCCCCGTCCTGGGTCAGGACACGGACCTTCAGGTCCGCGACGAGGAGGAGCACCCTGAGGCCCGCATGCTTCCGCCCCACCCCGATGTGGTGAAGCCGGCTGTTGTAGCGAAGCGTGACCACCCCACCTGAGTCGATCCTGTCTTGGCGAACCCGGTAGTGCCCGGGGATGGCAACCCCGGTCCCCGAGGGTCCTGCCTT
>DASSDP010000077.1:0-7542 GCA_035697085.1 Actinomycetota bacterium
TCGACCGGATGGGCCTTCGGCTCGTAGGTCCAGTCGAGCGACCGGCTCCGTTCCTGGATCTTGGGATCGTTCCCGTCTCCCGGAGCGGCCAGACCTGTGAGGTCGCCCTTCACGTCGGCAACGAAGCAGGGCACGCCGCGCTCGGAGAGCTGGCCCGCAAGGAGCTGGAGACTCTTGGTCTTGCCCGTGCCGGTCGCTCCGGCGATCAATCCGTGGCGATTCAGCATCGAGAGGTCTGCCTGGACGCGGGTCTCAGCGAGAATCTCGTCGCCGAGCATGGGGCTGCCCGCGATCACGCCCTCTTGGTCGAGAGCGTAGCCCTTGGACATCGCTTGCTTGAAGGCCCGATCCACGACCGCCGTGATCCCTTCGGAAACTCGGCCCGACCCTCGGGTCGCGCGCACCTCGGCGCGCGGCGAGTCTAGCACCGGGCCTCGACTCGCCGACCTGCGTATCGAACGTCCGGCCGACCTCGGCTCAGGGAGTCCGAAGTGGCAACCACGAAAGCGTGTACGTATTGCTTCAGCGACATTCCGGTTGCGGCGACCCGGTGCCCGATGTGTACGGGCCAACTGGAGGCGGCGGCCTAGGCGCCTGCTCGGGCCCTAACCTGCGGAGAGCCGCTCCCCCACTTCCGGCCGGTACCCCCGGACGAACTCTGCCCCACTCATGCTCTTTTTGCCTTCCGGCAGAACGACGTCGAGAAAGACGACCCCGTCGCCGACGGCGACGGCAACCGAATCCTTGGAAACGGTCGCCACCGTTCCCGGCTCCCCGTCTCCAACACCCGCACGGGCACTCAGGATCTTCAGCACCCGGCCCCGGAACCGGGTGCGGGCACCGGGATCGGGAGCCAGCGCCCGGACCCTAAGCCCGACACGCGTCCCGTCCTCGGACCAGTCGATCCATTCCTCTTCTGGCCGGAGCTTGGGCGCGAGCGTCGCCGCTGCGTCATCCTGGGGCCGCTCCTCGAGATCGCCGGCATCCAGGCGATCGAGCGACCGGACCAAGACATCGCCTCCCATCTGCGCCAGCCGGGCGCCGAGCGACCCCGCATCGTCGCTCATCAGGATGGGCTCCTCTTTCTGAAGAAGAACGGGTCCGGTATCCATGCCTTCGTCCATCCGTATGGTGGTTACGCCGGTGACGTCGGCGCCGCTCAGGATCGCCCGACGAACTGGGTCTGCGCCCCTGAGTGCCGGCAAGAGCGAGAAGTGAACGTTCACGGGGGCGCTGCGAGGTATCTCCAGGACCTCCTTGGGCAGGATCTCGCCATAGGCCACGACCACGAGGACGTCGGGCGCCGGTTCCCGGATCTGCTCGAGCCCGCTCCCTCGCTTCACCGTCTCCACCTCAGCCAGCGGCAGACGAAGTGTCCGAGCGGCGTCCGCGACCGGAGTGGATCGGAGCTTCCCGCCCCGCCCCGCGGGCCGGGGGACCCGCGTTGCCACCAGGGCCACCTCGTGACGTGAGTCGGAGAGCGCTTCGAGCGACGGCACCGACCACGTGTCGTTGCCGAGGAAGACGGCCCGCACGTTATAGAGCGCGGGATGGATCCGGCGCTGCGCTGGCGAAACCGAGTGTCTGGTCTCGGATGGCCGCAAGCGCAGCCTTCCGGTCACTCGAAGACAGACGATCGATGAATAGGACGCCGTTGATGTGATCGACCTCGTGCTGGAGCACCCGGGCCATGAGTTCCTCCGCCTCGATCACCACAGGACGCCCGTCAACATCCAGCGCATCCGCCCGGACCTTCAACGCCCTCTTCACTTGGAAGTACAGTCCGGGGACCGAAAGACATCCCTCGTCACCGACCTGCTCGCCCTCGAGTCCGGAGAGAACCGGGTTCACCAATGCTCGAGCGCCTTCGCCGATGTCAAAGACGATGAGTCGGATGCTTCGCCCCACCTGGGGCGCGGCCAGGCCGACCCCCGGAGCCTCGTGCATGGTCTCGATCATGTCCTCGGCCAGCCTGGCCAGGGTCTGGTCGAAGGCCTCCACCTCTCTGGCCCGCTCCCGGAGGACCGGATCGCCGAACGTTCTGATTGGAAGGATTGCCATCTGTGATCCTCGCGTTACCTACAGCTGCGGCTCCGCCTCTACTCGGGTCACAGCGCCATCGTCCAGATGACGCAACACCCACTGGCGAAACCCGGACACCGCGTCCGGACGCAGCGTCACCAAGGATACCGCCTCGCCGCCCGACCGGGACATGAGGACGTTCTCCGGATCGAGCTCCCCCAGGGCCTGCTCCAGACCGTCGTTGCCCAGGATCCGAAAGACCGCAAAGCCCGGTGGGAACCCCGCCTCTTCCCGGCGGCGCCGCTCGTGGCGGTGGAAGTGCCACGGATCCCACCTCACCAGCGCCTGGATGGCGGGATCCGCCGGCGCCCTGGTCTGGACCACCACCCTGCCCCCACTCCCCTTCGGGCCGGCCCACAGCGCCGCCTCCATCCACGTGGCCAGCGTTTGCTCGGGGGCCGAGATGCCCGGCCTGGTCAGTGCATTGTCCGCGTCGAGAACCGCGACCAGCCCGACCCGACGGGGGCCGAAGTCCTTCACCGCCGCAGCGGTCCCCACCACGACCGAGCCCGGCGCGGGGGCGCGTGCTTGCTCCGCGGTCTCCGCCACGTGGGCAGGGCTTCCGGTCATGGCGGTGGCCCACTCCTGCACGCTCTCGGTCCCGCCCCTGTCGACCCCGAACCTGGTGCCTCCGCAGGCCGAACACGGCGCCGATGCCCCGCACACGAGGCACACCGGCCGGCCTTCTCGGATCGAGACGTTCCCTCCACAGGCGGCGCACTTCGCGAGCCGGCCGCAGGATCGACAGACACGGGCGATGCCGTACCCTCGCCGCGATTCAAGGAGGAAGGCCCCCTCCGCCGAGCGCAACGCCGATGCCAGCCGGGGAGTGATCTCGTTCCGCTCCGGGCGCACGGTCTCCACGAGCGGAGCGGCTGCCCGCTCAGCGGCGCGAGGTTGCCGAACCAGCGCAGCATCTCCGGAGTCGGCCAGGGCCGCGGCCTCCGCGCTCGGACAATGTGCCGCGAGCACACACACAGCCTCCTGGAGGCGAGCGCGGGCCAGGGCGACGTCTCGAACATGGTAGTAGGGAGACCTCGGCTCCCGATGGCCGGGATGGGCCTCGCGGTTCACCCAAACCAGTCCCACCCGGGAGAGTGGAGCGAAGATCGCCGGCCGCGTTCCGACCACGACCCGGTACCGTCCGCCGAGGACGTCGAGCCATGCCCGGTACCTGTCTCTCCGGTCGCCACCGACCAGCACGAGGGCGGCGTCTCCGAACGCATCGGCGAGGACACGTGCCGTCTCCGGAAGCGGCTCCGCCTCCGGAACGATGACGATGGCATCGCGCCCGCCCCGCAGGCAGGCCGCCACGGCCTCCAGGCAACCGCCGGCTTCGTGATTCGGAAGCGGCCTGAGGACGAAGGCACCCGATCCTCCGGCGCAAGCGGAGACCAGCTTCGATCCTCGTGGATACGCGGACAGAAGGTGGGGCGGACGGAACGGGGGCAGCTCCGCCGGTGGTCGCGCCTGCCGGATCTCCTCGCCTGCCACCCGGGGAGGATGAGCCCGCCGGATCACGCTGGCGAGAGGGGCCACGTACCGCTCGCTCACCCACCGGTAGACACGGAGGTCGGGTTCCCCAAATAGGGAAACCCGGGACAGGATCTTGCGGATCGAGAGCACGCGCTTCGGAACGTCGTCGGTCGGCCCGAGGATCCACCCTTTCACGGACCTACCGTGAAAGGGGACGGAGACGAGGGTTCCCACGCCCGCGTCCTCGCCGTCGGGCAGCAGGTAGGTGAACGGACGATCGAGTTCCAGGCGGGGAAGGTCGACGGCAACGGTCACCGCCCGGTTCGAGTTACCTCCCTACTGGAACGCGCGGCGAAGCTCGTCCGCCCGGTCGGTCTCCTCCCAGGAGAATCCCTTCCGGCCGAAGTGCCCGTAGCAGGCCGTTTCGCGGTAGATGGGGTGTCGGAGGTCGAGCGTCTCGATGATCGACGCCGGACGGAAGTCGAACATCTCGGTGACGGTGCGCTCCAGGCGCTCCGGGTCGACGTGGGAGGTTCCGAACGTGTCGGCCATGAACGAGACGGGGTGTGCGGCTCCGATGGCGTAGGACACCTGGATCTGCACCCGCTCGGCAAGCCCCGCCGCCACGATGTTCTTCGCCACGTACCGGGCCATGTACGCGGCCGACCGATCCACCTTGGTCGGGTCCTTGCCCGAGAAGCACCCGCCACCGTGCGGCGCCATTCCCCCGTAGCTGTCGACCATGATCTTTCGCCCGGTGAGACCCGTGTCCGCCTTCGGTCCGCCGATCTCGAACCTGCCCGTGGGATTCACAAGGATGCGCACGCCCTCGGCGTCGAGCTCGTACTCGCGGAGAACGGGCTCGATGACCTCAGCCTCGACGTCCGGCTTGAGCAGGCTCTCCAGGTCGACCTCGGCCTTGTGCTGCGCGGAGATGAGGACCGTGTTCACCCGGACGGGACGCCCGTCCTCGTATTCGATGGTCACCTGGCTCTTCCCGTCGGGGCGAAGGTACGGGATGATGCCCGCTTTCCGAACGTCGGCCAGTCGCTTGGCCAGTCGGTGGGCCATGGCGATCGGGAGCGGCATCAGCTCTTCCGTCTCGCGCGACGCGTAGCCGAACATCATTCCCTGGTCGCCGGCCCCGAGCGAATCCCGTTCGTCACCCGACCCCTCCCGCTCCTCCTTGGCGTGGTTCACTCCGGCGGCGATGTCCGTGGACTGCGGCTGGATCGCGGTGACGACGCCGCAGGTGTCCCCGTCGATGCCGAACTTGGCGTCGGTGTACCCGATGTCGGTGATCGTCTTCCGAACGAGCTTGGGGATGTCCACGTAGGTCTCCGTGGTGATCTCTCCGGCCACGATGACCACACCGGTCGTGACCAGCGTCTCGCACGCGACGCGTCCGCCGTCGGGGTCGTCGCTGAGGATCGCATCGAGCACGGCATCGGAGATCTGGTCGGCGAGCTTGTCCGGGTGCCCCTCGGTGACCGACTCCGACGTGAACAGGTGATGGCGACTCATGTCGCCGGATTATACGGCGGAGAGGGCCTTGGCCAACCGGTCACAGATGGCCGCTGCCAGCTCGCGCTTCGTCCACTCGCGCGGCGGTTCGTCGTCGCCGTCGCGGGCGAGGATCATGGCCAGGTTCGTGTCGGCATCGAATCCGGTTCCAGGCTGGCCGACCCGATTCACCACCACGAGGTCGAGATTCTTCTCCTCGAGCTTGCGGCGACCGGCGGATTCCAGATTTCCGGTCTCGGCAGCGAAGCCGATCAGGACCCTGCTTCCTTTGTGAGCGCCCAGCTCCTTGAGGATGTCCGGGGTGGGCTCGAGGACGACCTCAGGGATTCCGGCCGCCTTCTTGAGCTTCTCCTTCGCCGGCTTCGCCGGGCGGAAGTCACCCACGGCCGCGGCCTTCACCACCGCGTCGGTTTGCTCGATTCGAGATATCACCTCCCGGCGCATCTCCTCTGCCGTCTCCACCCGAACGACCGCGACGCCGGGCGGGTCGGGGAGATGGGTCGGGCCGGTGATGAGCGTGACCACGCCGCCTCGGGCGGCGGCCTCGACGGCGATGGCGAACCCCATCTTCCCGCTGGACCGGTTTCCGACAAACCGCACGGCGTCGATCGGCTCGTACGTCGGCCCCGCCGTCACGATCACGCGCCGACCCGCCAGCTCACCGCCGCCGGAGAGCACCGCCTCCAGTGCCGAGGCGATCTCCTCCGGGTCGGCCAACCTGCCCATGCCCTCGTCGCCTGCGGCCAGAGCGCCCTCTGTTGGGCCGACGACGATCACACCCCGAGAACGAAGCGTCTCCACATTCTGTCGAGTGGCGGGCGCCTCCCACATCCCGGGGTGCATGGCCGGAGCCGCCACCACGGGCCCGGTCAGCTCGAGGAGTGTCGAGGTGAGCAGGTCGTCGGCGAGCCCCAGAGCCAGCTTCGCCAGGATGTTCGCGGTGGCCGGAGCCACGATCGCGGCGTCGGCCTCGTGAGCCAGCCGGACGTGAAGGACCTCCTCCGTGTGTTCGAAGACGTCCGAATGCACCGGCCTGCCCGTGAGCGCGGCGAAGGTGTCCGGGCCGACGAACCGAGTGGCGGCCGGCGTCATCAGAACCTGGACTTCCGCGCCTCGCTCCTTGATAAGCCGGGCGAGATAGGCAGCCTTGTAGGCGGCGATGCCTCCCGTGACGCCCAGCAGGACTCGGCGGCCCTCCAGGGGGCCGGCCACGGCTACTCCTCGCTCTCGCTCTCGGGCCGCTCGTACGTGACCTTGTCCTCCGCGATCTCCTCGAGAGCGATGGAGAGCGGCTTGTTGCGCAGGCCCCCGGTCTCGACGAGGGGCGGGACGAACTCGCCGCGCCCTTCTCCGAGCTGGCTGTAGTACGAGTTGATCTCCCGGGCCCGCTTAGCGGCCAGGATGACCAGTGAATACTTCGAATCGACCTTGTCCAGAAGCTCGTCGATACTCGGTTCGATCATGAGGATGCTCCCTCGTGTCGTGGGGGGGCGGTCTTCTCGATTATAGCCAGAACTTCGGCCACCGCCTCGTCTACCTGGTCGTTGACCACGACGTGATCGAACCAGGAGGATTCGGCCATCTCCTTGCGGGCCTCGAGCGTGCGGGCTTCCAGGGCCTCACCGGATTCGGTCCCCCGAGCAGATAACCGTCGCGCCAACTCCTCCTCCGACGGCGGTTTGAGAAATACCAGGATGGCGTGGGGTGCCTTTTGGCGAACGCTCCGTGCGCCCTGGATGTCGAGCTCCAGGAGGACATCGCCTCCCTCGTCCAGCGCCCGGTAGACCTCCCCGGCCGGGGTTCCGTACCGCTCTTCGAACACCTCGGCCCATTCCAGGAAGGCGCCGTCTTCGACCAGCCGAGAAAACTCGTCGTCGGAGACGAATCGATAGTGCTGCCCATCCACCTCACCGGCGCGCGGAGGGCGGGTGGTGTACGAGACCGAGAACATCAGGTCCGGTCGGGCCTGGAGCACACGGTGGACGACGGTGCCCTTCCCCACTCCGGACGGACCGGAGACGACGAACAGGCTTCCCCGCTCGGGAATGGCCCTACTTCTTCGCGAACTCGGTCATGAGGGCCTCCTTCTGCTTGGCCCCCAGACCACGAACCCGGCGGCTCGTGGAGATGTCCAGCCGCTCCATGATCTTCTTGGCCCTCACCTTGCCCACGCCGGGGAGCGCCTCGAGGACCGCGGAGACCTTCATCTTCCCGATGATGCCGTCCGTCTGCCTCGCCAGGATGTCTCGCAGTCCTGTCTTCCCGGTCTTGAGCTGATCCTTCAGCTCCGCTCGCTTCTTCCTGGCCACCGCCGCCTTGGCGAGTGCCTCGCGTCGCTGCTCTTCGGTGAGGGTGGGTAGCGGCATGGTTCCTCCTTCGGGCTGGCCGATCGAGAACGCGGCGATTATATGCACGTGAACTGCCCCCCAGCCAATCGCGACTTCTGACTAGTCCGGCGAG
>DASSDP010000078.1:0-27210 GCA_035697085.1 Actinomycetota bacterium
GTCACGTTCGAGTGCGCCCTGGACGAGGCAGTGGACGCCCAGAGCTTCGCGCCGTGCGCCTCGCCGAAGACCTACGACAACCTGATCTACGGCGAGCACGACTTCGCGGTTCGGGCCAAGGACACGGCCGGAAACGTCGACCCGACCCCCGCCGAGTGGAGCTGGAGCGTCGAGGGCATCGCGCCGGCGGTCACGATCACGTCGGGGCCGGACGCCACCACCGAGAGCAGGAGCGCGGAGTTCGTCTTCGCCGCCGAGGGGCGCGAGATCCAGTACGAGTGCGCGCTGGACTCCGGAGTGTTCTCGCTCTGCCTCTCGCCGAAGACGTACAACGGGGTCCCGCTCGGCCCGCACGCCTTCCAGGTGAGGGTGCTCGTCGCGGACGAGGCGCCCGAGCCGGAGATCAGCACCTACGAGTGGACCGTCGTGGAGAACATGCCACCCGACACGACGATCGTCTGGGGACCGTCCGACCCCAGCTACACCAATGACCCCGAGACAGGTCAGGCCACCGCGGCCTTCGCCCTCGAGAGCAACGAGGCGCAGGTGACGTTCGAGTGCGCGCTGGACGGGGCGGCATTCGCCACGTGCCCGGATCCGGTCCAGTACACGGGTCTGATGCACGGCGAGCACATCCTCCGGGCGCGCGCCGTGGACGTGGCCCTGAACATCGACCCGAGTCCCGCGAGCTGGCGGTGGACGGTCGTGCTGGACACGACCCCGCCTGTGACCACGATCAACAGCGCCGTCGTCAGTTCGGTCGAGGGGGTCTACACGGCCACGTTCAGCTTCTCCGCCAACGAGCCAGTCTCGCACTTCGAGTGCCAGATCGACGCCGAGCCGTTCGAGCAGTGCGAGTCGCCGATGGAGTACAGCGACCTGACTCCCGGCAACCACGTGTTCCGCGTCCGGGCCATCGACCTCGCCCTGAACGTGGAGCAGCCGCCGCAGAGCCGCGCCTTCAGCGTAGGCGTCGACGGCACCCCGCCCGAGACGACGATCTTGTCTGGGCCGCCCGCCACCACCGGCGACAACTGGGCGAGCTTCGAGCTCTCCGCCAGCGAGGAGGTCATCTACTACGAGTGCGCCATCGAGACCGAGCCCGGGGTGGGACTGGTGTGGGAGGAGTGCTACTCCCCGGCCCAGTACGTGGACATCGAGCCCGGCGAGCACAGATTCGAGGTGCGGGCGGTCGACCTGTCGCTGAACGTCGACCCGACGCCGGCCATCTGGACCTGGACCTACTCCCCGGTCTCGGGTGCTCCAGACACGACGATCCACTCGAAGCCGGCCAACCCGTCCACGCTCACCACGGCCGTCTTCAGCTTCTCGGCGACCGGGCCGGAGATCACCTTCGAGTGCGCACTCGACGCGGAGCCATTCGGGTCGTGCGACTCGCCGTACCAGTACACGGACCTGGTGCCCGGCGAGCACACGTTCTTGGTGCGGGCCACCGACCTGTACATGAACGTGGAGCCGGAGCCGGCTAGCTACACCTGGAGGGTCGTCGCACCGCCGCTGGAGCCGACGATCGACTCGGCGCCGCCTGACCCGAGCGTGGGGAACAGCCACACATTCACGTTCTCCTCGACCGAGACCAACGCGACGTTCGAGTGCCGGCTGACCCCATCGCCCGTCCAGCAGTACGTCTTCGAGGCCTGCGAATCGCCGCACACGTACACCAACCTGCCCGACGGCGACTACCTGTTCGAGGTCCGGGCGGTCAACGAGTACGGGGTCGCCGGCGAGATCCCGGCCGAGTACAGCTGGACGGTGGCGAACCCGCCCGACACCACGATCCTGGCGGGGCCGAGCGGCTCGACCAGCAGCAGGACCGCAGCCTTCTCCTTCTCTTCCAGCGAGCAGGGGTCGACCTTCGAGTGCTTCCTGGACGGCGAGGCCCTCAGCGAGTGCCTCTCGCCGGTCATGATCCCGGATAACGTCGAGAACATCCCGCCCGACTGCCCGGTGGGGACGGAGCCGAACGCTACGGGGGACCGCTGCGAACTGACGCTCGGCAGCCACACCTTCGTGGTGCAGGCGGTCGACGTGAACGGCAACATCGACCCGACGCCGGCCACGCGCACCTGGACCGTCGTGGAGGCCACATACCCGGAGACGTCGATCATGTCCGGGCCAGCCAGCCCGACGACCAGCACCAGTGCCAGCTTCAGCCTCTCGTCCACCATCGCGGGGTCAACCTTCGAGTGCTCGGTCGACGGGTCTGCCTACGCGACCTGCGTCTCGCCGGCCGAGTACACGGACCTGCCTCTCGGCGACCACGAGTTCCGCGTGGTGGCGACGGACCCCGACGGCAACGTTGACCCGACGCCTGCGAGCTACGCGTGGACCATCGTGCCGCCCGATACCCAGGCTCCGGAGACCACGATCGACTCCGGGCCGGCCGATCCGACCAACCACACGGACGCCAGCTTCGGCTTCAGCGCCGAGCCGGGCGCGACGTACGAGTGCTCACTCGACAGCGGGGCCTACACGGACTGCGACTCGCCCATCGGCTACTACGGTCTCGCCGACGGCCCCCACACCTTCTCGGTGCGGGCGACCGACCCCTCGGGCAACAGAGACGAGAGCCCGGCGACGCACGCATGGACGGTCGACACGGCGGTGCCGGACACCGAGATCACCGGCCGGCCGGCCGACCCGAGCCGCGGCGACTTCGTGAGCTTCGGCCTGGCGGGCAGCGACAACCTGACCGCGGCCGGTGCGCTCGGCTACCAGTGCCGCCTCGACGACGCCCCGTGGGTCGACTGCGCGAACCCCAAGTCCTACGCCAACGTGGACGCCGGGCCGCACACGTTCTCGGTACGGGCGATCGACCAGGCCGGCAACATCGACCAGAGTCCGGCGAGCTACGCCTGGACGGTCGACACGGCCGTGCCCGAGACTACGATCACCTCCGGCCCGTCCGGCACGACCACCAGCACCAGCGCGCGGTTCACCTTCTCCGCCGAGGCCGGCGCCACCTACGAGTGCTCGCTCGACGGCGGGGCCTACGCGGGCTGCTCCTCGCCCGCCGACTACGCCGGTCTCGGCGAGGGCGATCACACCTTCGCGGTGCGGGCGACCGACGTCGCCGGTAACACCGACCAGAGCCCGGCGACCCACGCCTGGACGATCGATCTGCCGCCCGACACCACGATCGACTCCGGACCGATCGACCCGACCGCCAGCCCCAGCGCGATGTTCCGGTTCTCCAGCAGCGAGGGCGGCTCGAGCTTCGAGTGCGCCCTGGACGCGGAGGCATTCAGCTCCTGCACCTCGCCCGCCGAGTACGCTGACCTGGCTTCCGGCCCGCACGAGTTCCGGGTCCGGGCCAAGGACGGCGCCGGCAACATCGACGAGACCCCGGCCAGCTATGCCTGGACGATCACGGCCCGGCCGGACACCACGATCGACTCGGTCGTGCCCGACATGGGGGTGGACTTCCAGACCGAGAGCCACAGCGTGACGTTCGCGTTCTCCTCGGACCAGGCTGATGCCACCTTCGAGTGCGCGCTGGACGGTGCCGTGATGGCCCCATGCGTCTCGCCGAAGGAGTACGCGGACCTCGCCTTCGGCCCGCACGACTTCGAGGTCCAGGCCAGGGGTTCCGCCAACAACCTCGACCCGACCCCGGCCGTCTACGGCTGGGAGATCGGCGACATCACGCCCCCCGTGGTGACGATCGCCGAGGGGCCGACGCCCCAGTCGGGCCCCGACGCCTCGCCAGGGACCACGACCGACTCCTCGGAGGCGACGTTCAGGTTCAGCGTCGACGACTCGGAGGCCGTCCTCCACTGCTCGCTTGACGGGTCGCTGCCCAGGATCTGCGAGTCGCCCAAGACGTACACCGAGTCAGACCTGCGGGCCGCGGACGGGACCTTGGTCGGCCTGCACACGTTCGAGATCACCGTGAGCAAGCAGCACCTCCTGGTCGAGGCGGAGCCGGTGATCTGGGAGTGGACGATCGAGGACCACAGCGCTCCCTCGACGACGATCGTGTCCGGTCCCGACCCCGAGATCGCGCTGGGTACGCTCGCGTCGTTCACCTTCTCGAGCAATGAGCCCGACGCCGAGTTCGAGTGCTCCCTGGACGGGGCCGTGTTCGAGCCGTGCGCGTCGCCGCCCGAGAACACCGTCCAGTTCGACGAGCCCGTGGGAGAGCACACGCTGCTCGTCCGTGCAGTCGATCCGAGCCTGAACGCCGACCAGTCGCCGGAGTCCCACACCTGGACCGTGGTCGGACCGCCGGTCACCACGATCACCTCCGGCCCGGCCGAGGGCTCGGTGACCACCGAAACGACGGCGGCGTTCGAGTTCGCCGCCGACCAGGCCGGAGTGACCTACGCGTGCTCCCTCGACGCTGCGGCCCCGAGTTCGTGCACCTCAGGTGTGGAGTACCCCAACCTCGAGGTCGGGGACCACTCGTTCGAGGTTCGGGCCACGAACCGGTTCGCTCTGGTCGAGGAGCCTCCGGCCAGCCGCGCCTGGACCGTCGAGGCCGTCCCGCCGCCGGCCGACACGACGGCGCCCGAGACCACGATCCTGTCCGGGCCGCCGGCCTCGACGCCAAACACGGATGCAAGTTTCAGCTTCAGCGGCAGCGACAACGTGACGCCGGCCGCAGAGCTCACGTTCGAGTGCGCGCTCGATACCGATGCCTTCTCCTCCTGCGACTCGCCACATCCCGTCCAGGGTCTGGGGATCGGCCAGCACGAGCTCCAGGTTCAGGCCATCGACGCCGCCGGCAACGTCGACCAGAGCCCGGCCAGCTACGTCTGGACGGTCGAGGCTGCCCCGCCGGCGAACACACCGGCCGGTGCGAACGTGACCGTCCAGTTCGACCTGCCCGGCGGAGCCGGGACGGTGGCGGCGACATTCGCTGAGGTAACTGTCGAAGGGACGACCACTGTTGCCGCGGTCCAGAGCCCGCCGCCGCTGCCGCCCGAGTACCTGCAGGATGGGGCGAGCTACTACGACCTCGGCACCACCGCGGAGTTCGTCGGCTTGGTGACGGTCTGCTCGAGCTATGACCCGCTCTCCGTGGCCGAGCCGGTTCGGTTGCTCCACTGGGACGGGAGCGCCTGGGTCGACATCACCACCTCCGTCGACTCGGCTGCCGCGCAGGTCTGCGGCGAGGTCGAGAGCCTGTCGCCGTTCGCCATCGCCACTGGCTCGGGGCTCGTGGTTCCCGAGACGACCATCGTCGCCGGTCCGGAGGCCTCGACCGCCAGCGCGACCGCCACGTTCTACTTCTCCTCGAGCGACCCGAACGCGACCTTCGAGTGCTCACTGGACAGCCCGTCGTCCTGGGGATCGTGCGAATCGCCGCACGTGATCGAGGGCCTGACGGTCGGTCAGCACGAACTCCTGGTCGCCGCCAGGAACGCGGCCGGCACGGCTGACCCGACTCCCGCCAGCTACTCATGGACGGTCGTGGCCCCCGACACGACGATCGTCTCCGGGCCGCCCGCCTCGACCCTGAGCACGACCGCGGAGTTCAGGTTCTCCTCGAACGACTCCAGTGCGAGCTTCGAGTGCTCCCTGGACGGGGCGCTGTTCGGGTCCTGCGAGTCGCATTACGTGCTGGATGGGCTGACGGTCGGCCCGCACGAGCTGCTCGTCCGGGCGAAGAACTCGGCGGGTACGGTCGACTCGACTCCGGCCAGCCACTCCTGGACGGTGGAGGGACCCGCGGCGACGATCGACTCCGGTCCGCCGGCTTCGACCGTAAACACGTACGCGACCTTCACCTTCTCCTCGAACGACGCCAGCGCGACCTTCGAGTGCTCCCTGGACGGGGCGCTCTACGGGTCCTGCCTGTCGCCCTACCAGGTGACCGGTCTCGAGCCCGGCCAGCACGAGATGCGTGTCCGCGCCAAGAACACGGCGGGCGGCGTTGGATCCCCGGCCAGCTACTCGTGGACGGTGGAGTCGCTGCCCGAAACGACGCTGCTGACCTTCCCGGCCGACCCGACCGAGGAGACCACGGCGAGCTTCACGTTCTCCTCCGACAAGGGCGGGGCGACGTTCGAGTGCGCGCTGGATGAGGCCGTTGACGACGAGGTGTTCTCGCTGTGCACGTCACCGAAGACCTACAACGACCTGATCTACGGCGCGCACGACTTCGCCGTCCGCGCCAAGGACGCCGACGGCAACGTCGACCCGACCCCGGCCGTGTACAGCTGGAACGTCGGAGGCCTGGCGCCGCCGGTCACCATCGAGTCGAAGCCGACGGACCCGACCGACAGCCACAGCGCGACGTTCGTCTTCTCCGCCAACGGCCGCGACCTTCGGTACGAGTGCGCCCTGGACTCCGGGACGTTCTCGCTGTGCACCTCGCCCAAGACGTACAACGGGCTGGCCTTCGGCCCGCACACCTTCGAGGTGAGTGTGTACGCTCCCGAGGCGCCGGCGGCTCCGGAGATCACGACCTACCAGTGGACGATCAAGGAGCTGACGCCGCCCGAGACGACGATCGTGTTCGGGCCATCCAGCCCGACACAGAGCACGACCGCCACCTTCGCCTTCGAGAGCAACGAAGCGACCGTGACCTACGAGTGCGCGCTGGATGGTGCCGCCTTCTCCCCGTGCCCCGTGCCGTCCGAGTTCACCGGCCTGGCCGACGGCGAGCACACGCTCCTGGTCCGAGCGATCGATGCGTCCGGAAATGTCGATGGGTCACCGGCGAGCTGGACATGGACTGTGGCGGGGGACAGGACCGCTCCCACAACGTCGATCCTCGACGGGCCGGCAGCCGAAACCGCGCTCCTCGACGCGAGCTTCAGCTTCGTCTCCAACGAGCCCGGCTCGACCTTCGAGTGCGCCCTCGACGCGGAGCCCTTCGCCGAGTGCACCTCGCCGATGGAGTACACCGTCGAGGTCGGCGACCACGTGTTCCGCGTCCGGGCGACGGATCTGAATCTGAACGTCGAGTCGCCTCCGGTGAGCTACCCCTGGAAGGTCGTGCTCGACACCACGCCGCCGGAGACGACGCTCCACGGGAAGCCGGCTGCTACGACCACATACACCGATGCAACCTTCAGCTTCTCGTCGAACGAGTTCGGCGCCGAGTTCGAGTGCGCGCTGGACGCGGAGCCGTTCGGAAGCTGCGAGTCGCCGATGGTGTACACGGAGCTGCCGGCCGGCCAGCACACGTTCCAGGTGCGCGCCATCGACCTCGCGGACCCGCCGAACGTCGACCCGACGCCGGAGAGCTACACCTGGATCATCGGAGAAGCGAATGACACCACACCTCCGGAAACGAGGATCCTGAGCGCACCGCCCGCATCGACCACGAGCCCGCTGGCGTCGTTCACCTTCGCCGCCGAGGCCGGCTCCACGTTCGAGTGCGCCCTGGACGGGGCGGCGTTCGAGCAGTGCGAATCGCCGGCAGAGTACGAGGTGGAGCCAGGCGCCCACGTGTTCGAGGTGCGGGCGACCGACATCGCCCTCAACGTCGACCCGACGCCGGCCCGCCACGAGTGGAAGGTGGGGACGCCGCCGGAGACGACGATCGACTCGGGCCCGGAGGCCACGAGCGCGACGGCAACCGCGACCTTCGAATTCTCCTCCGACCAGGCCGACACGTTCTTCTTCTGCGACCTCGACGGGCTCGGGTTCACGTCGTGCACCTCGCCGAAGATCTACATGGGTCTGATCGACGGCGTCCACACATTCGAGGTCGTGGCGAGGCACCCGAACGGGCTCGTTGACGAGACCCCGGCCCTCCACGAGTGGACGGTCGCGGTCCCGCCCGACACGACGATCACGTCAGGGCCTGAAGCGTCCACCACGAGCACCAGCGCCACGTTCACCTTCACGGGCACCGACCTCGACCCGGCCTTCGAGTGCAGCCTCGACCGCGCCGCCTTCGCCGACTGCGAGTCGCCGGTCCTGTACCCGGACGTGGACCTCGGCACCCCGCCCATGACGGTCGGCCCGCACACCTTCGCAGTCCGCGCCATCGACGCGGCGGGCAACATCGACGCGTCGCCGGCCACCTGGAACTGGACGGTCGAGGAAGCCGACACGACGCCGCCGGAGACCACGATCGACTCCGGGCCGCCCGCCACGACCAACGACACCAGTGCCACGTTCACGTTCTCCGCCGAGGCGGGCGCCACCTACGAGTGCCAGCTCGACGGCGCGGCCTACGCGGCATGCACCTCCCCGGCGGAGTACACGGGCCTAGCGGCCGGCTCCCACACGGTCCGCATCCGTGCCACCGACGCCGCGGGCAACGTCGACTCCTCGCCGGCCAGCTACACCTGGACGATCGAGTCGCCGGCCGACACCGCGCCGCCGGAGACGACGATCGACTCCGGACCGCTGGCCTCCACCACGGCGACCAGCGCCACGTTCGCCTTCTCCTCCAGCGAGGCAGGCTCGACGTTCGAGTGCCGCCTGGACAGCCAGGCCCCGGCGGACTTCGCCTCTTGCTCCAGCCCGATGGCCTACCCGGCTGTGGCCCTCGGGCCCCACAGCTTCGAGGTCCGGGCCGTCGACCAGGCGGGCAACGCCGACCTGTCGCCGGCCAGCTACATCTGGACGGTCATCCCGGACTGCGGCACGGCGAGGACGGTCTCGGCCAACGCCGACGCCTGGATCGACCAGAACAGCCCCGCCGCCAACAAGGGGAGCGATTCGATCCTCAAGGTTCAGTCCAAAGGTCCGAGCAACAACTTCCGGGCCCTGATCAGGTTCGCCCTCCCCGCCGCGCCTGTGGGCTGCGTGGTGGACTCGGCCACCCTCCGCCTGTATGCGTCCTCGGTGGCCTCCGGGCGGAACCTCCAGGCCCTGCGGGTGGACTCCGACTGGACGGAGAGCGCGGTCACCTGGGCGAACCAGCCCCAGACGGCAGGCATTGCCGCCACTACTGCCTCAGGAAGCGGGAAGGGGTACCGGGAGTGGTCCGTGGGGTCCCAGGTCCAGGCCATGTACTCCGGGGCCAACCACGGCTTCCTGATCCGCGACGCCGTCGAAGACGGCAGCGGCTTCGAGCAGCAGTTCTACAGCAGGTCCATCAGCACGAACCGGCCCCAGCTGGTGATCCGGTTCGTCCCCGACACGGCGGCTCCGCAGACGACGATCGACTCGAACCCACCTGCCACGGCCACCAACGCGAACGCGACGTTCGCCTTCTCTTCCAGCGAGGCCGGCTCCACCTTCAAGTGCTCGCTTGACGGAGCGGCGTTCGCCGCCTGCTCCTCCCCGCGCGAGTACACGGGGCTGAGCGAGGGCTCGCACACCTTCGAGGTGCGGGCGATCGACCAGGCCGGCAACGCCGACCAGACCGTGGCGAGCTACAGCTGGACGATCAACCTGCCGGTGGCGGACACGACACCTCCGCAGACGACCATCGACTCGAACCCGCCGGCCACGACGACGAACACGAACGCCACCTTCGCCTTCTCCTCCAGCGAGGCCGGCTCGACGTTCGAGTGCTCGCGGGACGGCGCGGCGTTCGCCGCCTGCTCCTCGCCGCGCGAGTACTCTGGGCTCAGCGAGGGCTCGCACACCTTCGAGGTGCGGGCGATCGACCAGGCCGGCAACGTCGACCAGTCCCCGGCGAGTTACAGCTGGAGGATCGAGGCGCCGGCCGATACCGCGGCGCCGGAGACAACGATCGACTCGGGGCCAACGGCCACGACCACGAACACCAGCGCCACGTTCGCCTTCTCCTCCAGCGAGGCAGGCTCGACGTTCGAGTGCCGCCTCGACAGTCAGGCCCCGGCGGACTTCGGCTCCTGCTCCAGCCCGAAGACGTACCCAACCGTGGCCCTCGGATCGCACACCGTGGAGGTCCGGGCCATCGACCAGGCCGGGAACGCCGACCAGTCGCCGGCCAGCTACACCTGGACGGTCGCCCCAGACTGCGGTTCGGCCAAGACGGTCATGGCCAACGCGGACGCCTGGATCGACCAGAACAGCCCCGCCACCAACAAGGGGAGCGACTCGATCCTCAAGGTTCAGTCCAAGGGTCCGAGCCAGAACTTCCGGGCCCTGGTCAAGTTCGCCCTCCCGGCCGCCCCTGTGGGCTGCGTGGTGGACTCGGCCACGCTCCGCCTGTACGCCTCCTCGGTGGCGACGGGGCGGAACCTCCAGGCCCTCCGGGTGGACGCCGACTGGACGGAGAACGTGGTCACCTGGGCCAACCAGCCCGTGACGGCCGGCCTCGCTGCCACCGCCGCCTCCGGAACCGGAAAGGGTTACCGGGAGTGGGCCGTGGGCTCCCAGGTCCAGGCCATGTACTCAGGAGCCAACTACGGCTTCCTCATCCGCGACGAGATCGAAGACGGCAGCGGCTTCGAGCAGCAGTTCTACAGCAGGTCCATCAGCACGAGCCGGCCCCAGCTGGTGATCCGGTTCGTCCCCGCGCCCTGAGACTGTCGAGGACGATCGGTCGCCCGCCCGATCGTTCTCGACAATTGGCAAGACTGTGCGTGCGAACATTCGCCGCTTCCTTTCGAGACAATGAAGACAAGCGTCCTGGACCGGTCAAGGAGGACAGCACGGCGTCGCTGACCAGCGAGGCCGCGTTGGACCCCCTGGTACGATGATCCCAAACTGGACTTGGAGGAAGGCCATGAATGGATTGATGGGTGCGCTGCGGAACCGACTGGGCCCCTGCGCCCTGGGAGTGCTCCTGCTGCTCACGGCCTGCACCGGCGAGGCGGACCAACCGGGCGGCGGGGGCCAAGAGGATGGCGGGGGCGCTGTGCTGGAGGCCTCCAAGCTGGTGGCCCCGCTCGCCGGGGGCTACGAGGTCAAGCCGAACGGCTCGCGGGTCCCGCCTACCGAGGCCGACCTCCCGGTTCCTCTCAACACGGTGGAAGCGAACTGGTACCGCTCTGCCGGCGTCTACGTGATCGCATTCGGAGGCCTCGACCTGGCGGAGGCCGGGCCTCTTTGCCCCGGGACCTCAGTCCAGGCCGGCGCAGGATTCGAGCACGTGACCAACTCCCCGACCGAGGAGGGGGCCTGTGAGGGCGCCGAGAACCTGGCAGGTCCCGAAGCGGGCGTTAGGTCCTGTGGAGCACTGCTCCTCTATATCACCGAGATACCCGAGAACACCGAGGGGGACCTGTTCGCCAGCCTGGAAGTGTACCAGGAGGACGGCACGATCATAGGGGTCACGGGTGTCGTCGAAGCCGATATGTCGGCGGCACCGGAGATCGATCCGGAGGCGGACGCCTATACCCTTCCAAAGGACCTCGTCCCGGGGGCGACCGAGGTCACCTGCTGACGGCCCCGGTATGGTTCTCCGTTCGCACGTCCCCTTGCTGAGGGAATGGAGAGTGAAGGGTTTCGGACACTGGGTGACGAGCTATAGGTTGGAAGGCGCGTGTTCCTCGAGACGGTACCCCATCCCTCGCACGGTGGAGATCCGGGTCTCGCCCAACTTCTTGCGCAGGTACCCGACGTATACGTCGACGATGTTGGATTCTGGGTCGTAGTCGTAGCCCCACACGTGGGACAGGAGCTGCTCCCGGCTGAGGACCTGACCGGGGTGACGGAAGAACATCTCGGCGAGCGCGAACTCCCGCGCGGTCAGCTCGACGCTTCGCTCGCGTACCGCGACCCTTCGAGTGCGGAGGTCGAGAACGGCGTCCCCCGCTGACAACACGGTGGCCTCTGGGCTCCGCTGTTCCCGGAGCCGCACCCGGACCCTTGCGAGCAACTCTTCGAAGCTGAACGGCTTGGGGATGTAGTCATCCGCACCGGACTCGAGGCCCCTCACGATTTCCGCCACGCTGTCCCGGGCGGTGAGAATGATGACCGGCGTGCTGTTGTCGCTCTGTCGCAAGTCGCGCAACAACTTCAAGCCGTCGCGGTCGGGCAGCCCGAGATCCAGAATCACGAGGTCAAGGCCGCCCGTCTTGGCCATCGCCAGGCCGTCATTCCCATTGAATGCTACGGCGGTTACGAAGCCGTTTGCCTTGAGACCCTTCTCCAGGAAGGAGGTGATGCGTTCCTCGTCCTCGATGATGAGGATGCGGTTCATCGGACCTCCTTCACCGGCTGGTCGGTGGGGATCACGATGGTGAACGTCGAGCCCACGCTGGAGTTACTGAGAAGCCGGACCCGGCCGTGATGGGCCTCTGCGATCGCCTTGACGATGGCCAGTCCAATGCCTGCGCCATCGGAGCGCCGCCCGCCCGCCGCCCGAGCGAACCGTCGGAAGATGTTCGCTTGTTGGTCCGCCGGGATGCCTGGCCCCGAATCCCGAACCCACAATCTGGCCTCCCCGTTTGTGATCGCAGATCCGAGGGAGATCGGAGCCCCATCCTCGGTGTGCTGGGCTGCGTTCTGAGCCAGTTGCATGATGGCCTGGGTAAGGCGTTGACGGTCGGCGATGACGCGACCTCGGCCGATGCCGTCCATTTGCCAGTCCCGTGAGGCCAGGGCGGTGGCCTTGGCGTGCACCTCCTCGGTCAGCGCGGCGATGTCAACCGTGTCGAGGTCGAGGAAATCCGGCTGTTCTGCCTTCGCCAGGACCAGGAGGTCGTTCACGATACGCTGCATCCGATCGAGCTCGTCCATCACCAGGGCCAGGGTTTTGTGCCGTTCGTCGGGATCGTCCTCGAGCAGCTCCAGGTGGCCGCGGATCGCGGTGATGGGTGTCCGAAGCTCGTGTCCGGCGTCGTCGACAAACCTGCGTTGGGTACCGAAGGCCTCCTCCAGCCGGTCCAGCATCTCGTTGAAGGTGGTCGCCAGCGTGGCGATCTCGTCCCGGCCGGTCACGCGGATCCTTTGCGTCAGGTCGCCCTCGGAGATCGAGAGGGCCGTACCGGTGACCTGTCTCACGGGGCGCAGCACGCCCTCGGCAACCCGCCACGCAAGGAGGGAACCGACCAGCAACGTGGCCACGCCGACGCCCACCGCTCCCCACATCGCCGGATCGATCTCCGCGAGCTCGCGGTCTCGAAAAAACGCGGCCACGAATACGCCGCGGGGCTCGGGTCCCGCACGCAGCGGAACTGCCAGAAACTCGACCATACCCGCCGGCGTCTCCACCCGGGCCCGCTCGGGCTCTCTGAAGCGTCCCCATCGAGCAGCGAGCTCCGTATCCCGATCGAGCCTGTAGGGCGCCACCAGTCGGCTTCGCAGGTAGGGCCGGGAGTTCACGAAGGTGAGGTGGGCCTCGTTCTTCGCCGGGATATTTCGCTGGAGGAATACCTCGAAGATCCGCTCGACGTCTCCTCGGAAGTGTTGCCCGGTCTCGGGGTCTCGCCCGCGGGCCAGCCTGCGAAGCTCGTCCATCTCCTGCACCAGCTGGTCATCGATCCGCCGGTCGACTTGCACCGTGAGGACGCGCCGTACCACCAACACGGACGCCACGATGGCCACGCTCATGAGGAGCACGTACCAGAGGAGAATGCGGGAGCGGACGCTCCACACCACGCGGGCCCGGCGGGAGGGCTGCGCACCTCCCTGGTCAGCCGTCGGTCTCACCGTTGTCCTCCCCGCGGTCGTCGTCTCCGCTGTCCTCCGGATCGTTCCCGGCGGGCATGGGCGCTGGTGGCGGGGCGAGCCTGGCGCCTACGGATCCTCTCCTGCCTTCTTCGGGGTCGTCCCCGGCGCTGGTGGATCTCGTGGTGCTCGTTGGGTCGACTCGACCTCCCGAGGCAGAGAGTCCACCTTCCAAGGGCTCGCCCTGGAAGTCATCCTTTCCCTTGACTTCCCCCTGCGTGCCGCCACCAGTCGACTCATTCTGACTCGCAGGGGCCGGCTCAGATTCGAGGACGATGGCCGGCACTCTGGTTGGCTCAGGCGCCCGGATAGCGGCGAAAACGAAACCGCCCATCACGCCAACGGCCAGTGCCACGCTCAGGAATAAGGCGACGACCCTGCCGTTCACACCCCCATCCTGCTCGTCCATTCAAGGACGACCATGAGAAGAGTGTGAAAATCTTCTGATGCGGCCGCTGCAGCGGAGCTGGTGGCTTCCTTCGCGTTCTTAGGTTTCCGTCGCGCCCGCCGCCAAAACGGACAATAAGAGACTTCTCATCCCCGTCTCACGCTCTCCTCACTTGGGTGCAGGAGGCTCGAGCACAACGAGCGGAGAGCCCGCTCAGAGCACACAAAGAAGGGGCTGGAGGACGAGGAGATGAGGAAACTGATCGTGGGTCTCACAGCGGCATCGATGATCATGAGCCTCGGTCCGGCAGCTCTGGCGGAGGAGACGGTGTGCCGGGGCAGGATCGGCGCGACGACGGTGGATAACCTGAAGGTGCCGCAGGACGCCACCTGCATCCTCGAGGCAACCTCGGTCAAAGGAACGATCAAGGTCCAGCGGAACTCAGTCCTCACGGCGATCGGTGTGCGTGTGATCGGGAACGTGCAGGGGGAGAACGCGAGGAAGGTGGTCGTACGGGGCGTCTCATCCGTTGGCGGGAACGTCCAGGTGGTGCAAGGCGGTCGAGGTAAGGTGATTAGCTCCCGGGTTGGCGGGGACATCCTGTTCGATGAGCAGGCGGGCCGTGTGGTTGTGAACAACAGCCAGATAGGCGGCGACCTTCAGGCGTTCCAGAACAGCGGCGGCGTCGTTATCCAGAACAACTTGGTCGGCGGCAACCTGCAGTGCAAGGCCAATCAGCCCGCTCCGACGGGCGGTGCCAACTTGGTCGACGGCAATAGGGAAGACCAGTGCGAGGCCCTCTGACCGCCTGACCCCGCCTCTCGGGACGGATGAGCCGGCGCCCCTTGCCTGTCGCGGCCGGTCTCCGCCCTTATTTGTTTTTGTGGGGGTTGAGCGAAATGCCTTTGTCTGAACGAGTCAAAAAGTGGCGTGTTCACCATTTCTCCTCTTGGGTCCGTGAAGAGAACGCGTCCGCCCTCCTAAGAAAGGCTGCAGACTCCATCGACGAGCTTGGACAGATCGACCTGCAGGACATCACGTTTTGCTTCCAAACTGAGGGCAAGGAGTTCGAACGCGAAGTCACCGTCTAGTTCTCGTACCCTGACGAACCGCTTTCGGAATAGCGGCGCCTTTCCCCGGTCTTGCTCTGATGCTACCGACGCGATTGCTTCCTGCGATCGACAGTTTCGCCGGTTGATCGAGTCCTTGACCTCATGACTGGTTTTCGACGGGAGCAAACTACGTTGGGAGAGAGCGGATCCAGCTGACAGGGATGAGCCTTTGCTTGCTTTGGTGCCCCCGGCAGGATTCGAACCTGCGCACCGCGCTCCGGAGGCGCGTGCTCTATCCCCTGAGCTACGGGGGCCTTGGCCATCTTAGCAACGGGCGCCGAGGGCCCGGGTTCCTTGCTATCATTTGCGCTCCTTGACCGCGTCTGACAGGCCTTTGAGGATCCTGGTGGCCGACGACGACGCTGTCATCCTCCGACTTCTCCAGGTCAACTTCGGTCTCGAAGGGTTCGAGGTTCAGACCGCTGTCCACGGCGAGGATGCCCTCCAGCGGGCGAAGGAGATGGGCCCCGACGTCATCCTCCTCGACGTCATGATGCCCGGGCTGGATGGGTGGGAAGTGTGCAAGCGGCTGAAGGAAGACCAGTCTCTGGCGAGCACGCCCGTCATCTTCCTCTCCGCCCGCGCTCAGGACGAGGATCGCCAGCGCGGCTACGACCTCGGTGTGGCCGCCTACGTGACCAAGCCGTTCGATCCGTCTCGGCTGATCAAGCTGGTGAAGGGGCTGGCCGGCGAGGCCGGCAAGGGCGAGGCTGAAGGCGAAGTCTCTGAGTAGGAGCTACCCCGAACCGTGATCGAGAGGGAGCTGGCCCGCCTCGTCCGCGATGCCCTCGCAAGCGCTGCCCCAGAGATGGGACTCAGCAATCTTCCCGAGGACATCGAGATCGTCCGACCCCGGCAGAAGGAGCACGGCGACTTCACCACGAACGTCGCTCTTGCCGTCGGTGCCGCAACGGGACGGGATCCGCGCTCGGTTGCCTACACCATCCTGGAACACCTCCGGCAGACGACCTTCGTTGCTCGGGTTGAGGTCGCCGGCCCCGGATTCCTCAACTTCCATATGGCGCACGAGTGGCTCTACGGCGTCCTCCAGGAAGTGGAACGCCTTGGCCCCGAGTACGGGCGGATCGATGTGGGTGGGGGCGAGAGGGTCCAGGTCGAGTACGTGTCCACGAATCCAACCGGGCCGTTGCACGTGGGGCACGGGCGAAATGGCGCAGTCGGAGATTCACTGGCCAACGTGCTCAGCGCGGCCGGGTTCAAGGTGGGCCGTGAGTACTACGTCAACGACGCGGGGACGCAGATCGCCCTCTTCGTGGCCTCCGTCGAGGCTCGCTTCCTCCAACACCTCGGGCGAGAGTCCGAGGTCCCCGAGGGCGGGTATCAGGGTCCGTACGTCGCCGAGCTCGCTGCGGCGATCGCCAACGATGTCGGCGATTCGCTGGCCGAGCTCTCCGAAGAGGAGCGCCGCGGCCGTCTGCACCAGGAGGCGATCGGTCGCACGCTCGCCGGCATCGGGACGACCCTCGAGCGCTTCGGGATCCAATTCGATTCCTGGTTCCACGAATCCAAGCTCCGTGACAGCGGCCGGGTGGCGCAGGCCGTGGAGCTCCTTCGAGAGCGGGGTCTCGCATACGACGCCGACGGTGCGGCGTGGTTCGCGGCGACGCGGTTCGGAGACGTCAAGGATCGCGTGTTGGTGCGAGCCGACGGCGAGCCCACGTACTTCGCATCGGACTGCGCCTATCTCCGCGAGAAGTTCGCCCGCGGCTTCGACCGGCTGATCTACGTGTGGGGAGCGGATCATCACGGAACGGTCAAGCGGCTCCAGGGAGCGGCCCAGGCCTACGGATATCCGCTCGATCGGATCGAGTTCATCATCACGCAGCTCGTGGCGCTGTACCGGGGCGGCGAACCGGTCCGCATGAGCAAGCGCACCGGGGACATCGTCACGCTGGACGAGCTGATCGACGAAGTCGGCGCCGACGCGGCTCGATACACGCTGCTCACCCGATCCACGGACACCGCGCTCGACTTCGACATCGAGCTGGTCAAGCGGCGGAGCCTCGACAACCCCGTCTACTACGTCCAGTACGCGCACGCCCGCATCGCCAGCCTTCTGCTCTTTGCCGAGGAGCAAGGCGTGGCCCTCGAACCGTTCGAAAAGGTTCGAGCCGAGGAGCTCGTCCACGAGACCGAGCTGGACCTGCTCCGGAAGATCGCGGAGATGCCCGAGCAGTTGCAGCTCGCCGCAGATGCCCGGGCCCCATACCGGCTGACGCGCTACGCGGAGGAGCTCGCTGCGGGTTTCCACCGCTTCTACACGGAGTGCCGCGTGGTGACCGAAGACGCTGACCTCACCCAGGCGCGTCTGCACCTGGCCGCGGCTGCACGGCAGACCATCGGCAACGTCCTGGCGCTCCTCGGGGTGTCGGCACCCGACTCGATGGACCGGCTGGCGGAGAACGACGACTCCTGATCGAGCCTCCGAGCCGGCTTGAAGGAACACCGGGGCGCCGTGGCGAAAGGTTGCTCTGGCTACAGCCTGGAGGCGACTTGACCGATTATCGTTACAGGGGGAGAGGGGCTCCCTTGAGTTGGCATCGATGAGCGAGGAACCCGCTTACAGCCATCCTTCACGCTCGCCCGAGTCCGAGGGCCGGAGCGAGATGGACGAACGCGCGCTCAACGAACAGGTTCCCATCGTCGTCACGGAACTCCTCAGCAAGGTCCTGGCGATCAAGGAAGGGGAGACCTTCCTGTATTCCGACACCGAGGGGAACCTCGACGAGCGACCGGGCTACGGGCTGGGCCTCTACTACCAGGACACCCGGTTCCTGTCGCGCTTCAAGATGCGGATCTCCGGTCGCGACCCCATCCTCCTGTCGTCCTCGGCCGAGCGGGCCTACATGTCGTATATCGACGTCACGAACCCCGACCTCTACGAGGACGACGAGCTCGCCGTCCCCCAGCAGACGCTCAACATCCGCCGGATGCGCGCCATTGCGGGCCGAGTGTACGAGCGCATCCGGATCAAGAATTACAACTCGTTCCCGGTCGCACTCGACGTCGATCTGGAATTCGGCGCCGACTTCTCGGACATCTTCGAGGTCCGGGGCCTGGCCCGGGACGTCAGTGGCCACTACGACCCTCCAAGGGTGGAGGACCGCGCCGCCGAGTTCTCGTACCTCGGTCTGGACGACGTCCGGCGCACAACCCGGATCGAGTTCGCCCACCGGCCGCAACGTCTCGAGGTCCGAGGGGACCTCGTGGAGGCCTCGTTTCGAGTCCACCTCGCCGCGCACGAGACCAAGCTGGTGTCGATGACCATGGAAACGAGGGTCGGCGAGGCCGCGCTTCCAACAAAGGAGTTCGACGCGGCTGTCCACGAGCTGCGGCGGTCCTATGAGGACTGGGAAAGGGGCTGCACGCAGATCCGCACCGACAATGAGCTCTTTGACCAGCTTCTCACCAGAGGACTTCGGGACCTCCGGGCCCTGTACACGAAGATGGATGGTGATGGGATCATCGCCGCGGGGATCCCCTGGTTCGTGGCTCCGTTCGGGCGTGACACACTCATTACCTCCCACCAGCTGCTGATGGTCAATCCCCAGCCGGCGAGGGAGAGCCTCCGGATCCTCGCTGCCAAGCAGGGAACCGAGATGGACGATTGGGCAGACGAGGAGCCCGGGAAGATCCTCCACGAGATACGCAAGGGCGAGCTGGCGGGCTGCGGGTACATTCCGCACACGCCGTACTACGGATCGGTCGACTCGACGCCTTGGTTCCTCATCCTCCTGGCCCAGTACTTCCGGTGGACGGGCGATGTCGGGTTCGTCCAGGAGATGGTCCCCGCGATAGACCGGGCGCTCACATGGATCAACGAGTACGGCGACCTCGATGGCGATGGCTTCGTGGAGTACAAGTCCCGTTCCAAGCGAGGGCTCCGGAACCAGGGATGGAAGGACTCCTGGGATGCAGTGGTGCACGCGGACGGGAGGCTCGCCGAGCCCCCCATCGCCCTCGTCGAGGTTCAGGGCTACGTGTACATGGCCAAGCAGCGCATCGCCGACGTGTTCGCCTCGATCGGGGATCGGGAACGGGCGGTCCGGCTTCGTGAGGAAGCGACGGTCCTGCGAAAGCGCTTCAACGACGCGTTCTGGATGGAGGACGAGCAGTACTTCGCCGGTGCCCTGGATGGAGACAAGCGGCACGTCCGCACGGTCATGTCGAACCCCGGACACGCGCTGTACTGCGACATCGTCGACCGGGAGAAAGCCGAGCATGTGGCCAAGCGGCTCTTTCAGCCCGACATGTTCTCCGGATGGGGCATCCGCACCATGAGCAAGAGTGCCGCGGCGTACAACCCGATGAGCTACCACAACGGCTCGGTATGGCCGCACGACAACGCCCTGATCGCGGCGGGACTGAAGCGATACGGCTACATGACCACCACCAACCGTGTGGCCACGGCGATGTTCGACGCCGCCATCCACAGCGACTACATGCGCCTCCCCGAGCTCTTCTGCGGCTTCACCCGTCGAACTCCGAGCCGGCCGGTTCAGTACCCCGTGGCCTGCTCACCGCAGGCGTGGGCGGCAGGTGCTCCGTTCCTTCTTCTTCAGGCGATGCTTGGGATCTCGGCCCTGGCCCACGAGAACCTCTTGACGGTGAACAAGCCGCACCTGCCCCGTTGGCTGAACCATGTGGAGCTTCGCAACCTCCGGGTCGGGAACAGCATGCTCAGCCTCATCTTCCGTCGGGAGGGCGAGACGACGGGCTTCTCCCTCATCGCCAAGGAGGGCGACGTCCGGGTCGTGATGGAGGAGTAGCCGGTTGCACGTCGCCGCGGCCTTCCTGTGCGACTTCGCCGAGGTACGAGAACGACTGCTCTTCGCGTTGGGAGGCGGGATCACCCGGCTGTGGCGGGAGGCCTTCCCGGCATCGATGGAGGCGAGCCTCGCTCTGCTCCTCGAGCTCCATCAGATGGAGCTGGCCACGCGCCACGAGCTCCAGGTGGTCGTCCAGGGAGAAGACGGCCAGCGCGTGGGGGAGGTGAAGGCCGCTTTCCAGATGGGAGCCTCGGATGTCGACGTGGGAGAGAACCTGCTCGTTCCGATCGCCCTCGACCTCCGTCCGGCGCGGCTTCCCGCTCCCGGCTCGTATGCCGTGGAGATCGTCATCGACGGGGCGCACCAGCGAACGATCCAGTTCAAGGCCCTCCCGCGGCCAGAGCCGCCGAGGCCGTAGCCCCTACCGGAGGCACTCTCCGGTTTCGACGGATTCGGTGCGTCCGGTGCCGATCATGACCTGGGGCTTGGCCTGGATCGCTGTCAGGGCGTAGCCGATCTCTTCGTTCGTGGTTGAAGCGGCGAAGACGACTCCGGCGACCGTTCCGTCGAGCGCGACGAACGGTCCACCGGAGTGACCGGGACGGATCTCTGCCTGAAGCTCGTACACCTGCCGTCGCACGGTTTCTTCTCCGTAGATATCTCTTCCCGCCGCGGTGATCGTTCGGCGGACCGCCGCCGCGTCCGCCTCGAGCGGACCTCCACCGGGATAGCCGAGGACAGCGCCCCGTGCTCCTCGTTCCAGGGTGCTCGTCGCGAGCGTGAGCGGTTCGGGGGCGGACTCAGCGAACCACAGGACCGCGAGATCGAGATCGGGATCGAACAATGTGACGGTGGCCGGGAACACCTCTCCGGTCCGGCGCTGGATGTGGGGCGTGTCGACACCCGCGACCACGTGGGCGTTGGTCACCACATAGCTCTCACTGACGAAGAAACCGCTGCCTTCCTGGACACGACCGCAGGCCTCCCCGACGACCTTCACGGTGCTCTGATCCGCCGCCTGGATCGCGTCCGACACCTGACCCCGGCTGGGATCGGGAACAGGACGGGCTGGAGCCGGCGGCAGGCCGGCAAAGACCTCGGGGAACCCGAACCGATTGAGGAACCTTCTGACCTGCCCCAGCAGCGACGGAGGGCGAGGAAGCACCGCATCGAGGCCGCGAACGACCGCGGACCCCCGGATCTGACGGGACAGGCCGGGGAACGGTCCCTGCACCAGGTTGAACGCGAGGAACCACGTGGTGAGAAAGATGGTCGTCACCGCCACGACGATCCCGGCTGCGGCGTCGGCGGAGCCGAACCCTTTCTTGCCCAGGGCCCGCCCCACCCTCGCCCCCACCAACCAGCCGGCGAGATCTCCCAACCCCCCGGACACAAGGAGCGTGACCATGGCCACGGTGGCCTGACTTCCGGGGCGCTCTGCCAGGCTCGCGAATCTCGGCGCCACCAGGGCTCCGATGAGCAGCCCCACGATGAGGCCGAGGTACGAGATGATCTGCATGGCAGCGCCTCGCCTGAAGCCGGTGGAGATCGAGAGCGCGACCAGGGCGAGGATCACCAGGTCAAGCAGGTTCACGGCCGCCATCCTCCCACGCGATCCGGGGACGGGGAGCATCACTGAAGGAGAAGTAGACTAAGAAGGGATGGTCACCATCGCCCACATCACGGACCCTCACGTCGGCTCCCCGTACTTCGTCCCGAACCTCATGAACCGGGTGATCGTGGAGATCAACGAGCTGGATCCCGATGCGGTCATCTGCACAGGAGACTTCACCAACTTCGGGTACCGGCAGGAGTTCAAGACGGCGGTGGCCTATCTGGAGCGAATCAAGGCTCCGGTCCATTCGGTCCCGGGCAATCACGACGCCCGCAACGTCGGATACGTCCATTTCGAGGAACTCATCGGCCCCCGGCACTGGTCGGTTGATATACGAGGAGTGAGGGTCGTCGGGGTTGACTCCAGCGAACCGGACCTCGATCACGGACAGATCGGACGAGAGAGGTACGAATGGCTGCGAGACCAGTTCTCCGGGCCTGCCGATCTGAAGGTCTTGGCTCTTCACCACCACCTTCTCCCCATCCCCGGTACAGGACGGGAACGCAATATCGTCTACGACGCCGGGGACCTTCTGGAAGTGCTCATGGGCGCGGGGGTCCAGGTGGTCGTCAGCGGGCACAAGCACGTTCCGTACGTGTGGCGCCTGGAGAACATCTACGTGGTCACCGCGGGCACCTGCGCATCGCTTCGGCTGCGCGGACACACCCGACCGTGCTACAACATCATCGAATTCGAGGGGGACGAGGTGAAGATCCACAGGAAATTCCCCTTCGGAGCGTCCACGATCATCGCGCACTTTTCCATCGCGACCGGGACGCAGTACTACCGCGAGCTGGAGTCCCTCATCCAGGAGCCGCTGACCAGAGCACCTGCCGAGTAGGCGAAGGACCCCATCGGAGCGAAATGGAGAATCCTCTGAGAGCCATTGCCCTCGTGGACGGCGAGCATTACCCGCCCACCACCCGTTGGGGCCTGGACGTTGCCCGGGACCGGGGCTACGAGGTCGTGGCCGCCCTGTTCCTCGGCGGCTCGGAGAAGGTCGCGGCAGGGGGAAAGGTCGACCTCGGCACTATCTCGGTGGACACCGTGAAAGGTGACCCGGGGATGGCCCTGACGGATGCCATTGAACGCCACAATCCGCAAGCGGTCCTGGATCTCTCGGATGAACCCATCCTCGGCTACCGGGAACGGATGCTCCTGGCGTCGGTGGCCCTCGTCGCCGGGGTCCGGTACGTGGGGGCGGATTTCGTCCTGGAGCCCCCCATCGAGGGGCCTCCGTTGTCTTCGCCCACGCTCAGCGTGATCGGCACAGGGAAGCGCACCGGGAAGACGGCCATCGCCGGGGAGGCCGCTCGCGTGGCTGCGGCGGCGGAGCTCCGTCCGGTTGTGGTGGCCATGGGTCGAGGGGGCCCTCCGGAGCCCCAGGTGGCGGAGGCGGGAACGGTTGGCCTGGACCGCCTGGTGGATCTGGTCCGAAGAGGGGAGCACGCGGCCAGCGACTACCTCGAAGACGCCGTGACCACGGGCGTGACCACGATCGGAGCCCGACGGTGCGGAGGTGGGCTGGCCGGCCGTCCCTTCGTTTCCAACGTGCGCGAGGCGGCCGAGATGGCGGTACGGGTGGGCGCCGGCCTGGTGCTTCTCGAAGGGAGCGGAGCCTCGATTCCCCCGATCCCCTGGGACGCGGGTGTCCTTGTCTGCTCCGCTGCCACTCCCGAGGAATACCTGGCCGGTTACCTGGGCCCATACCGCCTATTGCTTTCCGATCTTGTCGTCCTTACAATGGGGAGTGGCCCTGACGTCGGGCCGGAGGATCTCACCCGTCTAACATCCCACGTTCATCGGCTGAAGCCCGATGCGCGAATCGTCGTTACGGACTTCAGGCCAGTGCCTCTCGGTGACGTCAGGGGGAGGAAGGTGTATTTCGCTACCACGGCTCCGCCGTCCGTCGGATCAGCCCTTGCCTCGCATCTCGAGGAGGCTTTTGGGTGCGTCGTCGTGGGCAGGACCCACCGCCTCGCGGACCGAGCGGGGCTGGCGGATGACCTCGACGAGGCGCCGTCCTTCGAGGTCCTGGTGACCGAGCTGAAGGCGGCGGCGATAGACGTGGCAGCCGACCGGGCCACGGCCCGGGGAGCAGAGGTGGTGTTTGCAGACAACCGGGCGATAACGCTCGAGGGGGACGGGGAGCTTCCCGACCTCCTCCTCGAGACCGCCAGGCTGGCCATCGATCGAGCCCAAAAGAGATGAAGACCCGAAAGCGGAACACGCACATCACGATCTCGGACCGAGAGCCGGGGCTCCCGTACTCGAAGGGGCTCATGGCTTCGCAGGTCATGGTCACGGGGCTCTCCCCGTACCGCTCCTATCAGGTCGCTGAACGGATCGAGGACCATCTGCTGGATCGGGGCGTGGCCTCGATAACCTCCGAACAGCTCCAGGCGCTCGCTGTCCGGGTTCTGAACGAGGTGGCGGGAGAGCGCTACGCGAAGAACTTCGTCCGCTGGCAGAAGGTGGCCAGCCTGGAGATACCGCTGGTGGTGCTGATCGGCGGGGCCACGGGAGTCGGAAAGTCGACGATCGCCACGCAGCTCGCCGCCAGGCTGGGGATCGTTCGGGTCGTCCCCACCGACGCGATCCGAGAAGTGATGCGCGGGCTCTTCTCTCGAGAATTGATGCCCACGCTGTACACCTCATCGTTCGACGCAGACTCCGCGCTCAGGGAGCCTCCACCGCAGCCGGCCGACAAGGTCATCGTGGGGTTCCGGGAGCAGACCTCCGCCGTCGCTGTGGGCGTCCGATCGCTGATCGAGCGTGCCGCGATGGAGGGGACCAGCGCGATCATCGAGGGCGCACACCTCGTCCCGGGATTCATCGACACGGAATCGTTCGCCGACCAGGTCCTGGCGGTGCCGCTGGTCGTAACCGTGGAGGACGAGGAGCTGCACCGCAGCCACTTCGTGGCCCGGACGGCGGACTCGGCGACCCGGCCCCTCGATCGCTATCTCAATGGTTTCAACAAGATCAGGAAGGTGCAGAAATACATCAAGAGCCAAGCGCTGGCCCGCGACTGGCCCGTGGTCTCCAGCTACAACCTGGACCAGACGATCGCCTCCGCCATCGAGCTGGTGGTCGAGGCGGCGATGGAGCGCACCGGGACGGCACCAGCCCAGCAGGCCGACCAGAAGGTATTCGAGCTCCGAGGGGGGACCACACCGTGAAGCTGTTCCTGGACACCGCGAACATCGATGAGATCAAGGAGATCAACAGGTGGGGGGTCCTCGGAGGGATCACCACGAACCCTTCCCTCCTGTCGAAGGAGGGAAGGCCCTGGGAGCAGCAGATGCGGGATATCCTCGATCTCGTCGAGGGCCCCGTATCTCTCGAGACCACCCACACGGAAACCGACGAGATCCTCGAAGAAGGTTTGAAGCTGGCGGCGATGGGCCCGAACGCCGTGGTCAAGGTGGCCATGACCCCGAATGGGCTGGCCGCGGGGAAGCGCCTGGTGGATGAGGGGATCCGGATCAACGTGACGCTGGTGTTCTCCCCGGCCCAGGCCATCCTGGCCGCGGAGATCGGGGCGTACATCGTCTCCCCGTTCCTCGGCCGAATCGACGACGTCGCCGCGGACGGGATGCACGCGCTACGCCAGATCTGCGACATCTACGAGAAGCAGGGGTACGAGACCCAGGTGCTTGCGGCGTCGCTTCGGCACCCGATGCACGTGGTGGAGGCCGGGCTGGCGGGCGCACACATTGCTACGCTACCCTTTGACGTCTTCGAGAAGCTCGTCAAACACCCCCTGACCGACCTCGGCCTCGAGAAGTTTCTCTCCGACTGGCGAAAGCTCGTCGAGGAGACCCAAAAGGAAGGAGCGTGACCTGAGTTGGACTCCCGCGCGATGGACAAATCGGTTCTGGAGCAGAAGGTTCTGCCTCAGCTCCAGGAGATCGCCCAGGGCCTGGGATTGGAAGGGTATCAGCGCCTCAAGAAGGGCGATCTGATCAACGCCATCGTCGGGGCTGCCGACGGTGCGAAGACGCCTGCGTCGCAGGAGGAGAAGGCCGACTCCGAGGATGGAGCTACCTCCGAGAAGGCGGAGTCTACCGAATCCAGCCGACTCGCCGGCCGTGAAGGCTCCGGCGACGGCGAGCGAACCGATGGCGAGCGCACTGACGGCGAGCGCTCCTCGTCGTCGGGCCCACCCGTCCAGGTCCGGGAGCGGACTATGGAGCGGCGACCCCGGGATCGTGGTCCGAGAGACGGTCGGGGCCGGGACCGCCGCCGCGGGCGGGACCGAGACCGTGACCGCGATCGCGGCGAGCGGGTCCGCGAGGAACGGCCGGAGGACATCGCCGACGCCCCCGTTCACACCGGCATCCTGGATGTCCTCCCCGAGGGCTACGGATTCCTTCGAACGAACGGGTACCTGCCGAGCCCCGGCGACATCTACGCCTCCCTTTCTCAGATCCGACGCTTCGGCCTGCGGAAGGGCGACGAAGTCACCGGCGGGGTCCGCAACCCGAAGGACAACGAGAAGTACTTCGCGCTGCTTCGCATCGATTCCGTCAACGGGGTCGATCCGGAGGTGGCTCGCCAGCGGCCGGACTTCGAGAAGCTCACCCCTCTATTCCCCGACGAGCGGTTCCGGCTGGAGAACGGGCCGACGGCGGTGACCGAACGGGTCATCGACCTGATCGCCCCGATCGGTAAGGGCCAGCGAGGGATGGTGGTCTCGCCTCCGAAGGCAGGAAAGACCACCGTTCTGAAGCAGATCGCCAACGGCATCATCCACTCGAGTCCCGACACCCACGTGATGATCCTGCTGGTGGACGAGCGTCCCGAGGAGGTCACCGACTGGCAGCGGACCGTCGAGGCCGGAGAGGTCGTCTTCTCCACGTTCGACAAGCCTGCGGACCAGCACATCCAGGTCACCGAGCTGGTGCTGGAGCGGGCCAAGCGGCTCGTGGAGAGCGGGAAGAACGTGGCCATTCTCCTCGACTCCATCACGAGGCTCGCCCGAGCCTACAACCTGGCCGCCCCGGCGTCGGGCAAGATCCTCTCAGGCGGTGTGGACTCAACCGCGCTGTACCCACCGAAGCGGTTCTTCGGGGCAGCCCGAAACATCGAGGAGGGCGGCTCGCTGACGATCATCGCCAGCGCCCTGGTGGAGACGGGATCGCGGATGGACGAGGTCATCTTCGAGGAGTTCAAGGGCACCGGGAACATGGAGCTTCGGCTCGACCGAGCCCTGTCCGAGAAGCGGATCTTCCCGGCCATCAACATCGAGGCCTCCGGGACCCGGAAGGAAGAGCGGCTCATGGAGAGCGAGGAGCTGGCGCTCACGTGGCGTCTGCGTCGGGTGCTGCACGCCCTGGAGGGCGGGGCCGCCATCGAGATGCTCATCGATAAGATCCGGGCTACCAAGTCCAACGAGCAGTTCCTCCAGGAGATCGCTAAGGCTCCGGTGAGGGACTAGGGAGGACCGAGATGGCCGGATGGGGAGACGACCCGGTTTCAGAGGAGCTGCGGACCGCGATCGCGGACGGCTGGCAGGTGGTGAAGATCCACGAGGACCGGGAGGGGCCCGGAGGCCCGTTCGACGTGGTCACTGCGGAGAAGGACGGGGAGCAGAAGGAATATAAGAGCGACCATCTGGCGTTTCACAGGTATGTGGAGGGGCTGATGGAGGACTTCGGCCTCTCGTATTCTTGATCCGAAGGAGCAGAAGATGAAGCAAGGGATTCACCCCGAATACGTGGCCGCGACCGTCCGTTGTTCGTGCGGGAACACGTTCGAGACCCGCGCCACGAAGCCCGAGATCCACGTGGAGATCTGCTCGAACTGCCACCCGTTCTACACGGG
>DASSDP010000079.1:0-6956 GCA_035697085.1 Actinomycetota bacterium
CGATCGCCGAGGCGAAACGCCGGAAGTTCCTGGGGAAGCGGGTGGCCGGCAGCGACTTCAGTCTGGACATCGTCATGCACCGGGGCGCCGGCGCGTACATCTGTGGGGAAGAGACGGCCCTGCTCGAGTCGCTCGAGGGGAGACGGGGCCAGCCCCGGCTTCGGCCGCCGTTCCCGGCGGTCGAAGGACTGTACGGGTCGCCGACCGTGATCAACAATGTGGAGACGCTTTCCGTCGTTCCCCACATCCTTGCGCGGAGCGCCGAATGGCACGCGAAGATCGGCCCCCAGAGCTCTGCAGGCTCCAAGATCTTCTCCGTTTCTGGAAAGGTCGCTCGCCCCGGGAACTACGAAGCGCCGATGGGCACGCCCGCGCGCGTCATCATTGACGATCTGGCGGGCGGTGTGCGGGACGGCAAGACGCTGAAGGCGTGGACGCCGGGCGGATCCTCCACCCCATTTCTCACGGCCGGCCACCTCGACACGCCGATGGACTTCGAATCCATCGCCGGCCAGGGATCGCTCTTGGGAACCGGGGCCGTCATCGTCCTCGATGAGACCGATTGCATCGTGGACACGGTCCTGCGATTCACGCAGTTCTACGCCCATGAGTCTTGCGGAAAGTGCACCCCGTGCCGCGAGGGGACGTGGTGGATGGTCAAGGTCCTCGATCGAATGGAACGGGGAGGCGGACGCCTCGAGGACATCGACATCATGGTTGACGTCGGCGACAACATGCTGTTCAAGTCGTTCTGCGCGCTGGGGGACGGTGCGGTCTCGCCGATCGACTCCTCGATCAAGTACTTCCGTGACGAGTACGAGGCTCACGTGAACCAAGGAGGCTGCCCCTTCGGGCGCGAGCCGGTGGCCGCCGCCGAACCCAGAGAGATCGGAGCGGAGCCGGCGATCTCGCTCCGTGAGGTGCTCAGATGAGCCAGGACATGGTCTCGCTCACGATCGACGGTCGGCAGGTTGCCGTTCCCGCCGGAACGCTGGTGATCCGAGCCGCCGAGTCGCTCGGCATCGAGATCCCCCGGTTCTGCGACCATCCGATGCTCGATCCGGTCGGTGCGTGCCGGCAGTGCATGGTCGAGATCGAGGGCCAGAAGAAGCTCGCCACCTCCTGCACCACTCCGGTCTCGGAGGGGATGGTCGTCCACACGCAAAACACCAGTGACGAGGCTCGGAAGGCGCAGGAGGGCGTGCTCGAGCTTCTGCTCATCAACCACCCGCTCGACTGTCCCGTCTGCGACCGTGGGGGCGAGTGTCCCCTCCAGGACCAGACCCTCGCCTTCGGGCCCGGCGAGAGCCGGTACATCGATCCGAAACGCGTGTACGAGAAGCCGGTGCCCCTTTCTCCTCTCGTGCTGCTGGATCGGGAGCGCTGCGTGCTGTGCGCCCGGTGCACGCGGTTCTGCGACGAGATCTCCGGGGAACGCTTCATCGAGCTGTTCGACCGCGGTCCCGGGGAGCGGGTCTCGATCGCGGCCGGAGAGGAGTTCGCCTCGCCGTTCTCCGGCAACACGGTGCAGATCTGCCCGGTGGGGGCTCTCACCTCCTCGACGTACCGGTTCGCGGCCCGTCCCTTCGACGTGAAGTCGGAGGACTCCATCTGCCCCCACTGCGCGTGCGGCTGCAACATGCGGGTCGACGTCCGGCGAGGGGAGGTGGTCCGACACCTTGCCCGCGACAACGAGGAGGTCAACGACGCGTGGCTATGTGACAAGGGCCGCTACGCGTTCCGGTTCGCCGATCGAGACCGGCTGACCACACCGTTGCTCCGCCTTCCGGGTCTCACCCCCGCTTCCTTCCAGGAGGTGTTCCGGGCCATCGCAGATCGGGCTCGGGGTGGGCGGGTGGCCTTCCTCGGAGGTGGACGGCTGACCGATGAGGACAACTACGCGATGTCGAAGCTCGCCCGCACAGCGTTCGGCACGAACGACATCGACCACCGCATGAGCGGATCGTCGCAGATCCTCGGGGACGCCGAGAGGATCGGCGCGGCTCCCGGAATCCCCGTGACTTATCGGGATGTGGAGGCGGCGAAGACCATCCTCGTCGTCGGGCTCGACACCCGTGAAGAGCTTCCCATCCTGCTCCTTCGCATCCGAAAGGCCGTGCGCAAGGGCGGGGCAAAGGTGTTCGTGGTCCATCCCCGCCGGACGTCGTTGTACGACGTTGCCGAGCACCTGTTCTGCCTTCCCGGCGAGGAGAAGTCAGTTCTCGACGATCTGGCCACCAGTCGAGCGTCCAAGACCGACGTGGGCCGGGCCGCCCGAGCCCTCCGCGAGGCCGGAGAAGGCACCGTCGTCCTGGCCGGACCGCGGCTTGCAGACAGCGTGGGCGGGGTCGACGCCGCCGCGGCTCTCGCCTTGAAGGTCGGCGGGCGCTTCGCCTTCCTCCCCCGGCGCGCGGGGGATCGGGGGGCCCTACGGGCCGGCGTCCATCCGGGGCTGTTCCCGGGTGGGAGGAGAGTCGATGGAAGTGCCGAGTCTGGTGGCGCTCAAGAGCGGGCCGAGATTGAGGCGGTGTGGGGAGGGCTTCCCTCAGCGCGTGGACTCGATACACGGAGCATCCTGGAAGCTGCCGCTCGTCGGGAGATCGACGTCCTCTTCCTGGTCGGCGTGGACCCACTGGCAGACTTTCCCGACGCGAACCTGGCCCGCCGAGCCTTGGCGAACGCGCCCTTCCGCGTCGTGCAGGACATCGCGCTCAGGGACTACGAGCTCTTCGCGGACGCCGCACTCCCTGCCGCGGCGTTCCTGGAGAAGGACGGGCACTTCACGGATTGGGAGGGTCGGGGACAGCGTCTCCGTCCGGTTCGCAATCCGCCAGGCCTGGCCCGGTCCGACTGGCAGATTTTTCAGGAGCTGTCGGAGGTCATGGAAGCCGACATGGGTTTCCGTTCCTTGGAGTCGCTGCATGAAGAGATGGGCCGTTTCCTCGAGCCACGGAACATGCAGCCGGGAGGCCCACCTAAGGAGGTGTTCGCGCAGCCCGAGGGACGACGGCGAGCATCCGACGAAGGTGGGCCGACCGGCTCACCAGCGCGGGGCGAATTCAAGCTGTTCACGTATCCCTTGCTGGTCGACGACGGGCGGCTCTCGGCCGACGCCGACGAGCTGAAGGCGGCGCTTATCGAGGAGCCCTTCATCGAGGTTCATCCGGACGATGCTTCGCGGCTCGGCCTCAGCGCGGGCGATTCCGCCAAGATTCAAACGGAAGCCGGGGAGGCGGAGCTTCCCGTGAGGGTCACCGATGGCGTGGCTCCGGGGACCGTCTTCGTTCCCTACACCCAGCCCGGGTTCCGAGCCAACGTGCTGCTGTCCGGCCGCATGTTCACCGAGGCCACCGTGGTGCCGGCCGGGCAGAGGGAGCCCGTGGCGGCCGAGGAGGCCGGCTGATGGACTGGCTCGACTGGATCCTTCTCGTCGCCCGCATCGCTCTCATCTTCGCTGCCCTGCTCATCTCGGTGATGCTCGTGATCTGGGTGGAGCGAAAGGTCGTCGCGGACATGCAGACGCGCATCGGCCCCAAGCGTGCTGGCCCGTTCGGCATCCTCATCACGCTCGCCGACGGCATCAAGCTGTTTTTCAAGGAAGGAATCACCCCGACCCAGGCCGATCGCAGGGTGTTCGTGCTCGCTCCGATCGCCTCACTGGTTCCCGCGGTGCTGGCATTTGCCGTGGTGCCGCTGGGCACGGAGGTCACGGTGTTCGGCCGCACCGTTCCCCTCCAGATCGCCGATCTCAACGTGGGGATCCTGTTCGTGCTGGCGATGGGATCGCTGGCCGTGTACGGAGTGGTCCTTGCCGGGTGGTCCTCGGGATCGTCGTATCCGCTGCTCGGGAGCATCCGTTCGACGGCCCAGATGATCTCCTACGAGGTGGGCCTGGGGCTCGGAGTGGTCGGCGTCCTGATGTACACGGGCACCGTCCAGATGTCGGAGATCGTGGCCGCGCAGGATCGGATCTGGAACATCGTTCCCCAATTCCCGGCATTCCTGATCTACACGATCGCGGCACTCGCGGAAACCAATCGGCCCCCGTTCGATCTGCCGGAGGCCGAGACGGAGCTCGTGGCCGGATACCACACGGAGTATTCGGGCATCAAGTTCGCGATGTTCTTCCTGGCCGAGTATCTCCACACGATCACGGTGTCGGCGGTTGCGGTGACACTGTTCCTGGGGGGGTGGCGTGGACCGGTCTTCGACTTTCTCCCGTGGATCTGGCCGCTGGTGTGGTTCGTGCTGAAGGTTTCTGCCGTGGTGTTCGTGTACATCTGGGTCCGGGCAACGCTTCCCCGGTTCCGCTACGACCGACTGATGTCGTTCGGATGGAAGGTGCTCATCCCGCTGGGGCTTGTCTGGGTCCTGGCGACCGGAGCCATCATCATCCTTCCCGACGTCTACGGCAGGACCCGCTTCTTCCAGTGGGCCGCCATCGGCGCGGGCATCGTGCTGCTCCTCACGCTGGCGGCTCCCGCGTTTTCCAGGAAGCCGAAGGAAGTCTCCCCGCCGAGTGAGAGGAGCCCCGCGCCGTGATCTGGGAACTGTTCAAGGGGCTCTCCGTAACCTTCCGGAACATGTTCCGGAAGCCGGTCACAGTGGCGTACCCGAAGGAGATCAAGGAGCTCCCGCCTCGGTCCCACGGCGGGCGACACCTTCTGAACCGACACGAGAACGGACTGGAGAAGTGCATCGGTTGCGAGCTGTGCGCCTGGGCCTGTCCCGCAGACGCCATCTGGGTCGTCGGGGAGGACAACGATGCGGAAGACCCGGTGTCCGCGGGTGAGCGGTACGCCAAGGACTACCAGATCAACTACCTGCGATGCATCATGTGCGGCCTGTGCGTTGAAGCCTGCCCCACTCGAGCGCTCACGTTGACCAGCAACTTCGAGCTCTCGTGGGAGACCAGGGAGGACGCCGTCCTCGATAAGGAGCAGCTCCTCGAGCCGCCCGCTCCTCTCGGCTCGGCGCCGGGAACGGAGCAGGGATAGATGGACCTCGTGATCTTCTGGATCACGGCTCCCCTCAGCGTTGCGGCGGCTGTGCTCATGCTCCTGCAACGCAATGCGGTCCACTCCGCGCTTCTCCTGATCGCGAACCAGTTCACGCTGGCCGTGTTCTTCGTTCTCCTCGACGCTCACTTCCTCGCTGCGGTGCAGGTCATCGTCTACGCGGGAGCGATCATGGTGCTGTTCCTTTTCGTGATCATGCTTCTGGGCGTCGACCGGCAGGAGGTCCTCCGCGAGCGAGTGCGAGGGCAGCGCCCACTTGCCCTGCTCCTCGGCGTCCTGCTCGCCGCGGGGATGGTGCTTGCCATCCGGCTGGGGGTTGGCCTCCTGAATGGTCCGGTTCCGCCGGCTCCGGAGGGGCCCAACGTGCGCGCCGTGGCCCGGGTCCTCTTTACCGACTACGTGTTTCCGTTCGAGGTGACCTCGGTCCTGCTCATCGTGGCGGCCATCTCGGCCATGGTCCTGGCCCGCCGCAAGGCCCGAGGACTGCCCGATCGGGAGGAGCTTCCGCCGGTCGACGTGGCCACGGAATTCGAACCACCGATGACGGAGCCGGTGCCGTGAAGACACCCATCGGTTTCTACCTCATCCTCTCCGGGCTGCTGTTCACGATCGGCACCGTGGGCGTGTTGGTCCGCCGAAACGCTCTGGTCATCTTCATGTCGATCGAGCTGCAGTTGAACGCGGTGAATCTCACCCTGATCGCGTTCTCCCGAAGGCTCGGGGAAGTCGACGGCCAGATCCTCGCGTTCTTCTCCATGGTCGTCGCCGCGGCCGAGGTCGTGGTCGGCCTGGCCATCATCGTCTCGATCTTCCGCCGCAGGACGAGTGCCAGCGTGGACGACATCAGCGCGCTGCGATGGTGACCGGTACTTACTCCCCGGCGCCGCGCAAAGGGGCTCCGCAACCGTGATCAGGCAGCTGTGGTTGGCGCCGGCGCTGCCGCTGTTCGGGGCGGTCGTTCTGCTGCTGTTCGGCAAGCGGCTGGCGAAGATCGCCGGCGGGCTGGCATCGGCACTTGTCGGAGGATCGTTCATCGTTGCGCTCCTCGCGTTCAAGGATCTGCTTGCCCTTCCCGAGGGCTCACGGACGGTCACACGGCATCTGTTCGATTGGATCTCCGTCGGGTCGTTCGAGGCTCCGGTGGAGATCCGGGCGGACCCACTGTCGCTGGTCATGGTCCTGACGGTCACGGGCGTCTCGTTTCTCATCCACGTGTACTCGATGGACTACATGCACGGAGATCCCCGGCACCCGAGGTACTTCGCGTACCTGAACCTCTTCGTCTTTTCGATGCTCACGCTGGTGCTCGCGAACAACTTCGCCGTCCTCTACGTGGGATGGGAAGGCGTGGGCCTCTGTTCCTATCTGCTCATCGCGTTCTGGTACGAGCGGAAGGCTGCAGCGGACGCGGGGAAGAAGGCCTTCATCGTCACCCGCATCGGAGACACCGCGATGCTGATCGGGATCTTCCTGATCTTTGCCACCACCGGGTCCGTCCGGTTCGACGAGGTGTTCGGCTCGGCCGGCGCAGTCGCGTCTGGAACCGCCACCCTCATCTCCCTGCTGTTGTTCGCCGGCGCCGTGGGGAAGTCGGCTCAGATGCCGCTGCACATCTGGCTCCCCGACGCCATGGAGGGTCCGACGCCGGTCTCGGCGCTGATCCACGCTGCCACGATGGTCACGGCAGGCGTCTACCTCGTGGTTCGGGCCCATCCGCTGTTCGAGGCATCACCCCACGCGCTCTTCGTGGTGGCGGTCGTCGGAAGCGTTACGGCCGTGTACGCCGCGACATCGGCTCTGGGCCAGGACGATCTGAAGCGGGTTCTCGCGTACTCGACGATCAGCCAGCTCGGCCTGATGTTCTTGGCCGCCGGCGTCGGTGCCTACTCCGTGGCGCTCTTCCATCTGGTCACGCATGCGTTTTTCAAGGCCGTGATG
>DASSDP010000080.1:0-19325 GCA_035697085.1 Actinomycetota bacterium
TCAACTCGCGAGCTGACCGAGCGGGAGGGTATCTTCGCGGGGATCTCCGCAGGAGCGGTCATTCACGCTGCGCGGCGCATCGCCGGGGAGCTCGATGGAGGCGATATCGTATGCCTCCTTGCCGACGGAGGGTGGAAGTACCTGTCCACCGATGCGTGGGCGGCCGAGATCGAACGGGCGGAAAAGGGAGTGGAGGGAGCGCTGTGGTGGTAGACGGTGTCTGATCCGCGCCCCATCGGAGTGTTCGATTCGGGTGTGGGTGGCCTGACCGTCGCGCGCGCGGTGATGGACCTTCTCCCGCGCGAACCGGTCCTGTACTTCGGAGATACGGCGCGTTCCCCGTACGGACCCCGGCCGGTCGAGGAGATCCGGTCGTTCGCCCGAGAGATCGCCGCCTACCTGCTCCAGCGAGACGTGAAGACGCTGGTGGTCGCGTGCAACTCGATCGAAGTCGCGGCCATCGAGGATCTGACGGCTCGAGCCCTCACGCCCGTGGTCGGAGTCATCGACCCGGGTGTCCGCGCGGCGCTCAGGATCACCCGGAACCGCCGGGTCGGGATCATCGGGACGGAGGCCACCATCCGCAGCGGCGCCTACGGCCGGGCCGTGGAACGCGAGTCGCGCGATGTTCGGCTCTTCGCGGAAGCGTGCCCCGAGTTCGTCCCGTCCGTCGAGCGTGGTGATACCACCAGCGAACACCTATTGACCAAGGCTCGGGAGTACCTGGCTCCCCTCGTCGAGGCCGACGTCGACACGCTCATCCTCGGTTGCACGCACTATCCGCTCCTATCAGGACTGATCCAGATGGTGATGGGCCCGGGCGTGGCACTGGTGTCCTCGGCGGAGGAGACCGCGAAGGACGTCTACGCCTCTCTTCTTCGGGGCGAACTTCTCTCACCGGAACGGCGACCGACTCGACACGAGTTCGTCTGTTCCGGAGATGCGGCCTCGTTCCTCTCCTTGGGAGAGCGTTTCCTCGGTCCGGAGATCGCCGAGGTCGGCGCGGCGACGGTTCGGGAGGCCGCGTGGAGCTGATCATCCTCGGCACTTATGGGATGTATGCGGGCCCCGGTGGAGCAACCGCGGGCTACCTCCTTCGCCACGAGGGGTTCTCGCTTTGGATCGACCTCGGCTCGGGAACGCTGGCCAACCTCCAGAATCACCTGGCCTTCCTGGATGTGGGAGCGGTAGTGGTCTCCCATCGACACCCAGATCACCTGGTCGATCTGTTCCCGTATCTGTACGCGCGGGTCTACGGCTCCGAGGAGAAGGTGAGCGGAACACCGCTCTTCGGGCCGCCCGAACTGTTCGACAAGGTCGCGAACCTGCTTTCCGGCGCCGGCGCCGAGGAACTGAACACGAGCTTCGCCCTCAAGGAGGTGCGTCCCGGGTCTGGGTTCGAGGCCGGCCCGTTCCGAGTCCGGACGGCGGAAATGGCCCACCCGGTTCCCACGATCGGTCTGCGAGTGGAAGCCGGCGGGGAGGCCTTTGCGTATACCGCCGACACCGGCCCAACCGACGCCATCATGGATCTGGCCGAGGGCGTCGACCTTCTTCTGTCCGAGGCCACCTGGCAGGAAGATGGGACCTCGTTTCCTCCGGACGTTCACCTGACCGCGAGGCAGGCCGGCGAGCATGCCCGCCGCGCGAGCGCCCAGCGGCTGATGCTGACGCACATCAAACCCACGTTGGATCGGGACCGGACCCGGGAGGAGACCGCCTCCGCCTTCGATGGCGAGGTCCTTCTGGCCACCGAAGGGATGGTCATCGAGGTGGGGAAGTGAGCCGGATCGACGGGCGAGGTCCCGCCGACCTTCGGCCCGTGCGATACGAGACCGGTTATCTCGAATGGGCTGAGGGCTCCGTGCTGTTCGAGATGGGGAACACCAAGGTGCTGTGCGCCGCATCGTACGAGCCGGGGGTTCCGCCTTTTCTCCAGGGAAAGGGCCAGGGCTGGGTGACGGCCGAGTACTCGATGCTTCCTCGATCCACCCAGGTTCGCACGCCGCGCGAGGCAAGCCGGGGCCGGCAGTCGGGGAGGACGCTCGAGATCCAGCGGCTCGTCGGACGCTCGCTCCGAGCGATCACGAAGCTCGACCGTTTGCCCGAGGCCACGATCTGGGTGGACTGCGACGTCCTCCAGGCGGACGGAGGAACCCGAACCGCCTCGATCACGGGCGGCTACATCGCCATGGCCCTGGCCCTTCGAAGTCTGAAGGAGCGCGGCGCGGTCGATGGGGATGCGCTTGCCGACTCGGTGGCCGCCGTGAGCGCGGGGATCGTCGGGGGGGAGGGAGTTCTCGACCTCACGTACGAAGAGGATGCCCGGGCGGAAGTCGACTTCAACGTGGTCATGACCGGTTCGGGAAAGCTTGTGGAGGTCCAGGGGACCGCCGAGGGTGAGCCCTTTTCCAGGGAGGATCTCGACGCGATGCTCTCCCAGGCAGCGACGGGCATCGACCGACTCACCTCGATCCAGCGGGAAGCGTCGGGGGCTTGACCTTCGGACTCTTTGGCGCCCCGCGACCGGAATCGTTCTGAGCAAGTGAGTTTTCCCGACCGACTCGTGCTCGCCACCAGGAATCCGGGGAAGGTTCGGGAGATCAGGACGATCTGCGCAAACTGGCCGGTTGAGTGGATCACCTTCGAGCAGGTCGCTTGGCCGGAGGTCGAGGAGACGGGGATCACCTACCTCGACAACGCTCTTCTCAAGGCCCGGTCGGTGGCCGAGGTCACGGGAGAAGCGGCGCTTGCCGACGACTCCGGGCTCGAGGTGGATGCCCTGGGAGGGGCTCCCGGCCCCCGTTCGGCTCGGTACGCGGGCATCGAGGCCAGCGACGCCGAGAACCTCAGTGCTCTCGTTCGAGCCATGGCCGGGGTTCCGCGACCAGGCAGAACCGCGAGATACAGAGCCGTGGCTGTCGTTGCATGGCCCGGCGGGCAACACGTCTCGGCCGAGGGCGACTGCGAGGGCCTGTTGCGAACCAAGGCCGCCGGCTCCGGGGGGTTTGGCTACGACCCCATCTTCGAACCCCTGGGGTGGGACCGAACCATGGCCGAGCTCGACCCGGAGGAGAAGGATCGCATCAGCCACCGGGGCCGAGCCCTCCGAGCTCTTCGTGAAATCCTGGCCGGGAAACGGGAATCCCTGAACGGGCGTCGAATAAATGGTCCTAAAGGATCGGGGACGTAGGCCGAAATACCTAGGTAGAAACCCCGGTAAGGATGCCAGGCGGAAGGCGATCCGGAGAGAACCAGACCCGCTCCGAGTAGCCAGCAGAGGGCGAACCGGACAAGGACTTAGGCACGGCCTCCAGGCGCCGTCCTCCGGGACGGCGCCTCCCCCCCTTCTCGGACTGACTGATTTGCCTGCAACGGTCGACCACCACCATTATTCGTTTGGGTCCGTAGCGTCTCTGGGAAAAACGGGGTGGAGGAAAGGAGGACCGATGTGCCTTACGTGTGGCTGCGGGGTCCCGAACGATGATCACGGTGACGACCGCCACATCACCTACGACGATCTGGTGACAGCCGCCGAGGCGGCCGAGATCGAGGTCGCCGAGGCGGCCAGGAACTTCCAAGAGACGGTCAAGAAGGCCTAGAAGCGCCCGGGGGGGCTCTGTCGGGTGAGCCGGGTCTCCCCTGATGGAAAGGATCTGCCATGTCTTTGCTGCGGTACCGCTCTCCGACCGGCGAGGTACGACCCTGGCGCTTCGTGGAGATCGTGCAGGGGAAGCCCCTCGGCCACCCCAGCCACACGATGTTCGTCCACTTCCCGGTGGCGCTGTATCTCGCCGTGATCGTGTTCGATGTGATGACGCGGATCCACCCGGACCCTGCTCTTGTTCGAGCGGGCACGTATCTCATGATCGGAGGTATTGCCGGGACCGGCCTTGCCGCGATCACCGGGCTTGTGGACTGGTGGGGGATGGTTCGCGGCTCGTCGAAGCGGCGGCTGGCCACGCGGCACCTGCTTTTTCAGTTGACGGCTGCGGCCTTCTTCGCGGCCGATTTCGCCCTCCGCTGGGGGAAGCGCGATGTGGCTCAGGCCGAGATCACGTGGATCGTTCTCGAAGCCATCGGGTACGCCATTCTTTCCGTGGGCCAGTGGATAGGTGGAATCCTCGTTTATGAGAAGGGAATGCGAGTCAGCACGGGAGGAGCTCGAGCGGACGCCGCCTGAAAACGGCAGCTCAGATGAACGCAACGTGGAAAACTAGAACGTGATGGCGATCAAACGCCCGCCGGCCGAGGGTTTTCACACCGTCGACATCGACGACCTCCGCCTGTACCTGGAGGCGGCGGCGTCGGAGCCTCTCCTGTCGAAGGCTGAAGAGGTTGAGCTGGCCGTTGCCATCGAGCGGGGGGAAGCAGCCGAAGAGAAGCTGGCTTCGGGGCGGATCCGCTCGGATCGCACCCGCCACCGACTCCAGGAGGAGGTCAGGCACTCTCGGCGGGCCAGGCGGAGGTTCATCCTTGCCAACCTTCGCCTGGTGGTCTCGATCGCCAAGAAGTACCAGGGTCAGGGCCTCTCCCTCCTGGACCTCATCCAGGAGGGGAATATCGGGCTGATGCGAGGAGTGGAGCTCTTCGACTGGCGAAAAGGGTTCAAGTTCTCCACCTACGCGACTTGGTGGATCCGTCAGGCCATCACCCGTGCCATCGCCGATCGAGGCCGTCAGATCCGGATACCGGTTCACGTCCAGGAACGGCTTCGGAAGGTCCGGCAGACACACGATCGCCTGGTCCAGGAGACCGGACGGGAGCCGACGCCGGAAGAGGTGGCCTCGGGGGCGGGACTCACCCTGGACACGATGGAACTGCTGGAGGCGGCGGCCCGCCAGGAACCGCGATCCCTCCAGGAGCCGGTGGGAGAGGACGCTGAGCTGGGCGACCTCGTTGCCCAGATGGAGACGGAGAGTCCCCTGGACGCGGTCGAGGACAGCATGCTTCGCGAGGAGATCGGGCAAGCGGTCGAAACCGCGCTGGATCCGGTGGAGCGCCAGGTAGTCGCTCTCCGATACGGCCTGGGGAACGGGCGGACCATGAGCCTTCGAGAGGTGGGCGAGGCGGTCGGCGTGTCTGCTGAGACGGTTCGTAAGGTGGAGCGGGAGGCGCTCCGCAAGCTCCGAGAATCCGAGCTGCTGCAGGGCATCTGGTAGCGATGCCCGTCGTGGTCATCGGGGCCGACACCCCCGTCGGCCGCGCGCTGGTTCCCCTCCTTCGACAGCGAGGCTCCGAGGTTCGCGCCACCATTCGAGAAGCAGAGAAGGCGGACCCGCTTCGCGCCCTGGGGGCAAAGGTCGCGGCGGATCCGGCGTCCGACGCCGACACGCTCCGGGCCATTCTTGATGAGGCCCACACGGTGTGTTTGGTGTCCGCGGACCTGTTCCCTCCCGGCGAGGAGTCGTACGACGAGGCCATCGTGGAGCGGACCCGATCGGTCCTTCGAGTGGCCAGGAAGGCCGGCGTGACGAGGGTTCTGTTGGTTTCCTACCCGGGCGTCTCATCGACATCGACGAACGACTTCCTTCGATCGATGGGACTCGCCGAGGAGGACGTCCGCGATTCGGGGCTGGAGCACGCGATCCTCCGGAGCACCCACATCTACGGTCCCGAAAGCGCGTGGCTGGAATTCATGGCGGAGGCGTCGAGGCACCGCCCCGCCGTGGTCGTCGGCCCCGGGACCCAGCGCCTGGCCCCGGTGTTCTCAGGCGATGTCGCCAGAGCGCTCGCTGCTGCCGATGACCGGGCCATGCCCGTGTCGGGCACGTACGGGATCCAGGGGCCCGACGTGATCACCGCGAACGAGCTGGCCGACGTCCTCGGATCCCCCGGGGGCCCGAAGCGGCACATCCGCGCCGAAGAGAGCCTGCCGGACTCGCTGGGCTCGGTAAGGCTTGCCGGCCGCTGGTCGAGGACCATCGGGGAGGTCCTGGCCGCCGACTGTCTCGCCGACGCGCCCGATGCCGCGGATGAGTTCGGGCTGGAACCAACGCCCCTGCGCGCCGGCCTCGCGGGGGCCGGCATCGAGCCGAGCGGGGAGGCGGATCCATGGGGAGGAGCCCACCCGGGCTGAGGCGAGCCCCTCCCCGAGGAGCTACTTGAAGATGCTCACGCCGCCGGGCCCTACGAGCAAACCGACGACGATGAGAAGGACCCCCTGCATCACCGCGCCGCGCACCAGCATCACGATCCCGTAGATCACCAGGATGACCGCGATGATCCACAGCACGGTCGCAGCCGAACCACTCAAGGCAAGTATCGATGCCATTTCACCCTCCTCTCTTGCCGAGGATTTCCCTGGACATCGGTCCTCCAAACGGCGCTCTCCGATTTGCCCCTGATAGGCAAAAGGCCAGGAAAAAGGCAGGATTTCGGACCTATCCGTCGAATTACGTAGGACAAAAGGACCATAGACGGGAGACCAATGTTCAGCTTCGGACTTTTCAAAGAGCGGAAGGTGCAGGTGAGACTCCGCGACGGCTCCCGTTACCTCGGCTACTACCGGCTGATCCTCACCGACGGCTGGTGCGAAGCGAAACCGACCCTGTGGCTCACCGACTGGTCCGACGAGCACCTTGTTCCCCTCGATAGGATCGCCGAGCTCGAGGCGGCTTGACCGCCCCGATGTACTCAGCGCGCTGGATCTCCTGCGGCCCCGGGTATCTCGTTCCGGGAAGCAACCTCCTCGAAGGAGAGGGCCGTGCCCAAGAACATCGACCGGGAGGAAGTCCGTCGCCTGATGGCGGAGGGCGCCTAGATCCTGGAGGTGCTCCCGGAGAGAGAGTATGTGGCGGAGCACCTGCCGGGTGCGATCAACCTTCCCCTGAAGGAGATGAATCGAGCGTCGGTACTCCGGCTGGACCCCACGATTCCCATCGTGACCTATTGCTAGGACTGTCAGTGAGACCTGAGCGCACGGGCCGCGTAGCGGCTCGAGAGCCTCGGATTCACTCAGGTCTACCGGTACGTCGCTGGAAAGGCCGACTGGCTGGCGGCAGCTCTCCCTCGTGAGGGAGAACACGAGCGTCAAGCCGACGGGCTCCTGACGAACTTCTCGCTCGGGACGTCCCCAGGAAGAGCTGCTCGTCCGATCACGTCGAGAACCCGCTCGTCGGTCCAGTAGTCGCTATGCGGCCAGAGGATCTTCCAGGGAGGGAAGAACCTCCAGCCAAGCCCGGCATTGACAAGAAGCCGATCTCGGCTCTCGCGGATCAGCCCGTCCACGTCGAGCTTGGTTCGGGGTCGCCAGCGGCGACTTGACGGCTCCCGGTCGTCGATTCCGAACGTCGTGATCGGGTTGGCCACCACATCGTTCGCGTACCAGAGGTTGACCCACGCTCGCCGCTTTCCTCCGGCCAGATCGACAGCCCCGTCCAATGTTTGCAGGCTCTGGGACACCGCCACCGATTGGCGGATGTCTTCGTACCCACCGGCGTCGGCGACGGCGCGCTCCCGCTCCTTCAGACGGCGAACGGCAAGCCCCGAGTACGAGTCGCTCTCCCTGCTGAAGAAGTACTTCACCTTCTCGAGCGCCGTGCCGAACGTGACGATGGCATCCACTCGCGTGAGGATGTTCGAGTCCCGGGCGTCAAGCCTCTGCAGAGCATCGAGTGCGACCACCGAACCGAGGCTGTGCCCCACCACGACCACACCCTCGTAGCCTCGCCGGTCCACGGTCTCGAATACGTGCTCGGCTGCAGCGAGAACCCCCTCCCTGGCCGCGAAATGCGTGCTGAGCTCGTCCCGATTCGTGTATACCTGAACGTCCCCGAAGACCTCGGCCAGGAATCGCCGTGCCCCCCCGAAAAACACTCTCGCAAACGCGAGGACCCACACGAACGCCACCAAGACCGGCGGGGCAAACTGGATGAGACTGAGGAGGAGAAAGAACTCCACGGCCATCACCGAAACCTCCGGTCGTTGGAAGAGGGGGAACCACGAGACCACCGACAGGACGACCAGAGCCAGAAGTGCCACCCAATACGAGAACCCTGCAGCGAGAAGGATGAACGGGATGGCCAACTGCAGAGCGAGCGATGCGAGTTTCAGCCACTTCTCGTCTCCAAGGTTCACCAGACGGTAGAGAAGCTGAACCGTGATCCACAGGATCGCCACCAGCGGCAGAAGGAAGGGGAGCGGCATTCGGTTCACCACCGCGGTGAGCTCGTTCAGCACACCTGTCGGCACAAGCGGGCCCGTTTCTGGTTTCACCGACGGGTCTCCCTGGATGCGCGGGATGAAATTGACCACGGAGCTCCACAGCGAGTTCCAGAAGTTCTTGGAAGCCGAGAAGAGCTGTTCTCTTCCCTGGAACGTTGCTTCGCTGGTAACGGAGTTTCGGACGTCAACTTCCTTAGTGCCGGAAGGTTGGACGTCAGTCGTCGGACAGTTCGCCACGTCACCGGAATCTCCGCGATCCAGGTTGCAGTAAGCCTGATGCGTCAGGTCGGTGAGTGAGAAGACGACGACAAGCACCAGGAACACGCTGGCGATGGCCGCGCCCGTGAGCCAGGTCAGGTCGAACAGCGTCTTTCGCGACGGCTTTCGGAGTGCCTTGCCGGGAAGAAACGTCTGCTTCAGCAGCCATCCGAGGACCGATCGGGCCTTCGTCTTCCGCGCGGTGATCGGCGCCCAGTAGATCTCGTACACGTCGGCGGTGGTTTGTTCCTTACCGCGACGGACGCGGATTGGAATCGGAGGCAAGGGCTTGCCGAAAGACACGCGCTCCCGAAGCTCGTTCACATCGGCATCCTGGGCGAGGCCAACCCGCTTCAGGCCCTCGACCAGCCCACGCTGCGTCGTGCCACGCTGGTGCATCCCCATCCCGTGGATGACGACGATGGCCCGCGGCGCCCACGCTCCCATGGCGGAATCAAGTCTGCTCCGGGGAAGGGGAAAATCAAGCAGTCGATCGAGGGGTGCGAGAGGGGGGATTTGAACCCCCACGCCCTTTCGGGCACCGGATCCTAAATCCGGCGCGTCTGCCAGGTTCCGCCACTCTCGCGGGGCGACTCAGGTCAGCGTACCGTACGATTGCTCGGCCGGAACGAATGAACACGGAGTGCCCACATGCAGCCGCGTGCATCGGACCGCTCCCTCCCAATCCTCCCCGTCACCCGTCTGTCGTTTCGGAACGGCCGGATCAGGAAGGAAGCCCGACGGCTGTCTGAACCTCGTAGTGTGCCGCGGTGAAGTCGCGTTCGATGAGGAAACGATCGTCTTCGGGATAGAACACTGCTTTCTCCGCCTCCTCACCCGCGAACGCTTTGATCGAATCCATCGAGTCCCACAACGTGAGCATGACGAACTCGGTCTTCTCGTGGAGGTCTCGTCGGAGCATCAGGGCCAGGCGGTTGCCGGGCGTTCCCGAGTAACCCGCGATTCCTGTCTCCCGCATATACCGGGCGTACTCGTCGCCGTCCTGCCGGCGAACGGCACCCTTCCAGATGCGCGCGATCACCCATCCTCCTTCCATATGCGTGCGGCGGAAACCGAGCCTATTCCGTCTCAATGGCAACCGATACGGGCCACGTTTCGAAACTCGGTCGCCGGGAAAGACGGAAACAGAAAGTCCGGAAAGGAGTGATTCTCACATGAGCATCTTGGTGCGCCATGCAATGACCACGGAACCCCAGACGGCGAAGCCCGACATGACCGCAGCCGACGCGGCAGGGCTCATGGCCCGGCTGGACGTCGGGGTGATCCCGGTCGCCGAGGGCGATCAACTGCTCGGTCTGGTGACCGATCGCGACCTCGTGGTCCGGGTGATCGCAGATCGGCGCGACCCAACCGAGGTGAAACTCGGAGAGATCTTGACCAAGTCTCCGGTCACCGTGACGCCCGACATGAAGGTGTCTGACGCTCGAGATCTCATGGCCGAGCACCGGATCAGACGCCTCCCCGTTGTGAAAGCGGAGAAGTTGGTGGGGATCATCTCCATGGGAGACGTTGCCGTGGCCGACGCCTCGAAGCGCGCGGTCGGGGAGACGCTTCAAGAGGTGTCGGAGTCTCCGTCGACAACAGATATGAACGACGCGCCCGAGCGTGGGACGCCCGACCGTGTCATCAAGGCTCGCGAATCCGATTCCTGAACACAAGCAGATGCTTCGGATCGGATACTCACTCTCGAGCGAAGAACACGGCCCGAACGACCTGATCCGGTTCGCTCAGCAGGCCGAGGAGGCGGGCTTCACGTTCGCCCTGATCTCCGATCACTTCCACCCCTGGATCGAAGGGCAGGGTCAGAGCCCCTTCGTGTGGGCGGTCATCGGAGGTATCGCCCGGGCGACGGAAGAGCTCCAGCTGGGAACCGGGGTAACCGCGCCCATCACGCGGATCCATCCGGCCATCGTGGCGCAGGCGGCAGCAACCGCCGCCGTGATGATGCCGGGGAGATTCTTCCTGGGAGTGGGGACGGGCGAGAACCTCAACGAGCACATCCTCGGTGGGGAGTGGCCGTCTCACCGACAGCGTCTGGAGACGTTGGAGGAAGCCGTCGAGATCATGCGTCTGCTGTGGAGCGGCGGCACACAGAGCTTCCGGGGCCGGCATTACACCGTGGACCGAGCCCGGATCTACACACTGCCGGAAGTGCCTCCACCGATCCTGGTGGCGGCGAGGGGGGAGCGGGCGGTGGAACTCGCCGGCCGAATCGGCGACGGCCTGATCGGTGTGGGCCCCGATGCAGACCTCATCCGCAGGTTCGAGAAGGCGGGAGGCGAGGGGAAGCCGCGATACGGTCAGGTGCACGTGTGCTGGGCCGAGAGCGAAGCGGAGGCTCGTCGAATCGGACATGACTGGTGGCCGAATTCGGCACTCAAGGGAAACCTCCTGGTGGATCTCGCGACCCCGGAAGAGTTCGAGCGTGCAGCCGAGTCGATCACGGAAGACGATGTCGCCGACTCGGTGACCTGCGGGCCCGAACCCGAGCGGCACCTCCAAACCCTCCGTGAGTACGCGGAGGCTGGGTACGACCACATCTACGTTCACCAGGTCGGTCCCGAACAGGACGGCTTCTTCCGGTTCTACGGGACGGAAGTGCTGCCCAGGATCAGGGAGGCTCTGGAGTCATAGTTTGCCGCGCGGGGACGCGGGTAAGTTTCCCTTGTCCAGGAAGGAGGACACTATGGACACTGATATGCGCATGCGGTTGGAAGGAAAGTGGGACCAGACCAAGGGCAGGATCAAGGAGGCCTGGGGCGATCTCACTGACGATGACCTGGACCGAACGCAAGGAAAGTGGGATCAGGTCGTCGGCGTGATCAAGGAGAGGACCGGCGAGAGCGCCGACGCCATCGAGGACAGGCTCAAGGCGCTCCTCAACTAACGCGGGTCAGCTAGGGACAAAGGGGGCCTCCGCTCCAATCGGTAGCGGAGGCTCCTTCTTGTGCCTGCCGTGGACCTCCACGAAGTGCCAGCCTCCCTGAGGCTCGTGGGCCGCCCAGGACTCGAACCTGGAACCTTGGGATTAAGAGTCCCCTGCTCTAGCCAATTGAGCTAGCGGCCCGCACGTTGGCGATTGTACGAGGGTGACCGAGGGGACTCGAACCCCCAACCTTCGGGACCACAACCCGACGCTCTAACCACTTGAGCTACGGCCACCACGCGCACACGAATTGTAGCAACGAGCCTCAACGAACCAGTTCGCGCTCTGCCGGTGTGGCCTCGGGCCCGCCGTCACTCTTCAACTTCTCTTCGATGAGCGCGGCATTGAGCTCCGCGCCGTACAGGAAGAGCCGGGACCCGAGATGGAGGAGGAAGAGGACGCCGATCACCGTCGCGAACGGTCCATAGACCGCCGCGGCGTTGGTGACGACCCGCCCAACGAGCCACGCGCCCAGGAACTTCAGAACGGTCCAGCCGGCAGCCGCGAACAGGGCACCCTTCCAGAGCCTCCGGAAAGGCGGGCCCCGGCGCTGGACCAGGATCCGGTAGGCAATGAGAAACACCCCGAAATCGAACACGAACCCCAGCACGCCTGCGCCGAGCACGATGAGGAGGCCAACCACCCCTTCGACATCCAGGCTGGCGGCCAGACCAGTGAGGGCGGTGGCTGTCAACGCGAGGGCTCCGAGCATGAGCAGGGCTCCGAACGACCACAGCTTCTTCCTGAGAAACCCTGCGTAGTCCGGGATCCTGAAGACTCTCCCGAGCGCGTGCCCCGTGGCTTCGACCACGCCGATCCCGGTCCACGCCAGACCGGCCAGCGCAATAAGGCCCGCCCCGGCTCGTTCTCTGACCACGGCCCGCAGAGAATCGTCGATCAGGTCCTGCAAGCCGGGGACGGTTCGGGACAGCCGATCGATCCATTCGGTCTGGGTTGGCACGTCGTCGGCGAGCAGGAACCCCACCACGGCGAGGCCCAGCAACATCAACGGGAACAAAGAGAGGAAGGAGTGGTAAGCGGTCGCCGAGGCCAAGTACCCGGCCGAGTCTTCCCCGTAGCGCTGTTGTACGGCTCGTCCGAGCCTCACGAGGCGGCGATCCCTCAGGCCCATGCCACCTTTCTACCCGGTTTGCAAGACTCCGGTTGCAAGGAGGGCCCATCGAGAGGATTGATCGAGGTGCGCCGGGAGGGATTCGAACCCCCGTCCCGCGGCTTAGAAGGCCGCCGCTCTGTCCCCTGAGCTACCGGCGCGTCGGCGTGACCAAACAGTAGCATGCGTCCCTTTTGGCTCGACTCTGTTCGGCCGTTTGCTCGACCCCTCTACGGGGTAATTGCGGGCCTGAAACGTTGTGAAGAGTCGAAGGAGGAGGCAATGAAGGAAGAGCACGTCCACGAACTACTGTTTCAAGCTCTGGAGACAGAGCAGGGCGGTGTGCAGGTGTATCAGAAAGCGCTTCAGTGCGTCGTCAACGATGATCTGAAGAAGGAGTGGCAGAAGTATCTTGAGGAGACGCAGCGCCATGAGCAGATCCTGCTCGGGGTGTTCGAGAAGCTAGGGCTATCGCCCACGGAGGAAACCCCGGGCCGACAGGTTGTCCGGCACAAAGGAGAGTCCCTGGTCAAGGCCATGGAGATGGCCCTGAGCGAGGGCAACCCCCAGGCCGCACAGCTCGTTGCCGCGGAGTGCGTCGTGGAGGCCGAGACCAAGGACCACATGAATTGGGAGCTCATCGGTCTTCTTGCCGAGGAGATGAAGGGCGATGAGGCGAAGGCGCTCAAGGAAGCCCACGACGAGGTTGAAGACGAAGAGGACGAGCACCTGTATCACACGATGGGATGGGCTCGGGAGCTCTGGATCGAGACGCTCGGAATGCCGGCGGTGATCCCGCCTCCTGAAGAGGAAAAGGAAGTGAAGACTGCCATCGGTGCTGCCCGGGCCAAGCTGGCTCGAAAGAAGATGCTCTAAAGGTCGGGGGAACGAGCGGGTGAGGGGAATCGAACCCCCATAACCAGCTTGGAAGGCTGGAGCTCTACCATTGAGCTACACCCGCGACCCCACGACTCTAGCAGGGCCAGGTCCTCGGCCGCCGTACAATCGTCTGTGCGGGGCGTGGCGCAGCTTGGTTAGCGCGCGTGCTTTGGGAGCACGAGGTCGCGGGTTCGAGTCCCGCCGCCCCGACAACCACGCAGGCTTTCACTCCATCGGGTAGATCGAGCGAATGTCCGCCTTTCGAACCTGGAGGAACGACGACTCCGCGATCCTTCTTCCGTCGAGACGCTCGACCTTGGCGTCGGTCAAGGAGATGTAGGCTCGCCCGTCCTGAACGACCGCCTCCCACGCGTCGGAGAATCGGTCGAGCTCAGAGGGGAGGGTGACGTGCCCCTCCACCCGGTACTCGCCCAACAGGAGCACGACGCCCTGAGTGCGCATCTCGGCCCGCTCTTTGACCGGCGGCAGAGGGATCTCGCCGATCCTCTCCATGGCGTGCCGAAGCTTGTCCATCAGCGCATGTGCCGAGAAGGGCTTGCCGATGTACTCGGCTCCGAGTGTCGTGGCCCGCTGGATAACGTCCGGGTCGTGTTTCGCGGTGAGGATCACCACGGGAAGACGATGGAACCTTCCGTCTCCTCGGATCCGTTCGAGGAGCGAGAAGCCGTCCAATCCGGGGAGGCGGAGGTCGATGACCGCGGCGTCGGGCGTCTCCCGGATCAGCTCCTTCCAGGCGTCCTCGGCACCGGCGACGCCGTTGGGCTGGTAACCATCGGCCTCCAGGATGTGCCGAACGAGGGCGGCGATCCTCTGATCGTCTTCGACCACGAGAACTTTGGGCAACTACTCCTCCTATCGAGCAAGTCTGGCACACGAACATCGTCCAATATGAGATTTCGGCGCTCGGCTCGAGTTCCTGTACTGGCCCACCGCCCCTGCCGCCTATACTCGAATCCCCATGCAAACAACCCTTGAAGAAGTGGCCAAGCACCGTGTCCGGCTCCGGATCGACGTCTCCGCCCAGGAGGCCAAGCCGACCATGGACCTCGCCTACCGACACGTGGCCGGGTCGGTCAACATCCCCGGTTTCCGGAAGGGCAAGGTGCCTCGGAAGGTCGTGGATGCGCAGGTTGGGCGAGGAGCCGTCCTCAAGGAGTTTCTCCAGCACGCTCTGGAGGAGTTCTACGTGAAGGCTCTTCGCGAACACGAGCTTGCACCGATCGCGGACCCCGAGTTCGACGATGTGGACATCGGCGACGTGGAAAACGGGGGCTTCCGATTCTCGGCGACCGTCGATGTGCGCCCGCGCCTCGAGTTCCAGGAATCCGACTACAAGGGTGTTCGTGTTGAACGCCCCCGGGCGGAGGTGTACGAGCGGGAGGTCGACGAGCAGTTGGACCGCCTTCGGGAGCGCTTCACCGAGCTCGAGGTCGTGGGGCATCCGGCCCGGCGGGGAGACTACGTGATGGCTGACATCCGTGCGTACATCCACGAGCAGGAGGTGCCGGAGGCGTCGGGTCAGGACATCCTGTACGAAGTGGGCAGCCAGGCCCTGGTGCCGGAGCTGGACACCGAGCTGGAGGGGAAGCGGAAGGGAGACATCCTCAAGTTCAATGCGACGCTTCCTGATCAGTTCGGCGATCACGCGGGAAAGGAAGTGGCATTCCAGATCCTGGTGAAGGAAGTGAAGGCCAAGAAGCTCCCGCCCCTCGACGACGACTTCGCCAAGACGTCCTCGGAGTTCGATTCGCTGGATGAGCTCAGGGAGGATATCCGCACCAAGCTCGGCGGGCTCAAGGAAGCCGCCGTCGATGCTGCCATCAGGGATCGGGCCCTCCAGGCGTTGACGGCGAAGGTGGACGCCGAGGTTCCGGACCGACTGGTCGATCGGGAGACGGAATCCCGGGTCCGGCGGGCCACCGAGCGAGCGGAGCGGCAGGGAACCACGCTGGAAGCAGTGCTCCAGGCGTCCGACGTCGACGAGCTCCAGTTCCGATCCGATGCCAGGTCCCACGCGATCCGGGCCATCAAGGCCGACCTGGCCCTCGAAGCCGTGGCCCGGGCGGAGGAGATCCAGGTCACCAAGGAGGATGTCGATCGGGTCATCGGTGAGCTGGCGAAGGAGCTTGGGCGGGATGCGAAACAGGTCCGACGCAGCCTCGAGTCGACCGGTCAGATCACATCTCTGGCCAGCGATATAATCCGAGGTAGGGCCCTCGACTTGGTCGTGGAGCACGCCGACCTGGTCGATGAACCCGGACGAGCGACAGAATCCGAGCCCGCTATGGAGAGCGAAGGGACGGGCGAATGAAGGACTACATGGTTCCCATCGTCATTGAGCAGACCAACAGGGGAGAGCGTTCATTCGACATCTACTCGCGGCTGCTGAAGGAACGCATCGTCTTCCTGGGCACCCCGATCGACGATCAGGTGGCCAATCTGGTGATGGCCCAGCTGCTGCACCTCGAGTCCGACGAGCCCGAGAAGGACATCAACCTCTATATCAACTCACCGGGCGGCGACATCACCTCGTTGTTCGCCGTGTACGACACGATGCAGTACATCAAGCCCGACGTCTCGACCATCTGCATGGGGCAGGCCGCCTCCGCGTCAGCTGTCCTCCTGGCGGCTGGAGCTGCCGGGAAACGATACGCGCTGCCTCACTCTCGGGTCCTCATCCACCAGCCGCACGGCGGCGCCTCGGGGCAGGCCGTGGACATCGAGATCCAGGCCAAGGAGATCCTCCGGTACCGCAAGCTGCTCGATGAGCTCCTGGCCCGTCACACGGGACAGTCGCTCGAGAAGATCGCGAAGGACACCGATCGGGACTTCATCATGACGTCCGAGCAGGCAAAGGAATACGGGATCATCGACGAGGTGATCTCCACTCGGAAGATCAGCAAGGAGCTTGCCGCTGCGGCGGCTGGGCCGTCGTAAGATACCGAGAAGCCGGACGGACCGGCGGGGAATCTTCGAGGATGAGGGCCGGTGGCGAAGTTCGGAGAATCTGACCTACTGAAGTGCTCCTTCTGCGGTAAGAGCCAGAAGCAGGTCAAGAAGCTGATCGCAGGTCCCGGCGTCTACATCTGCGACGAGTGCATCGATCTCTGCAACGAGATCATCGAGGAAGAGCTCTCCGAAACCTCCGAGCTGAAGCTCGAGGAGCTCCCCAAGCCCCGAGAGATCTACGAGTTCCTGAACGACTACGTGATCGGTCAGGAACAGGGCAAGAAAGTCCTTTCGGTCGCGGTCTACAACCACTACAAGCGGATCCAGATGGGAGTGGCCGACGACGTCGAGTTGCAGAAGTCGAACATCCTGCTCCTGGGGCCAACCGGATGCGGGAAGACCTTGCTGGCCCAGACGCTGGCCAGGATGCTGAACGTCCCGTTCGCCATCGCCGACGCCACCGCGCTGACAGAGGCGGGGTACGTCGGTGAGGACGTGGAGAACATCCTTCTCAAGCTGATCCAGGCGGCGGACTACGACGTCAAGCGAGCGGAGACGGGGATCATCTACATCGACGAGGTCGACAAGATCGCCCGCAAGTCCGAGAACCCGTCGATCACCCGCGATGTCTCCGGAGAGGGTGTGCAGCAGGCGCTGCTGAAGATCCTTGAAGGAACCACGGCCTCGGTTCCTCCTCAGGGGGGACGAAAGCATCCGCACCAGGAGTTCATCCAGATCGATACCACCAACATCTTGTTCATCTGCGGCGGCGCCTTCTCGGGACTCGATCGGATCATCGAGGACCGCACCGGTCGGAAGGGCGTTGGGTTCGGGGCCGACGTGCGAAAGTCGGGGGAGAAGGACCTCGGCGAGATCCTCGGGCGGGTGCTCCCGGAGGACCTGCTGAAGTACGGGCTCATTCCCGAGTTCGTGGGTCGTTTGCCGGTCATCACCCACGTGCACAACCTGGATCGTCAGGCGCTCATCGACATCCTCACGATCCCCAAGAACGCGCTCGTGAAGCAGTACTGCAAGTTCTTCGAATCCGACGGCGTCGAGTTGATCTTCCAGGACGACGCGCTGGAGGCCATCGCCGATCAATCCATCCTTCGGGGAACTGGAGCCCGCGGGCTCCGGGCCATCCTCGAGGAGGTTCTGCTCGGCCCCATGTACGACCTCCCGTCTCGCAAAGACGTGGGGCAGTGCGTGCTCGACGCGGAAGTCGTCCGGAACGGCGTGAACCCCACGCTCGTCCCTCGGGTGGAGGCCCGGAAGCAGGCCGCTGCCCGCAAGGAACGCTCCGCCTAGCCCACCGAACGTCCGACCCCCCTCCGTCCTAATACAGCGTCCGTGCGCACATGCCGATATGGAGGGTATGTCCAGAAACGAAAGCGACCCCGCTCCCGGAGCGACCCCGGTCTCCGGGGATCTGGCGGGAAGCGTGGCTTCGGCTCTTCTTTGGCTGGATGTGGCCACGCTCTCCCTGGAGCGAGACGACCCGCGGGACCTTCGAGCCGCGCTGGCCCAGGCCAGGGCCCAGCTTCACGGCGTGGTCGAGGCCCTGAGCACCGGCGACCGGCGGGCCGGCGACCGGCGAACCGGTGAGCAGCGCGGGGCCGACCGGCGATCCTCGAGCCGATCCACTCCAGATCGTCGGGCCGCCGACCGGAGAGACGGCGACCGGCGCACCACCGATCGCCGCGCCCCCCGCGGTTAGGCCTGGCGAACAGACTCTCAGCCCGTCCCCCTAGGTAAACTCCGTCAAATGTCAGACCGGGATATGCCGAAGGCGTACGACCCTGCGGGGGTGGAGGCCCGATGGTACCGCTGGTGGGTCGATCGCGGATACTTCCAAGCCCACCCCGGCTCGGGGCGAGAGCCCTTCTGCATCGTCCTCCCGCCGCCCAACGTCACCGGGGCGCTTCACATCGGCCACGCGTTCCAGCAGACCCTCCAGGACGTGATCATCAGGCGTCGCCGAATGGAGGGCTTCGAGACCCTGTGGTTGCCGGGGACCGACCACGCTGGCATCGCCACCCAAGTCGTGGTGGAGCGGGAGCTTCGCAAGGAAGGGATCGATCGGAAGGACCTAGGCCGGGAAAAGTTCGTGGAGCGAGTGTGGGCCTGGAAGGACCAGTACGGGGGACGCATCCTCGAACAGATGGAGGCGCTCGGGAATTCGTTCGACTGGGGGCGGCTGCGCTTCACCATGGACGATGAGCTCTCGCACGCCGTTCGTGTGGCCTTCGTCCGCATGTACGAGGACGGGCTCATCTACCGGGGCGAGCGGATCATCAACTGGTGTCCGACCGATCAGACCTCGCTCTCGGATTCGGAAGTCGAGCACGAAGACGTGGAAGGCGAGCTGATCACGTTCCGGTACATGCTCTCGGACGGCTCCGGCCACATCGACGTGGCCACCACTCGGATCGAGACCATGCTCGGGGACACCGGCGTGGCCGTGCACCCGGAGGACGAACGGTTTCGATCGCTCGTCGGGAAGAGCGTGCGTCATCCGTTCGACGGCCGGGATCTTCCGATCGTGGCGGACCCCGCCGTTGATCGCGAGTTCGGCACCGGCGCGGTGAAGGTCACACCTGCGCACGATCGAACCGACTTCGAGATCGCTGAAGGCACGGGGCTTGCGAGGCGCAACATCCTCAATGCCGACGCGTCGCTGAGCGACCAGGTCCCCGAGGAGTTCCGCGGACTGGACCGCTACGAGGCCCGGAAGCGTGTCCTGGAGCGATTGCGCGAGCTGGGATCCGTGGTGAACGAGGAGCGCCCGTACCTCCACGCGGTGGGGCGATGCTACCGGTGCCGGAGCGAGATCGAGCCGTGGCTGTCGGGGAAGCAGTGGTTCGTCGCGGTGGACAGGCTGAAGGGGCCGGCTCGCGAGGTGGTGGAGGATGGCCGCATCCGGTTCTCCCCCGAGCGGTGGGCCAAGGTCTATCTCGAATGGCTCGACAACCTCCGCGACTGGAACATCTCCCG
>DASSDP010000081.1:0-17265 GCA_035697085.1 Actinomycetota bacterium
GGGGAGTTCTCCCAGAACAAGGCCGATTGGGGGACGCATCCCTAGATAGAGCTAGTGGAGGGGGCCGCGATTGGGCGCGGCCCCCCTCCTCTCGTCGGCTCACTCGGCGATTACAGGACAATCTCGATTGAACCCGGCCGCGGGTGGGTAGGAGGAATCAGGACCGATCAAAGGGGTCCGAGTGCTCTCGTTGAGGAGGCGGCCATGACTCGAAGCGTCCGATTGGCTCTCGTTCTTGCCCTGACCGGTGCGCTTGCACTGCCCAGCACGTTCGGTGCCCAACCCATTGCTGCCCAGGAGACCAAGCAACCCACCGCCGTGGGGACGGGCGGCGCCATCGCCACGGTGGACCTCTTGGCGTCACAAGCTGGGATAGAAGTTCTCCGCGAGGGCGGGAACGCGGTCGACGCAGCCGTCGCCGCCGCGGCGGTGCTCGGTGTCACCGAGCCGTTCTCGTGCGGCATCGGGGGGGGCGGTTTCATGGTCGTGTATCGCGCTTTGGATGATGCCGTGACCACCATCGACCACCGGGAGACCGCGCCCTCGGCGATGCGGCCGGATTCCTTCTGGGAAGACGGGGCGCCTCTCGGGTTCACACCGGCCCGGTGGAGCGGTCTGTCTGCCGGCGTGCCCGGCACTGTCCGGGGGTGGAACCAGGCCCTCACGCGATTCGGGAGCATGTCCCTGGAGGAGGTGCTCCAGCCGGCGATCGGTGTGGCCCGCGAGGGGTTCCAGGTCGATCAAGTCTTCCATGATCAGGTGGCCGCCGTCGTTGACTTTTTCGACGACATCTCATCGACCGAGCAGGTCTTTCTCGACCCGGATGGATCCGCACCCGATGTGGGGTCGACATTCCGCAACCCGGACATGGCCCGAGCGTACGAGCGGATCGCCCACCTCGGACAGAAAGGCTTCTACCGTGGTGCCATCGCGGACGCCATGGTCACCGCGGTGCAGGACCCGCCTCTCACCGCGGACGCGAACCATGTATGGAGGCCGGGAGTCATGACCATGCGGGACGTCCAGGGCTATCGAGCCCCGCTTCGGGAGCCGACCCGAGTGACGTATCGGGGCCTGGACGTGTACAGCATGGGCCCGCCCTCGAGCGGCGGCTCCACCGGTGGGGAGGCCCTGAACATCCTGGAGGGTTGGGACCTCGCATCTCTCCCCCGCGAACAGGCGCTTCACTACTACCTGGAGGCATCGGCGTTCTCATTCGCAGACCGGAACGCATATCTGGGTGACTCGGACTTCGTCGAGGTTCCTCTGGCAGGCCTTCTGTCGGATGGATTCGCCGCGGAGCGAAGGGACCTCATCACGGAGATGGCTTCGGTGAAGCCGGTCCTGCCCGGAAACCCCTGGCCCCACAACGGTGGGGGAGGAACCGCAGCGTCGGCCGCCATTGCAACCACGGGGGGCGAGAACACGACGCACCTCACCGTGGCCGACCGGTGGGGGAACGTTGTGTCGTATACCTACACGATCGAGTCGACGGGGGGGAACGGGATCACCGTGCCCGGCTGGGGCTTCCTCCTCAACAACGAGCTCACGGACTTCAACTTCGACCTGCTCGACCACCCGAACAGCGTCGCGGGTGGGAAGCGGCCGCGGAGCTCCATGAGCCCGACCATCGTCCTGGCCGAGGGCGTGCCAGTACTCGCTGTCGGATCGCCCGGCGGGTCGATGATCATCACCACCGTGCTGCAGATCTTGGTGAACTACTTCGACTTCGGGATGACCCTTCCAGACGCCATCGCCGTGCCCCGAGCCTCCCAGCGAAACACGGCTACCGTGTTCGCGGAGCCGGCGTTCAGGAGCACGTGGGAAGCGGCGCTCTCGGCGCGGGGGCACGGATTCTCGACCACCGCTGAGATCGGAGCCGCCACCGGCATCGCCTTCCTTTCTGGTGGTGTGCGTGTGGCTGCGGCAGAGCCGACCCGTCGCGGCGGTGGCAGCGCGTTGGTTGAGGAACCCTCCTAAGGCGTGATGAGCTCGATCGATGAGGTCCCCGGGCCCACCAGGGGAGAGGGACATCCGAACGCGGGAGAAAGACGTAGGACATATCGGGACCGCAGAAAAGGGGGAGAAATGAGATTGCGAAGAGTTCGATGGCTGCTGGGCATGTTCACCGCTGTCCTCGTGCTGGGAACGGCGTTTCCTGCGTCGGCTGTGCCACCCACTCACGTGCGCCTGACGTTTTCGGGCGAGGTGAGCGACCAGGGTGAAGCCTGCGGCGACCCCTTGTCCTGGGAGTTCAGCGGCGAGGTGCTCCTGAGCAGGTTCTTCGACAGCGACGGGAATCTCGTTCGAATCCAGGTCCAGGTCCGGGAGTCGGGGAGTGTGACCAATCTGACGACCGGCGAGGTGGTGACGCTGCCTAGGACGGCCTTCGTAGAGCGAGTGCTCTTCGTCGAGGACGGCTCGATCATCATCGAGGACAACGGACTGTCGGTTCGGATCACCGGTCCGGAGGACTTCCTGCTTGACGTGGGCCGCTTCCGGGTGCGACTCAACCCCGAGGAGCTGCTGCAGTCCAGCGGGCAGCACCCCATCCGGGAGATCAACCCCTTCTCGGTGGACGATCCGGCGCTACTCGGCGCGTTCTGCGACCTGTTCGACTGAGGCAGCAACTCCGGTCACAGCCGGAAGGCGTCTTTCGCGAAGCGTCGTTTACTCGCCATGGGTCATGATGGCGGCATGAGCGCGGTTGCCGTCGTCGGGCTGGGTGCAATGGGCAGCCGAATGGCTCGCCGGCTCCTGGTCGCCGGGCATGACGTGATCGTCTGGAACAGGACGCCCGAGAAGATGTCCGAGCTGACTGAGCTCGGAGCGGTGCCGGCCGAAAGCCCCGCCGACGCCGCCCACCGGGCGGACGCCGTGATCACCACGGTCTCGGATCCGACGGCACTCATCGCCGTGACCGATGGACCCACTGGCCTGGCCGCAACAAGGGGAGGCTCCCTGACAGTCATCGAGATGTCGACGGTCGGACCCGCAGCTGTATCGAGGTTGGCGTCGGTACTACCTGCCGGAACCGAGCTGCTCGACGCCCCGGTTCTCGGGAGCCTCTCGGAGGCAGAGTCCGGCTCGCTCAAGATCTTCATCGGTGGTTCACCTCCGCTTGTGGAGCGATGGAAGCCGCTGCTATCAGCGCTCGGCTCTCCCATCCATGTCGGTCCACTGGGCGCCGGTGCCGCCGCCAAGCTCGTGGCCAACGTCACGCTCATCGGCACCCTTGGAATCCTCGGCGAGGCCCTGGCGCTCGCCGAGAGGCTCGGCTTGTCGCGTGATGCGGCCTTCGAGGTGGTCGCCGAGACTCCCCTGGGGGCTCAATCCCAACGGCGGCGCTCAGCCGTCGAGACGGGCAAGTACCCGCTTCGCTTTCGATTGTCCCTTGCCCGGAAAGACGCCGACCTGATTGCCGAGGCAGCCGCAGCTTCGGGAGCAGAAGTTCGACTCGGATCGGCTGCCCGAACCTGGTTCATCGAGGCGGACGAGGCGGGCTGGGGGAACAAGGACTACTCTTCCGTGCTCGCGTGGATTCTCGAGGGGCGCCCAAGCGCGGGGCAACCCCCCTCCGTCTGAACTGAGCCCGGGCTACGCGGAACCCTCCTGAGGTGCCGGCTGGATGAAGGCGATGGCCGCGCCCTGAGGGTCTGGTGCCTGCGGGTCCACGAGAGAGAGGGTATCCGTCGGACCGAGATACAGATAGGCGTCGGCGATGTCGGCGAGAGTCACGCCGGCCACGGGTTGTCCATCGGGAGACAGAAACGGTGCGTCGACGACCGTGACGCGGCCATCTGGCTCGAACCGACGTGCTGTCTCACCGAACAGAAGGCTTGCGTCAACGTCGCCGAGCCATGTTCCGGCAAGGAAGGCCAGGGACGGAACGGGCCACGCAGACAGGCGGGCCTCGAGAAGTGCACAGTCGCGAGAACGTGCCTCACGGACGTCCGGAAAGAGAAAGTGAGGCACGATCACCACGGTCGATCCCGGACGGTGTTCTTCAATGATCTGAACGACGTTGCGTCGAGGCGGCGGAAGGTCCGAGAGGCGCGAGAAGTGTCCGGCTCCGGCGATCAGCAGGGCACGACGCCCTCGGGCCAGGACCTCTCGCTCAACCACTTCTGCGAAGTGCTCGTCCCGTTGTTCGATGAGGGACCAGAGCCGCTCATCACTCGACTTCGCACGGTCGTACGGGGGATCACCGAGAAGCACCCGAAGTCCCCGCCCGGGTGAACGGCCTCGGTTGTACTCGCGCACCATGGTGAAGAAGCGTTCGTAGATCGGGGACTCAAAGACCCGCGAGTGGATTCCCCCTATGACCTCTCTCCACACACGCTGGAGATCGTCCCTGTCGACGTCCTCGCCAGCTACGTAACGGTCAATCTCGGGTTGAAACAGGGCATTTCCGAACTCCACCACGACGGTGTCCACGAGGTCGGAGAAGGATGGGGAGCCGAGCAATTCACCTATCAGATCCGCCTGCTCTCCGACACCATGCGCCTCGCCCAGGGCCACGAGCGGCGCCGTCTCGAAGGCACGGATGATTCCCTCGATCGGCTCCTCAGGAACAGGATCCCGACTCATGCTCTTCTCCACGGCCTACGGGGAGGGGGTGGCAGGCTCAGTCTTGAAGCGCGCCCGCGACTCGAACAGACGCAGGTGCAGCGAGTCGCCCTCCTACGCGTTGGAGAAATCCGCCGTCTCCGGGATCTCCGCGGGCGGGGTCCCGATCACGATCGCGATCTCCTTGCGGTCGGTGAGCTCGATCGCTTGCGGGTCTTGCGTGTATAGCTGGCCGTCGACGTAGACCTCGATCGGCTCGGGACTGCAGTACTCACCGACGCAGGAGTCGGTGAGGCGTACTCCCCATTCGATGAAGAACTGGCCGAGCGTGTTCGGCTCGGGGGTCGCCGATTCAGTGTGGATGATGCCGGTCCCGTCATGCGTGTGGAGAGGCGAGATGCACGGCTCCCCGCAGCGTGTGATGCCGCCGTAGGAGATCGAACCATCAGGTAACGTGAACGGCTGCACCTCGGGGTCGTCGATGTTGATACCGATTCCCGCCGGCACTGCGATCGGCCCGCCGTTGAGGAAGACGTCGAGATGCGCGTGGGCGTGATTCGTCAGGACTTCCTTCCGATAAAGCTCCAATCCGGCTGCGTCCGCGCGCTTGTGCGGATCGGGCGGGGCGGGCCACAGGACTGCCGCATCGGCTTCTGGCGACTGCGGCTCTTCCGTGGCCTGGGGCGTCTTGCCGGCGGAGCCCCCGGTCCCTTGATCACCGTCGGCCCTGCATCCGGCGACCGTCAGGACCAGGAATGCGACGCCGATGGCGAGCGGCACGATCAGTGGCTTTCGCATACCGAGTTGCCCTTCAGAGTGAGTTTGCGTACGCGCTCATCCTATATTGGCGACCACTTGGCCAGATTGGTGCACCCAACTGGACAGTACTCGAAAAAATCTCCGCAGGTAGAGGGCCATGTCTTCGCCGTTAGCCCCCGTCAGGCGAAGCTGCGGCGTGAGGGGTACGGGCGGAGCAGCGGGCGCGCTACGGCTTCGATTCATGGTCGCGGAGGCGGACCGATGGGCATACGAACCTAAGCAAGCAGGGCTACTGTATTTGGGTCGCTCCCCGCTCTTGGGGGCGAGTGCCCTGACCCGAAGGCGGGGAGGCGAGGCAGACAGCGTACGAACACCGGCACTGCCGGGGGGAGGACTTGGGTAGGGCCGCGTGCCTGGGGACGAGTTCCCTGACCAGGGGCGTCTATCGACCCCTCGTTGATCCACGATCTCTGCACGCCTCATTCCCGGGACTCCCCAATCGCCGATGCAACAGAAACGGGGTCTCGCGTGTCCTAATCATGTGAGCCGGGAGCGAGCGATGATGACCGAGGTGGCGCCCGCCGAGGAATCCGAACGGAGCGGGCTGGCCGAAACGTACGTCAGATCGGCACCGGAAGCCATCCGGCTCGCGTACCTGCTGACCGGCGATCGGGCACTTGCCGAGGACCTGGCGCAGGAGGCCTTCGTTCGGTTCGTGGCCCGCCTCCACTACATCCGGGATCGCCACGCGGTCGACGCCTACCTGCGCCGGACCATCGTGAACCTCTCGAGGAACTACTTCCGGCGAAGGGCCCTGGAGCGATCGTTCCTGGAGCGGCAGGCCGGACATCGGCCGCTGGAACACGTGGAGCCCGACGTCTCAACCCACCAGGCGATGCGGGCGGCCCTGCTGGGGCTGCCGGTGCGGCAGCGGGCGGCTCTCGTGCTTCGCTATTACGAGGACCTCCCGGAGACGCAGATCGCCGACATCCTGCGGTGCCGCCCCTCCACGGTGCGTTCGCTCGTATCGCGAGGATTGCAGGCCCTTCGACAGATCCCCGAGGTGACCCGATGACCGACCAGACCGACATCCGCGAGTTCCTCCACCGCATGGCCGACGAGACCGGGTTCGCCCCGGTGGAGCCCCGTCCGGTGGTCCGGAAGGCTCGCCGCCGACTGTCTCTCACCGTGGGGGGAACGCTCCTCGCGGTCGGGGCGCTGGTCGCCGGAGGCATGGTCGGGGCCGACCGACTGATGACGGGCACCCAGACGCCGGCAGGCCGCGGACAGACGGGGCCGGCTGGGTCGCCTGAAGTGTCGGGCCGCCCCCCGGGCGGTGCCCCGAAGGTCGACTACGTGATCGACCTGAACACCGACGTGATGACGCCGCTGCCCGAGAGCATCATCCGAACGGCCGGGGAGACGGCCGAGGCCGGCTGGCCTGCGTGGCAGCGGGACGCCTGCTCCGCCGGGGTGGGCTGTGCTGACGCGCGGTACGTGGTCTCGCCCGATGGGTCCCTGCTCGCCTACGTCGGGACCGGCGACGAAGGGACTCCGCAGATCTTCATCGCCGGCATCGACGGCACCGGGGTCCGCCAGATGACGCACGAAGCGATAGGCGCCACGTGGCCCGCTTGGTCGCCCGACGGCACCATGATCGCCTACGCGAGGAGTGGTGAGCGGGGGTCCATAGGCCCCCTCTTCGTGCTCGATGTCGCCACGGGCGAGCGCAAGCAGGTACCCGGCTTTGAGGGCGACGCCGAGGTCATCTTTGACGGGCTTCAGTTCACGCCGGATCGCGCATCGCTTCTCTACACTGGCCATCGCGGGCTCCAGACCGTGTCGATCGCCGGAGGATTTGGGGGCAGCAGGCTCCTGATCGGCCCCGGGGATGACCCGGGGGAGCTGGGAGGCGTGCGAAACGGCTCGTTGTCGCCCGACGGTTCGCTGGTGACGTTCAATGGCGGCGAGTTCGGGTCCGGCCGGGATCTGCAGCGGTGGGTGGCCAATGCCGACGGCACAGGACGGCGAGAGCTCGCCCCCTGTTATGACTCGATCCCGGCGGGAACCTGGTCCCCCGACGGGAGTCGGATCGTTTGCAACGAGGATGTCCCCCCCATGCATGCCATCCTCGTCGTCGACGTCGTGACGGGACACGCCACGCGCGTCGCCACAGGCCGTGCGGCGATCTGGCTCGACGATCACACGCTGCTCGTCGAGCGCTGACGACGGAGGTGATCGAGATGACGAACAAGCGCACCCACCCGGCACGAAGTGGGCAGATGCACAAAACCGAGAAGGTGGACTGCCGAACTCGAACTTCGTCCACGGCTCACCGAGTGAGCCGAGTCGTATCGATCCTGGCATTCGTCGGCGCGGCCTGCGGCCCCTCGGCCCCGGCGAGGCAATCCGGCAACGGCGCCGACGCCGCGGGCCCTGCCGCGTCGAGTTCCTACGCGCTCGGGGAGTTCCCCCCCTTCCCCGATGGATCCCTCCCAGGGTCGACAGCGGAAGCGCTCCAGGCAACGCTCGATGCCACGGTCGAGGAGGGCACGTTCACCGGGGTCACCGCCGGGGTCATCGTCGCCGACCTCGGGAGCTGGGCCGGGGCCGCCGGGTCTTTGGACGGCATCCCCCTGACCCAGGGCTCACGCAGCCCCACACACGACGCGGGCAAGACCGTCGCCGCCGCCCAGATCCTTCGCCTGGTCGAGGACGGCATGCTGGGCCTGGATGATCAGGCTTCCGACCATCTCCCGCCGGAACTGCGGTTCTTCGACGCGAACGGAGCCACGATCCGGCAGGTGCTGGCGATGCGCAGCGGCATCCCCGGCCTGAACGAGTTCACGCCGGAGGGCAGCCACTTCCCGGCCGAGCAGGCCCCCACCGCCGTCAAGGTGTTCAGGAAGCTGCCCGAACCCAAAGTTCGGCCGGGGTCCGAGACTGACTACGCGAGCACGAACTACGTCCTGCTCGGAACGATCATCGAGCACGTCACCGGCCGGCCCCTGGCCGAGGTCCTGCGCTCGGACGTGCTCGACAGCCCTGCCCTCGATGGGCTCGTCTACACGGTCGAGGACGCCCTGGCCGCCGACGGGTACGGGGTGGAGTCGGCGCCGGGGTCGTTGGCCCGGTGGGGTTACGAGCTGTACGGGGGCTTCGTGCTTTCCGACGCCTCCCTCAGGGAGATGACCCACTTCTATCAAGACCCGTGCTGCGACTTCAGGTACGGGCTGGGGGTCTGGGACTTTTCCGCTGAGTTCGGCACCCTCGCCATCGGCCACGAGGGGGAGAATTCCGTCGCGACCTGCTGCTCCTTGATCCGCCTCGTGGCGCTGCCGGAGGAAGGTGTGGTCATCTCGGTCCAGGCCAACACGGCGGCGCCGGACCGATCCGATACCTACTACAACCAGGTGGTCCGCCTGACGCGGGTCCTGAGGGATGCGGCTCGGGGATGAGCCGGTTGGGGGAAGCCCCGGGTCCGAGAACCTTCGAGGACCACCAGTTCTACGAGTGGGGCACGCACCGGACGGACGCCCAACCTCGGTCTTACTGAGACCTGGCTGACGATCTACACGAACGCCAGCCGAGTCGGCCCCTGCTAATGGATGAGAGGTCGGCGCTGACCTGTCACTGCTCGGTAGGCCAGCGGAGAGGCCAAGGGTCCAAAAATCTGCGCAGGCCGTCTGAACGGATTCCAGGGGACCGCCAAATTTTGTGCCCCCGGGAGGGCACCAAAAACATGGGCACAGACTCGACCTGCGACTTCGGCGGGCGACATGGTAGTCATCGGGAGTTTCGAGGTTCAAGACGTTCCCATTGGTCAGGCGTCAGGACCACCTCTGACCCACACGGTCGTTTCCGCTCGTTGCAGTCGCCTTTAAGCCGGGTTTCACGGCGATCCGCTGGCTGCAGCCACTGGTCAATACAACCTAGAAGGCGGTACCTCCTTGCTCAGAAGGGGCGCACTCCTATATATGTAATCTCGACCTCTCGTATGCGGAAATGCCCCGTCATCGAGGGAATTGCGATTCTTCAGACCCTCCTCTCCCCGATAGGCGCAATGCGCTGCGGGGATCCGGTCCCTTCAGGAGTCGTCTGCAACTGAGGGTAAAGAGGGGAATCCTCCCCCAAAATGACGAGGGTTTATGGCCTACAGCGCGAAAGCATATAGTTACTTATGCCATGTCAGTTCGATATCTGCATATCTGTCCCAATGGGGCCTCGGATGGCAGTCCGCTCATCCGTCCGTGCTCGCCCTGCACAGCGGCCTTGTGGGGGGGTTCCGTGAAGATCACCGCTCCCGGCGAGTTGGTCTTGCGCTTCTCCGGCAACGGGGCGAACGCCTTGAGTACGCCGCCGACGATGCCGGAGCAGGCTGGGGCCTGACGTGGCTCTCAAGGAGCAACAACCCACGCACCGAGTGGTTCCGCCCGCCGCTCCCCGCCCGGGTGCGAAGGAGCCAGAACGCAGGCGCGTCCGAGGTTGGTTCGGCATCGCCCGGGCCGCCCGCACGAGGATTCTCGCCTCCTACGTCATTCTCCTGGCACTTTCAGCCGTGCTCTCGACATTAGCGATCCGCCAGGTTCTGTTCATCCGGCTCGACGATCGCATCAAGGAGTCGGGCGAGCAGGAGGTGCTCGAACTCGAGCGACTCCTTGCCGTAGGCCGCGATCCGCAGACAGGCCAGCCCTTCGCCGCGCCCGAAGCGCTCTTCGATGCCTATCTGGCCCGCAACGTTCCCAGCAGCGAGGAGGCGCTGCTCACGTTCGTGGACGGCAGATTCTACCGCTCCGCGCTGGCGAGGTTTCCGCTGGACCAGGTTCCCGCCGCTCAGCTCGTCGACTGGGCTGACCTCTCCAGCAGTTCACCCGAGGAGACCGAGCGCAACACCGGAACGTTCGACACGGACCTCGGAAAGGCATACTTCCGCGCCCGCCGGGTCCTTCTCGGCGACAGCGTCGGCGCGTTTATCGTCACGATTCTCCCCGCGGCCGAGCTGGAGGAGATCCGGGATCTTCAGACGTTCGGCGCCGCGGCGACGCTCGGCGTCCTCGTGATCGCATCGGCGTTCGCTTGGCTCATCGCCGGCCGGGCGCTCGCCCCAGTGCGGCTCCTAACGGAAACGGCCCGCACGATCTCGCGATCGGACCTGACACGGCGGATCCACGTGTACGGCGCCGGCGATGCAGCCGAGATGGCGCGCAGCTTCAACGCGATGCTCGACCGGCTCGAGGGGGTCTTTCGAAGCCATCGGGCTTTCGTCCAGGACGTAAGCCACGAGCTGCGCGACCCGCTCACGATATGCCGGGGACATCTCGAGCTGATCGGGGACGACCCGAAGGAACGGCATCGGACGATCGGGATCGTCCTGGACGAGATCGACCGAATGACGAGGATCGTCAACGACCTGCAAGTGCTGGCGGAGGCGGAGCAACCGGACTTTCTCCGGACCGAGCGGATCGATCTCGGGCTCTTGGCTCCCGAATTCACCGCCAAGGCGAGTGCGCTCGGCCGACGCCGGTGGATGCTCGACCAGACCGCCGACGGTACGTTCCTTGCCGACCGCGACCGCCTGACCGAGGCGGTGATGAACCTCGCTCACAACGCCGTGCAGCACACAAGCGAGGAAGAGGCCATCGGAATCGGAACGGCGGTGACCGATACCGAAGTGCGCATCTGGGTGCGAGACTCCGGCCGCGGCATCGCGATCTCCGATCAGGCGCGCATCTTTGACCGCTTCGCGCGAGGCAAGGACGCCCACCGTCGGTACCGCGGGGGCGGGCTCGGACTGGCGATCGTGCGAGCAATCGCGGAGGCGCACGGAGGTCGCGTCGAACTCGACAGCCGACTCGGAGAGGGGTCAACGTTCACTGTCGTGGTCCCGCGAGACTCGGGCGAGGGAGCGGCCGATGGCCAGAATCCTGATCGCTGAGGACGACCCACTCATCGGCTCCTTCCTCGAAAAGGGTTTTCGCGCCCACGGCTTCTCCACTCTTGTCGCCGACAACGGCGAGCGGGCGCAACACTTGAGTCTCACGGAAGAGTTCGATCTGTTGATTCTCGACATGGGCCTGCCCGAACGGGATGGGTTCCACGTGTTGCAGGAGCTTCGTGCACGCGGAAAGACGCTACCCGTACTTGTGCTCACCGGGAGAAGCGAGCGCGATGTGGTCGCGTGCCTCGAGGCCGGCGCGGATGACTACATGAGGAAGCCCTTCCACTTCGAGGAGCTCCTCGCGCGCGTGCGGACGCGGCTACGGAGCAGGGGGACGGAGGAACCAAACGTGTTGAACGCCGGCGAGGTGCGGCTCGACCTGAGGACGCGTCGTGCGACTGTACGCGATCGTACGGTCAATCTCACGGCCCGCGAGTTCATGCTCCTCGAGACGCTACTTCGCCACCCAGACCAGGTTCTGAGTCGGGAGCAGCTGCTCTCCCACGTGTGGGGCTACTTCTTCGACCCGGCCACGAACCTCGTGAACGTCTACATAAGTTCACTGCGCAAGAAGCTGGGCGCGGACATCATCGAATCGGTCCGCGGCGTTGGCTATCGGCTGCTCGCTGGATAAGGAACTCTCATCTGGTTTTGATTGCAGCCTTATGGGCCTGGCCGACACTTCCAGGCATGGATACGGCAAAGAGTCGATGGGGATTCGTCCACGACGTAACCCACGAGTTGCGCGACCCGATCACAATCTGCATCGGTCACCTCGAGTTGCTCGGGGACGACCCGAAGGAACGGCGTCGGACGATCGCGCTCGTCATCGACGAGCTCGACCGGATGGGAAGGATCGTCGACGACCTGCAACTGCTTGCGGAAGCAGAGCACCCCGATCTTCTACGCCTCGAGCCGATCGACACTGCACTCTTCTCGCAGGAGCTCACCGCCGAGGCGAGTATGGTTGGCTCACGCCGGTGGATGCCCGACCACAGCGCCGAAGGGACGTTCATCGCCGACCGCGATCGCCTGACCGAAGCGGTCATGAACCTGGCGCGTAACGCCATGCAGCACACGCGCGAGGACGAGACCATCGGAATCGGGACGGCGGTGACCGAAACCGATGTGCGCATCTGGGTGCGAGATACCGGCCCCGGCATCTCGGTTTCCGACCAGGCACGCATCTTCGACCCCTTCACGCGGGGGAGTGACGCCCACAGTCGCTACCGCGGCAGTGGGCTCGGGCTGGCGATCGTGCGTGCAATCGCCGAGGCCCACGGAGGGCGCGTCGAACTGGAGAGCGGCCTCGGAGTAGGATCGACGTTCACGATCGTTCTACCGCAGTACCCGGCGAAGGTTTGACCCGTGGCCAGCCACGGCGACGGTATCGGCCTCTCGGCCGATGAACTCTCGATCTGACCTTGAGTCCCCCAATCGGCGGAGTCAAGAACTGCGACCGCGGATGACGAGGCGAATGCCATCAACCCAAGGTTGAACCTGCTCGAGTCGCTGAATCACGATGAGCCATCGGAATCCCACTCTCCAGTTGAGTTTGGGTCGGGCCGCAGCCTGTTTGAGACTGGCGCGGCCTGTTTGAAGTAAGGAACTCCCTCGGCCCAATCGCCTGGCGCCGGCACCCGGGCTGTCTCCCCGATCGCGATGTCTCCTGGGTCGACGCACAACAGCTTCACCTCGCAGTGGTTTCAGGGCCTGCCGATCGGTCAACAGGACGTGACGAACGTTAAAAACTCTTCATCCGGCCTTGATTGCGCCCTTATGGGCGGGGACGAGGATGCGCACGTCGAACATACCGCGATGCGAGGCAGCTCGACCTGGCTGGCTGCCTCCACGGAGGAGGCGTTTCATGGCAAGGGCGCGACGGGCTCAGATGCCCGGGCGATGGCCCTGGCGGAAGCCCGCGCAGGATCACCATCGACCTGGGTTCACTCCTATCACTCCTTATAGAAAGACCGCCTCGGAAAAACGCCACCGGTTGCGAGCCGCCCTTGCAGTTCTCCCCGCGGTGCTTGTGCTTGGGACACTCCTAGGCTCGGCGCAGGCAGCGCCCGCCATCTTCACGGTCAACGACACCAGGGACCTGACGGACAGCGGCATCGGCGACGGTCTGTGTAAGACGTACGACGAGACATGCACGCTGCGCGCGGCGATCCAGGAGTCGAACGCGCTGGCCGGTGTGGACACGATCAATGTCCTCGCGGGCATCTACGAGCTCGAGATTCCGTCCATCAACACCGACGCCTCCGACTCGGGTGACTTCGACATCACCGACTCGGTGAACATCATCGGAGCCGACGCCGCCAGCACGATCATCGACGGTGGCTTCCCCCCCGACGGCTCGCCTCTGGAGCGGCATGGTATGGATCGGCTGTTCGAGATCCACCCGGGTGCGCGCAACGTCACGATCTCCAACCTGACGATTCGCGAGGGATTCAGTCCCGAGGAGGGTGCCGGGATCCAGAGCTGGTCGCCGGGCGTCGTCCGTCTGCGGGGCGTTCGTGTCCACGGCAATTTCGCATCGAAGGTCGGCGGCGGCGTCAACCTCGCCGACCCGTCCGGCTACCCCTGGGTCACCGCTCCCGTTCCGATGCCGCGGCCCGGGCGGATCGAGATCGTCGACTCGACTCTCTCCGGCAACGCCTCGGGGGGCGGCGGCGCCGCGGTGAACAACGCCCACGCGGGCACGATCTCGATCATGAACAGCAGGGTGGTGGACAACCCCGGTGAGATGATCCCCGACCCCGAGTTCGTCCCCGACCCCGCAAACCCCAATGAGCCCGCGCCGCTGGTGCCTGCCCCGGGCGTGTACGAGCCCGACTCCACTGCGATTGTCAACCAGGGCGAGTTCGACACGGTCGGCACGATCCACATCACCGACTCGACGGTCTCGGGGAACATCGCCAACCATCCCGGCGGCGGGATCAGCAACGCCGGCCACGGCATCCTCATCGTTGAGGGCTCGACCATCACTGGCAACTCCACCGACGCCGACGGCGGCGGGATCTATTCCAATGGCGGCACGTTTACCGTGAGGAACAGCACGATCTCTGCCAACAGCGCGCACTCCGGCGGCGGGATCTACAGCGCCGGCGACTCCAACGCCATCGGCCTGCGCAGCAGGGTCGAGATCACCGACACGAGGATCGCGGGCAATGAAGCCGACCAGGTTCCCGGCAACCTGGCCATGGCGTCCGGCGGCGGCATGCTTCTCGACGGGGACGCCCACAACACTCTCACCGACGTAACCATCTCGGGCAACAAGGCGGGGGACGCCGGCGGCGGATTCAGCAACGAAGGGAGAACGAACCTGGTTGCGACCCGCCTGACCGTTACCAACAACAAGACGAACGGCGAGGGCGGCGGCGCCTACGTGGAGAGCGAGCGACCCTCGACGATCAGGGACTCCGTTTTCTCCGGAAACCATGCCGGAGTGGCCGACGAGGACGACCTCCAGCCCGTCGGGAAGCCCGGGGACCCGGTCTTCGACCCGCTCGCCAACACCGCAGGCGGCGGCGGCATGTACACCGAGGGCGGCCCCGTCGACATCGCGGGATCGACGTTCTCGAACAACAGCGCCACGGAAGAGGGCGGAGGGATCAGCATCGACAACTTCGGCGCGGTGACGATCAGCGACTCAGTCGTTCGCGACAACCGCGCGGGCCAAGACGGCGGCGGGATCGAGAACAGCGGCATGCGTGTCACCTTCGACCGGTTGCTCGTCACCGGCAACAAGGCCACCCTCGACGGCGGCGGGATCTACAACTCCTCGAGCGGCGAATTCCTTGTCATCGACTCGACGTTGCAGCGCAACACCGCCCTGGACGGCGGCGGGTTCGCCAACGCCCCGGACGCGGATCTGATCATTCGGCAGACCAGTATCATCGGCAACACCGCCCGGATGCCCGGCATCGACGACGCGGGACTGCGGCTGGACGGCGGAGAGGGCGGAGGTTTCTGGAGCAAGGCCGACGGCGATGCCCTGATCGAGAACACCACAATCTCCGGCAACAAGGCGGGCCTCAGCGGCGGCGGCATGTTCCACGACGCCGACGGGCTGCTGAAGCTGTCAAACGTCACCGTGTGGGGCAACGCCGCTCTCGCTGGTGGCGGCATCGGGATCGTCGAATCGGACTTCGCCCCGGAGGTTCCGCCGAAGGCGAACGAGTCGGTGGTCCTCCGCAACTCGGTCGTCGGCGGCAGCACCTCGGGCGGAAGCTGCGACTGGTACCTGACCTCCGAGGGCGGCAACGTCTCCGGCGGGAGCGTTCCCTACGTCCCCATCCCGGGCCTGATCTCCAGCGACAGCCCACCCGTCCCGGCGATCGGCCCCTGCTTCATCGCGGCACCGCCGGGGACCGACTCGACCACCACGGAGGGCCTGCGTGACCGCTACGGCGACGCCAAGCTGGACGCGATCGCCGACAATGGCGGCCCCACGATGACCAATGCGCTCCGTTACGGAAGCCTGGCCATCGACACCGCGCTGAGCCCGTGCCCCGCCACCGACCAGCGCGGAGTCGTGCGGCCGCAAAACAGCAAGTGCGATGCCGGCGCGTTCGAGTTCGTCGGTCCTCCACCGCCCGCCGACGAGATTGCTCCCGACACCCAATACCTGACCGGACCCGTCCAGGACACCCTGGACACGGTGGCGTTCACCTTCACCGGCAGCGACAACGTGACCCCGACCGACGAGCTCCAATACGAGTGCCGTCTGGTCGAGCTCGATTTCACCGAGGCGCCCGAGCCCGTCGCCCCGTGGGAGCCGATCCCGCCCGAGCTGATGTGGGGCAGCTGCCTCAGCCCCTGGTCGGTGGCGCCCAGCGAGGAAGGCATGTGGGACTTCGAGGTGCGTGCGATCGACCGGGCCGGCAACGTCGATGAGACGCCTGCGGTCCACCACTTCAACGGCGCGGACACGAGCCCGCCCCAAACATTCTTTACGGAAACGCCGCCGCTCGTGAGCAACAGCCGGGCGGCCACCTTTACCTTCACCGGCGCGGACAACATCACGCCGCCGGAGTTCCTCACGTTCGAGTGCCGCATCGACACCCATGACCCGGACCTCTGGGTCGAGTGCTTCAACCCGTTCCTGGTCTCGAACCTGACTACCGGCACGCACGAGGTCGAGGTGCGCGCGCTGGACGCGGGCGAGAATATCGACCCGACCCCCGCCCGCTACACGTGGACCGTCGGGCAGCCGGCGAACTGCGACGAGGCCAACATCGCGCTCACTGCGATCGCCGATGGCTGGGTGGACCAGGTCAACCCGACCGAGAACTACGTCTTCGCCAACGAGCTGACGGTCCGCGGCGAATCCGTCGGAGACCCGACCGCCAGCCCGCCCGAGCCGGTCATCGGGCAGAACGCGCGCGCCCTGGTCAGGTTCGCCCTTCCGAACGACGCATCGCAGTGCCATCTGGAGTCGGCCACGCTGCGCCTGTACGCGGAGTCGGGCACCCCCGGCCGCGGAGTCGAAGTCCTGCCCCTCACCGGCCCGTTCAAGGAGAGCACGCTCACCTGGAGCAACCAGCCGGGCGCGGCCGGCACCTCGGTGCGGGCCGATTCACGCGAACACGCCGGGTACATGGAATGGAACGTCACGGACCACGTCCGGGGCATGATGGAGAGCGGCCTCAGCCATGGCTGGCAGGTTCGCGACGCCTTCGAGAACGATCCCGAGGGCGGCGACCAGGCCTTCGCGAGCCGCGAGCTTCCGCAGGACCCGCCCGACATGACGATGCCCGAGCTCGTGCTGGTGTACGAGCCGGATGGTGCCGAGCCGCCCCCGCCGCCGACCCTGCCCGAGAACATCGAGCCGACCACTGTGCACTGCGGCCAGGTGCTCAAGCAGCACACGCTGGTCGCCAATGACCTCTACTGCGAGCTCGGTGAGGGCCTTTCGGTCGCAGCATCGAATGTCGTCATCGACCTGAACGGCCACACGATTTCCGGCCCCGACTACATCCTCGGCAACGTCT
>DASSDP010000082.1:0-8665 GCA_035697085.1 Actinomycetota bacterium
GACGACTACGGTACACCAGGGACCGGCCGATAAGATTCCATCGATGGCCTCATCTGAACCGGCTTCGACGGTGATCAAGCGCCGCATCCAGTGGGTCGACACCGACGCCTCCGGCTGGTACCACAACACGGCGGCGCTCCGGCTCATCGAGGAAGCGGAGCACGTGCTGATGGACCGCCTGGGGATCCTGCACGAGGTGATCTCCCGCGTTCCCCGGGTGAACATCAGCATCGACTTTCGCCGGTTCCTTCGATTCTGGGACGAGGTGGAGGTGGCCATCGGAGTGACGGCTGTCGGCGAGTCGTCCATCAGCTACGCCTTCCAGATGCGGCACGAGGGCGAAGTGGCGGCCGAGGGAAAGGCCGTGGCCGTGCTGGTCACCAAAGAGGGGAAGCCGACGCCCTGGCCGGAGGAGCACCGCAGGCTACTCCTCGGCTCCGGTCCTCTCAAGGCATAATCGACGGTGATGGAAGGCTCCGGCCGGACCCGTCCTACCAGGAGGATGGGGCGCGTCTCCGAAGAAGAAGGCCCCCTCTCCTACGGCACCTACCTGAGGATCCCGGAGCTCCTTTCGATCCAATCCCCCCTGGCCGATCCCCCTGCGCACGACGAGACGCTCTTCATCATCGTCCACCAGGCCTTCGAGCTCTGGTTCAAGGAGATCCTGTTCGAGCTGGAGTCGGCTCGAGACCGCATGTTCTCCGGAGACGCTCGCCGGGCCCACCACGAGCTCACCCGCGTCCACGCCATCGAGCGGCTTCTGGTACAGCAGATCGAGGTCATCGAGACGATGCTTCCCCAGGACTTCCTGGAGTTCCGCTCGAACCTCGACCCTGCCAGCGGTTTCCAGTCCGTGCAGTTTCGAGAGATCGAGTTCCTCTCCGGGCTGAAGAAGGATTCGTATCTGCACGTCGCGGAGACCGAGGACGAGAAGACCCGTCTGGAGCGACGACTGGCGGAGCCGACCCTGTGGGATGCGTTCTGCGCCCTGCTCGATCGGAGCGGTCTGCCCATGCCGCCGGACGACCAGGAAGCGCGACGCACCAGCCTGACCAAGATGGCTCGTGATCGAGAGGCGTTCTCGGATATCTTCGCTCTCTCCGAGGCGCTACTAACCCACGATGAGCTGTTCGCGCTGTGGAGGTCGCGGCACGTGCTGATGGTAGTTCGCCAGATCGGATCGAAGCCCGGCACGGGGGGCTCGAGCGGCGCCTCCTACCTCCTCACCACGCTGGAGAAGCGGTTCTACCCAGAGCTGTGGGACATCCGGAGCAATCTGTAGCCGCCCCGCCCAGCCCTCCGGCTCCCAAGGAGCGGAAGTGGCTTCCGACGCTCGCAGTGTTTCTGGTGCTCGCCGTGGTCTCGCTGGGAGGTCTTTTCGCTGTGGGCGCCGCCGAGGAGTCGTTCACCGAAGGTGATCCCGGGGCGGATCCGGGCACCGAGACACGGCCGCCGGTCGTCGTCTTGGAGTCCGTCAGCATCACGCCGCTCGATGGATGGGAGGTGGCCGAGCGATTCCACGATCCCGAAGGGGTTCGGCTGACCAAGGGAACAGCCACGCTCGATGCCGTGGCCTTCTCCTTTCAGGGGACCCCCGAAGAGCTGTTCGACGCCTACGTCGAGAATGCGCTGATACCGCAGGCATCTCAGCTTCAAACGGCCGAGCAGCTCGAGGTGGTGCATCTCGACGCGGGGTTCACCGCCGCTCGGGGTTTCTACTTCGGCGTGTTCGGAGAGCGGAACGCGTCCATCGAGGGTGAGCTGACCACGGCGCTGCTTCCCGGCGGCATCGGCATCGTCTTCGATGGCTGGGCAGAGACCGGTTCCTACAGGCTCGTTCGGGACGAGGTGGACCGCATGGTCCAGAGCCTCCGGGTGGGTTGAAGTGGCCGCCACCGGTCTCTCGGATCGCCGCCCCCGCTGGGGCCACCGGACCTCCCTGTTCCAGTTCGGGCAGCCCGCCTTCTACCTCTTCGCCCTTCTGATCGGGCTCACCGGCTGGTTCACCGTCGCCCAGCAGAACCTGTTCAGAGAGGTGGCGCCGGAAGGTTGGGTGCTCTCCTGGTTGCTCCTGCTCCTGTATGCGCTCCCCGTGTTCCTCCTCGTGTACTACCTCGACCTCTACGAGCGCGAACCCATCTCTCTGGTGATCGGGGCGTTCCTGTGGGGGGCGGTGGCCGCCACCACGCTCGCCATTTTCGCCAATATCGGATGGGGCGCGCTGATCGCCCGGTCCCTCGATCCCGACTTCGCGGCCAGATGGGTTCCCGCCCTGACCGCACCGTGGACCGAGGAGATCCTGAAAGCGGCTGGGGTGGTCCTGATCTACCTGATCGCCCGGCGCGAGATCGACGACATCATGGACGGATTCGTATACGGAGCGCTCGTGGGCCTCGGGTTCGCCGTGATCGAAAACGTCTTCTACTTCATCGCGGTGTTCGGAGGCGAAACCGAGGGCGTTCTGGTTGGGTTCTTCCTCAGGGTGATCGCCAGCGGCCTGTACGGGCACGTTCTGTACACCGGCCTCTCCGGTATGGGGATCGCCTACTTCACGACGCGCCGAGGAGAAGCCTCGTTGGGAAAGCGGCTTGGGGTGGCGATCGGGCTGTTCGGCATCGCCATGCTCGCCCACTTCTTGTGGAACTCCCCACTCATGGACTTCTTCCCACTGCCTCCGCTCGAGGGCGCGGAGTTCGCGCAGGTCCTGTTGGCCACGGCGGTGAAGGGTGTGCCGTTCCTGGCGTTCGTGGTGGTCATGGTCCGGCTGGCGCGCAGGCGAGAGAATCGTTGGCTCCAGGCCGCGCTTGCGGGCGAGGTGGGGAAGGAAGGGATTCGCCAGGAGGAACTGGCCGTGCTCGAGAGTCCGCGGGATCGACGCCGAGCCAGGAGGGAGATTGCGGGGAGGGCCGGTCGGGGGGCGAGCGACCTCTTGAAACGTCTGCAGAGGCAGCAGGTCAACCTGGCCATGGTGGCCACGCGGGTTGACGGCGACCATCCCGACCTGCTTCGTCAACGGGCGTATTGCAAGGCCCTCCGTGACGCGCTCCACGCGATGCCGGGCACCCGTCCGGAGGTCTCTCGATGAGATCCCTCGAGAGCTATCGGGATGAGTTTCCGGTGCTCGAGCGGAAGGCCTATCTGATCAGCGCCTCCCTCGGGCCCGTGTCGGTGCGGGCCAAAGCCTATCTGGACGAGTACATGCAGGCCTGGGAGGAGATGGGAGCACCGGAGCCGGTCTGGTTCGAACGCATCTTTCCGAAGATCCGCGAGGTGAAGAAGATCTTCGCCGACCTGATCGGCGCCGACCCCTCAGAGCTCGCCATCACCACCAACGTCTCGATGGCGCTCTCTTCGATCGTGTCGTGCATGGACTTCTCCGGTGAGCGGAATCGGTTGGTGCTCACGGAGCTGGACTTCCCCACTGACGGCCATGTGTGGCTGGCCCAGGAGCGGCGGGGGGCGGAGGTCGTTTTCCTGAAGAGCCCGGATGGGTTGAGCGTGCCCGTCGAGTCGTTTGCCGAGGTGATCGACGAGCGCACGGCCGCCGTGTGCATCAACCGAGTTCTGTACCGATCGAGTGCCCTGCTCGACGCGGCAGAGATCTGTCGTCTGTCGCGCGAGGCGGGGGCCTGGTCGATAGTGGACGATTTCCACGGTGCCGGCATCATCCCGGTGGATGTTCGTGCCATGGGGTGCGACTTCTACACGACGGGCGTCCTCAAGTGGCTGTGCGGGGGCCCGGGACTGACGTTCCTGTACGCCCGGGCGGACCTCATCCCCTCACTCGAACCAACCGTTACCGGGTGGTGGGGGCAACGGGAGCCGTTCTCGTTCGATTCAATGAACCTCGACTACCATCCGACGGCCCGGCGCCTGGAGGCCGGTACGCACCCGGCCCCCATCCCGTTCATCGCCCAGGGGGGGCTCGAGATCATCACCGAGGCGACTCCAGAGCGGATCCGTGAGCGTCAGTGGCAGCTGTCGGACCACGTAATCGAACGGGCGGAGGCCTCGGGACTGCCGGTTCGGACCCCCCGGGTTCGATCGGAGCGGGGGGGCGTCGTGAATGTCGGCGTGGGGGCGGGGGCAGAGAAGATCTCTCAGAGCCTGTACGAGCAGGACGTCTGTGTGGACCATCGGGGAGACGGGCTTCGCATATCCCCTCACTTCTTCAATACCGAAGCCGATATCGACCGGCTGTTCGACGTTCTCGCCCGAATCGAGTAATCTGGGCTAACTCAGGAAGAACATCTACCTTCGTTTCGTATCGGGAGGGCTGTCTGCCTGAGTGGAGAAATGGGCGTATGGCACCCTCATTTCGGGCTATGTCCGTCCCCCAACTGCCCCACTAGCTGTCTGAGGTAACACGGCACGACTTTTATACGCCCATTTCCGTAGGACATTTCCGGTCCGATGGGGTTTGATAGGTAATCCGTCGCGGATGGTTGGGTTTCGCCCAAACTCGGCGGAGGATTGGACCCTTGCCCTGGGGGACCCCTCGCCTGTACGGCATCTGTCGGACAGTCTGACGGGGGATTCTTCGGGCGATCGGCAGGAGTCTGGCATGTCGTGGAGAAACAGAACGGGAGCCGTGGGACCTACCCGAAATGAATAATCAAAACGGATCGAACGGAAAGCATAGGACAGAGGCGAAGCTTGTGATGACAGACCACGGTAACGTCGTGGACCTCACCGAGCGGAAGATTTCGCTCGCTGATGCCGCAGGCGTACCCACCAACGGCTCTTCCCTTAACGGGCATAAGTCCGGACGGTTCGGTCGACTGTTTCGCTTCGCCGCCGTAGGCATAACCGGTCTTGTTGTCAATCAGCTTGCCCTATGGGCTGGCACCGACGGTCTCGGCGTCCACTATGTCTTCTCCGCGATCCTCGCGACGCAGCTCTCGACGGCATGGAACTTCGCCCTTTCCGAGTGGTGGGTGTTCAAGGCCGAGCGGTCCGGTCGCTGGAAGAGGCTCTTCTGGTTCGCGGTCATGAACAACGCGTGGCTGGCCGCACGGGTGCCGTTCCTGTTCGTCCTGACGGAATGGGCGGGCCTTCACTACCTCCTGTCCAACTTCATCGCCCTGGCCGCCTCGACGGTGGCTCGCTTCGCCATCGCCGACACGTGGATCTGGTCGGGACGAGGGTCTGGGCCGCTCGGATCTGCCGGCCGGACTCGGACCACCTACAAGTACGACATCCACGGGATCGTCCGCGTGTCGTCGGAGGCTCGGCTTCCCGAGCTCACGCCGTTCCTCGTTCCCTCGCTGGAGAACGCGGTCGATCTCGAAGTGACCGTGAAGAATCGCGGGTTGGGAGGCTTTCGTCGCCGCGCTCTCGTCGAGCACAGAGGCGAGACGGTCAGATACGCGGAACACCTTGGGGCCCTCGGCTTCGCCATGAAGGTGGAGATGGGAGAGCACGCCCCAGAAAGAGTCCAAGTCTCGAGGCTGCTTCGTCGCTCGCCTCACGTCCTGTACACGAACGTCGTCGAGCCGATCCTTCGCTGGCAAATGGTGTCCAAGGGCTACGCACTGGCTCACGCCGCCTGCCTTCAGATCGACGGGCAGGGGCTGCTCATCACGGCGCAGACCGATACCGGGAAGACCACGACCTGTCTCCGGTCGATCAGGGAGCACGGCTCACGGTTCGTGTCCGACGACATGACGATCATCGCTCCGGACGGAGTAGCCCTCTGCTACCCGAAGCCCCTCACGATTTCGGCCCACACGCTGAAGGCGGCGAGCGCGTCTCCCTTTCCGACTTGGCGCCGGCCGTGGCTTCAGCTCCAGGGGCGGCTTCACTCGAAGAGCGGGCGGCGATTCGCTCTCTGGCTGAGCCGACACAACCTTCCCGTTGCCACCGTCAATGCGCTCATCCAGATGATCATTCCTCCGCCGAAGTTCGCCGTGGAGCGCCTCATCCCCGGCACGGAGACCGTGGTGTCCCTACCGATCTCCCACATGGTTGTCATCGAGCGGGGCCTCGAGGTTGAGGAAGCTCTGGGTCTCGACGAAGCGTGTGATGTGCTCGAGGCCAACACGGAGGATGCCTACGGCTTTCCTCCATATCACCTGATCGCCCCCGCGCTGACCAACGGTCACGCAGCGGTGGAAGCCAGCATACGGCGCGACGTTCTCTCCCGCGTCTCCGTGACGCGGATCCGCACGCCGGACCGGGCGTGGTTCTCACGCCTGCCCGGTCTCGTCGGAAACCCTGCCATCATGGTCGGGGAGGGGGACGTCGGATATGCTCCTGCTCCCTAAGGGGTAGCGGTTGGGAAAGCCAAGAAAGCTCTACTTCGTGGTGCCCCTGTTGGCCATGCTGGTTTCGCTCGCCCTCTGGACGGCGATGCCGTCGTTTGCGGGCGCCCAAACGGCTCCCGACTCGATCACGCCCATCAAGCACTTCGTCACGGTCATGCAGGAGAACCACACGTTTGACAATTACTTCGGCACGTATCCCGGGGCGGATGGGCTCCCGCTGGACGTCTGCATGCCAGTCAACCCGACGGATCCGGCCGACGAACGCTGCGTGCGGCCCCACCACATCGAGGGCCCGGTCGAGGATCTCGATCACAGCAATGCAACCTTCGAAATCCAGTACAACAAGGGTCGGCTCGATGGGTTCGTGTTCGCGCTGAACGAGCGGAATCAGAACGGCAAGCTGAGCATGGGCCACTACGACGACCGCGATCTGCCCTACTACTGGAACCTGGTCGACGAATACGTGGTGTTCGACCGCTTTTTCAGCTCGGACAAGGGCGGCAGTCTCTCGAACCACATATTCTGGGTGTCGGCCCGAGGGGTCGTGGACAGCAGCGTTCCGCCCACGGGGTTCGATGACATCCCCACCATCTTCGACCAGCTCCAGGCGAGCGGGGTCTCCTGGAAGTTCTACGTGCAGAACTACGACCGGGACATCACGTTCAGAACTCCGCCTGAGTCCGAGGACGCGGATCGGATCTCTCAGGTGGTTTGGTGCCCCTTGCTCGCCATGACCAGGTTCGTGGACGACCCGGAGCTCAACAGCCACATCGTGGACCTGGACGAGTACTACGAGGACCTTCGGGCAGACAGGCTACCGGCGGTCTCGTACATCATTCCCTCCGGGGCCAGCGAGCACCCGCCGGGAAGCATTCGGGCCGGGCAGCGATTCGTGTCCAGCCTGATCCACGCGCTCATGCAGTCCGACACGTGGGACAGCTCGGCCTTCCTCGTGACCTACGACGATTGGGGAGGTTGGTACGATCACGTTGACCCGCCTCAAGTCGACGCGTTCGGGTACGGGTTCAGGGTCCCCGCGTTCCTCGTCAGCTCGTTCGCTCGGGAAGGGCACATCGACAGCACGGTCATGGACTTCTCCTCGATCCCTCGTTTCATAGAGGAGAACTGGGGTCTTGAGCCGATCGCCGAACGAGACGCAGCGGCGAACACCTTCATGCTGGCCTTCGACTTCGAGCGGCCTCCCCGACCTCCTCACTTCATTTCACACGAGCGCGGTGGGTCTGAACGCCCGGCCCCCAGCCGAACGGTGATCTACGCGAGCTACAGCGCCGCCGTCCTCTTCGCCGCCACGGTGCTCATCGTTCCCCACGTGGTTCGACGAAGGTCCCGTCGATGAGGCGCGTACCTGACCGGTTGCGGCTGCGTGGAGGCCGTGGCTGGCTGGTCCTGGTCCTGACGACCGGTTCGCTCGTTCTTGCTGGTGGAGTTTGGGCGCCGGCCCACGCTCAGCAGGCCGGTCTTACGATCCACGTGGTCCCGGCGTTTGCGGGAGCCCGCTTCGCCCTTGACGGGCAGGTCTTCGAGTCGGACGCCAGCGGTGTCGCCTCCATCTCCGTTCAATCGCCCGGGACCCACGTCCTGGAGGCCCTCGAGATCGAGGATCTCGGCACCATGCGGGCCACGTTCTCGAGGTGGGGAGACGACTTCTTTCAGCCACGGCGGGATATCGAGCTTCCTCGCGTCACACCCCTTGAGGTGGGGTACGACGTGAGTCACCCCGTGACCCTCACGTTCGTGGGCCGTGACGGGGAGAAGGTGGACGCAAGCAGGGTAAGTTCGTTCACGATCAGGAGCGGTCTGGGAGCGGTCGAGGAGTACAAGGACCCCGGTCCCCACTGGTTCCAGGCGGTCCGTATCCTCCGGCGATCGATCGGTCTGGAGGCCAAGGAGCTCCAGTATTCACTTGAGTCGGTGGAGGTGGACGGCTCGAACGTCGTCAACCGAGCGGAGCAGCGCTTCTACATCAAGGGGAAGGCCACCTGGGAAATCCGACTTCTGCTCTATTCGGTTCACTTTTCCACTCAAGACGCGCTGTTTGGAAGCCCGGTCGGCTCGCGGATCGTGATCGAGTATCCGGACGGTACGGAACGCCGAGTGCAGCTTGCCGACGATGGAACGGTGACGGTCGATTCGCTGGCTCGCGGCAGCTACATGGCCTGGGTGGAGGCCTCCGGTATCTCGCCGCCCATGCCGATCATCGTCTCCAGGGACGCACAAGAGACCCGGCTGAAGGTGATCACGCTCCTTGACGTGGGTGCGTTTGTGTTCGTCCTCGCGGGGACGGCAATCGCGCTGGCGTTCATCGGCCGTCCGAGGTTGCGCTCGGCGGTCCGGTCCAAGCTGCGATTCAGATGGGGAGTGCTCTCTGATGAACGTCT
>DASSDP010000083.1:0-5556 GCA_035697085.1 Actinomycetota bacterium
TGGCCGCGATGTTCTCCTCCTCGGCAAGCCGGGCGATCCGCTCCTCCAGCTCATCCTGGAGCCGGGTGAACTCCCTGGCCCGGGCGGGATTCGCGGTGGTGCAGTCGGCCCGGGTGAGGAGGTTGAGCCGATCGAGCAGCGGTCCGGCGTCTCGCACGTAGCGCCGAAGCCCGCCGTCGGTCCAGCTCGAGTACGAGTGGAACCGGAGATGCATCTCGACCAGGGCCCGCACGTCCTGGACGATCCGTTCCGGATACCGGAGGGCTCGAAGTCGCTGCTCCGCCATTCGCGCCCCGACCACCTCGTGGTGATGGAACTGAACCCCGTCCTCCGTGATCTCGCGGGTGTTTGGCTTTCCGATGTCGTGCAGGAGCCCGGCCAGTCGCAGAACCAGGTCGGGCGGGCATCGGGCCACGACGGCAAAGGTGTGCTGGAGAACATCCTTGTGATGGTGAACCGGGTCCTGCTCCAGGCGGAGCGCCGGAAGCTCGGGCAGGAACTTTTCGGCAAGGCCGGTCTCCACGATGAGCTTCAGGCCCAGCTCGACCCGCGCGCCGACGAGCAGCTTGGAGAACTCCTCCTGGATCCGCTCGGGGGAAACGATGCCGAGCCGATCACTCATGCTCCGGATGGCTTCGACGACCTCTCGTTCTGGAGCGACCTCGAGCGTGGACACGAATCGAGCCGCGCGGAGCATCCGAAGCGGGTCGTCTCCGAAGGAGATCTCCGGTTCGAGAGGCGTTCGCAGAACCTTGTGCCCAAGGTCGTAGAGACCCCGGAAGGGGTCGATGAACTCCTTGTCGGGAAGTCGGAGGGCCATGGCATTGATACTGAAGTCTCTGCGAGAAAGGTCGGTCTCGATCTCCTTCGCGAACGCCACGTGGGGATGTCGCGAGTCCTCCGGATACACCTCCTCGCGAAAGGTGGTGATCTCCAACTGATGCTCGCCCTTGCGAGCCCCGACGGTACCGAAGCGGATGCCGGTCAGGTACCGGTGATCGGCCCACCCCTGGAGGATGCGGACGATGGCGTTGGGGCGGGCGTCGGTGGCGAAGTCGAGATCCTTCGGGGGCAACCGCCGGAGGGCGTCACGAACCGACCCTCCCACCAGATAGAGCTCGTGTCCGGCTTTCTCGAAGCGCGCACCAAGCTCCTCGGCGATGGTTGGGAGGACATCGAAGAACTCGGCGACGGATGGGTCGGTCACCGGCGCAAGGATACCCTAGGGTCATGATCCGTTCCGTGCTCAGAGCCCTTGGTTACGTGTGGGCCTTACCGAACACGCTTCTCGGTTTGGTCCTGGGGCTTCTCTCGTTCCAGCGCCCTCGCCTCGACCGAGGAGTGGTGGTGTTCGACCGGGCCCCTCGGGGCTTCCTGTGGGCGTTCGGAAAGAGCCGGTGGCGAGCGATCACCCTGGGGCACGTGGTCCTGGCCACCCGCCGCCTGGAGGGGAAGCTTCGCGATCATGAGCTCGCCCACGTCCGTCAGCATGCGCGGTTGGGTCCGCTCTTCCTCCCGTCGTATCTGGCTCTTCACGTCTTCACCGGGTACAGGAGGAACCCGTTCGAGACGGCTGCCGCGCGGTCCGAGGGCGACTAAGGACCGTCGCTCGTCTCGCAGTCCTTCTTCCGGTCCCGGCCCGGACCGCCGAGGCATCTGTCGGGTCCCTTGCCCCCGCGGAGGTCGTCGCCTCCCCGGCCGCCGATGAGGAGGTCGGACCCCGACTCGCCGCTCAGGCGGTCCTTGTCGTCGCCGCCCACGACCCTGTCGGCCCCCGCTCCACCGTGGAGGTTGTCGTTGCCGGTGCCGCCCTGAAGCCGGTCTCTTCCCGCCTGTCCTTTGAGCACGTCGCTTCCGTCTCGGCCCAGCAGCCGATCGTTTTCGGTCCCACCCAGGCCGTGGTCGGCCCCGGCCCCTCCATCCACCAGATCTTCGCCCCTCTCACCCGCGAGCGAGTCGTTTCCATCGTCGCCGAAGAGGCTGTCGTCCCCATCCTCACCGTGAAGCGTGTCCTCGTCTTCCCCACCGTAGAGGGCGTCGGTTCCCGCTCCACCCAAGAGCTCGTCTTGCCCACCGTCTCCACTCAGACCGTCGGTTCCCTCATCGCCCATGAGCAGGTCGATGCCGGGCCCGCCGGTCAGCACGTCGTCTTCGGGGCCCCCGCTGAGCGAGTCGTCGCTCGATCCGCCCTCCAGGACGTCCTGGCCCTCCGCTCCGGTCAGGATGTCCTTGCCGAAGTCTCCCCGAAGCTGGTCATTTCCCGTGCCGCCCTGGATCTGGTCGTCCCCGCTCCCGGCGTTCACCACGTCGTTCCCGTCGCCGGAACACACTCTGTCGTTGCCGCCGCTTGCGTCGATGGAGTCGTTGCCCGCCAGGCCGAGGATGGCGTCGGATCCCATCGTCCCCAGCAGAGTGTCGTCCCCATCCGTGCCGATCCTCTTGACCGGCGTGCCCAGGCACAGGACCTGCTCGACGGCGCCGATGTCGCACCGTCCTCCCAGAGCTCGAGGAGTTCCTCGCTGGTCCAGCGCGGTGCAGGCCCCACTCCCGGACCCCGCCGGCGCGGGATTTCCCGCGTCGATGGCGGGAGAGTCCGGGGACGGAGCCTGGGTCGAGGTGTGCCCGCCGTTATCGGTGAGCGTCCCCAGCTTCGGATCCAGCCCCGTGATGTCGCCCGGTCCGGTGACGCCGGCGCACCCGGTCGCGTTCTCCAACAGGTTGTAGCCCTCGGACGAGAGGGTTCCAACACAGTCGGGCTTCGGGTCGGTCGCGGAGGGGTCGATGTTGTTGGCCACCATGGTGTTGGTCAGCCGAAGGATGCCCCCGGGGTCCGCGAACAGCCCGCCGCCCCCGCCGACGTAGGCAGTGTTTCGAGCCACCGTGGTGTCGTAGAGGATCGCGGTCCCGGCATTGAAGATGCCTCCGCCACGGTCCCCGCGGTTTCCGCTGAGGGTGACGTTGCTAAGGGTCATCGTTCCGCTGTTGTAGATGGCCCCGCCGTCGGTCCGGGCACGGTTTCCATTCAAGGTGGAATCCGTGATGCTCAGGATGCCGCTGTTGTCGATTCCCCCTCCCCGAGTGAACTGGTCCGGCGTGTTCATGCTCAGGGAGACGCTCGTCAACGACAGGTTCCCGGAGTTCAACAGCCCACCGGCCGTCGAGTCGCGCACGGTGAGATTCTCGATGGTCACGCTGGCAGGACTCACCACATTGAATACTCGATCGCCCAGCAGGCCCCCGGTTATGAGGGTGATGGCCACCCCGGCGCCCTCGATTGCCAGGTCCTCCGAGATGTTGAGGTCGCCGACGGTGGCGTCTCCGGGCGTCCCGGGGATCGTCAGCTCGTAGGTGCCGGCACCGAGGGTGATGGTGTCGGGTCCGGGAGATCCGTTCGCCTCGATGAGGGCCTCACGGAGGGAGCAATCCGTTGGAAGGCACCCGTCCGGCGAGGGGTCGTCAAACCTGGTGGTGGCCAAAGAAGTCAGGGCGGGGGCTGTCTGGACTGAGCCGGGCAGGCCGAGATTGACGGCGAGAGTGGTCAAAGCCGCCAGAAGGAAGCATCGGGGTACGGGCACTGCGCGGGACAAGGTTCTCCCTTAACAGAGCGAGCAGTTGCTGTAGGTAGAATACGGCTTTTGTGATGAAAAGGTCAATACGCCTGCCGATGAGGCCGGCCTATGCCAGCTGGGCTTCCTTCAGGGCCAGCATGAGGTCATGGGGGTTCGAGGCGGCCTCCACGGCGTCGTCCAGAGCCACCAGGTTCTCCCTGATCAGCTTGATCAGGGCCTGGTCGAACGTCTGCATCCCGTAGAAATCACCCTCGGCGATGACATCGGGGATCGTGTTGGTCTGATCGGCGTCGATGATGCGCTCGGAAACCCGGCCCGTGTTGATCATCACCTCGACCACAGGGACTCTGCCCTTGCCATCTGCACGGGGCACCAGTCGCTGGCTGAGGACTCCCCGGAGCGAACCGGCCAGGGAGAGTCGCGCCTGACGTTGGACGGTATCCGGGAACAGGTCGATGATGCGGTTCACGGTCTCCGTCGCGTCCAGGGTGTGGAGGGTCGAGATGACCAGGTGGCCCGTCTCCGCGGCCTGGATCGACGCCTCCACGGTCTCCATGTCTCGGATCTCTCCGATGAAGATGACGTCCGGGTCCTGCCGGACGACCGAACGGAGTGCGGCCTCGTACGAGCGGGTGTCCAGACCGAGCTCCCGCTGCTGGATGACCGACTGAAGGTCGTCGTGGGCGATCTCGATGGGATCTTCGATCGTGACGATATGCACCCTGCGGTGGGCATTGATCCAACCGATCATTGAGGCGATCGTGGTGGTCTTCCCGGTCCCTGTCGGGCCCGTGACCAGGACCAGGCCCCGAAGTTCCTCGGCCAGCGCCCGAGCCGCGGGAGGCAGGCGCAGCTCTTCGAACGTGGGGATGTCCGAGCGGACACGACGGATGGCGACACTGGCCCACCCACGCTGGCGGTAGGTGTTGACCCGAAATCGGCCGACCCCTTCCAACGTGAAGCCCGTGTCGGCCTCGTTCGTCTGCCTGAACTCCTCACGCTTGAGATCGGAGAGGACCTCCTGGGCCAGCATCTCCGTGTCCTCGGGCATGAGCGGCGGGAACGGAGAGTGAGACAGCACGCCGTCGATCCTGACGACGGGCGGCAGGCCCACCTTGAGGTGGAGGTCGCTCCCTCCCGTCTCGACCAGGTATCGGAGGAATTCGGCGATGGCCATGCGTTCATGCGTATCGGCACCGGCTGCCGTGACTTGAGAGTGGGCCCGCTCCGGGTGCTATTTGTCGACCGTTCCAATCCCCTCGCGTTTCTTCACCCGTAATTCCGGGTAGGAAGCCTGCCGTAGGAGGTGCTCAGATTGCCGAAAGACACAATGACTCGAGCGGAAGCTGGACGCCGTGGCGGGATGACCACCAAGACGCGGTACGGCGCAGACTTCTATCAGCAGATCGGTCGGAAGGGCGGAAAGAAGGGCGGACTCACAACCAAGCAGCGCTACGGCGTGGAGTTCTACCAGAAGATCGGCCGAAAGGGCGGATCGCGGTAGGTCCGACCGCGGTGACTCGCCCCGACCGGCTCAGGCTCCCCAGACCACGATGAGCGTTCCGTAGAGGATCGCCCAGAGCACGACCCCCGACAGGATCACCGACCGGGGCTTCTCGAGGTATTGCTTGGACGAGCCCGTGAGCCCGCTGAGCGCGTTCGCCTCGAGCGCCACCGTGATGACGGCGAAGACGATCCAGTAGATCAGCTTGTCGGTGAAGCTCGCCGTCCCGAACAGGAAGGCCCCATGCTTGGACGTGATCATGAAGAAAAGCATGGGGATCGAGAACAGGACGTTGGTGCGCGAGGCGAGGAACGCCCGCCGTGCGGCGTCGGCCGCTCGCGGATCCGCCTGCCCGCCTCCGGCCGCCGCTTCGGCCGAGGCGATCACGATCTTCTGGTTCTGCCAGATGACCCCCCACACGTTCGCAAACATCAGCGTGCCGAGGATCATCCCCGACAGGAGCACTGCCCCCACGCTGCTTGC
>DASSDP010000084.1:0-2322 GCA_035697085.1 Actinomycetota bacterium
CCCTCGAAGGAGCCCCCCCGGGGTGAGCCTGGCGAGCTGGCCATCGCGGGACCCCAGGTGATGAAGGGGTACTGGAACCGTCCGGAGGAAACGGCGGAGATGATTCGGGAGGGAGGCGACGGCGTGCGGTGGCTTCACACCGGCGACATCGCCGCGATGGACGACGAGGGATATTTCTCGATCGTGGACCGGAAGAAGGACATGATCCTCGTGTCCGGGTTCAACGTGTATCCCACCGACGTCGAGCAGGTCCTGTACCGGCATCCCAAGATCATGAAGGCCGCGGTGGTGGGTATCCCCGATGACACGACCGGGGAGGCGGTGAAGGCCTTCATCGTTCTCAGGGAGGGAGAGTCCGCAGACGCCGACGAGATCGTCGCGTGGTGCCGGGACGAGAAGCACGGGCTGTCGGCCTACCGAGTCCCGAAGCACATCGAGTTCCGCGAGGCTCTTCCGGAAACCATCGTGGGGAAAGTGCTGCGCCGCGTGCTTCTGGAAGAGGAGAAGAACAAGAGCTCGCGCTCCGAGTCCAGTTCCGGCTAGCAGCCTCGGGTCACGACGCCCGGCCCGCTCCGATTCTGCGCGGTCGTCTGGGCTGGGTGCGGTGACGCCCTCGGTATCGAGGCTTCCCCGACCGCAGAAAGAGCACCCATGAACCCCACGACACCAAAGCCGAGGCCACTGCCAGGGCGGCCAGGGCGGCCACGAGGGCCGTCTCGGAGAGGCGGCTCACGGACGGGAGCCGGCGTCTCGGCGCTTTGCCTCGGTCCGGCGTTCGGCCTCGAGGCGCTCCAGTTCCACCCGCGAATGGTCTGCATATCGCATCGCCTCTGCGATGGCCCGGTGTCCGGCCCGTTCGGCGATGAGCTGGTGCATCTGTTGGCAGACCCGTCGGTACACCGGGTGCCCCTGGGGAGTGGTACGAAGCTCGATCATGTGCATGGCCTCGCGGGCGTTCATCTGCATCACGAACCGGATCCGGAACGCCATGGACACGGCGTACTGCGCCGCGGATTGGAGACCTTGTGACCGCAATTCCTCCCACAGGGCCGCGGACTCCGCGGTGGTCCGCGTCCAATCCTCGAGCGCGCCGGCGGGCTCGATCTCGGGGGGGAGCTCGTAGCCGTGGCGAGGTGAGAGTTCCTGCCACTCGATCGTGAGCAAGCGGTGGCGCTGGAGATCGCGAAACGCGCCGTAGTCGCAGGTGATGTCGAAGCGGTAGCCGGTCCGCTCTAACGCCCGGCCGGGTTTGTGCCGCCGGTTCGTTCGCTCGCCGACGTAGGCCTTCAGCACCTGGGCGCGTTCCTCCATGCTCATGCGCCGAGCGATCTCGAGCAGCTGGTCGTCCGGGAGGTCGGTGATCGCGTACAGGGCGGCGGCCGTCAGCTTCACTTCCCCCTCGGGGTCGAAGTCGGTCAGGACCACCTCCGGTTGTGACTCGGGCTCCAGCCCCTCGGTGATGATCGCGGCGATCGCAGCCGTCTCTTCCCGGGTTCGCGCGAGGTACTCGGACCAGGCTCCGCCTCGGTCGGGGATGTCCACTCTTCGTAGGAACGCGGGGATCACCTTCCGGAGCTCGGTGAGCATGAGGTCTGCGTAGACCCGGACCTCCTCGAGTGGGTTGGCGCGCATGCGGAGCAGCAGCTGCTCGTAGGCCTGGCCGGTGCCGTAGATGCCGATGTTGGTGCGAGTCGCTGCGGGGAGGAGGCCGCGCAGCGTATCGCAGGCCTTGGCCCGGATCGTGGAACGGTAGACGAAGTCCGAGTCGTCCGGATCCTGGGGGAACAGGCGCTGGTAGAACTGCTGCATCGGCTCCAACCAGCGGGCGTAGGTCTCGAAGGCTCGATCGCACACGTCCGAGAACCTCCCGCCAAGACCAGCAGTTTCGACCTCCGGCGGGACCGCATACCGCCACCGGCCTCCGGGGCGGTCGTCGTAGGGCACGTAGCGAGTGGATTGCTCCAGGTAGGCCATGAGTCGGCCCCACTCGAGGACCTTCGCCAGGATCTGTGAGGATTGCTCGCAGGCAAGGTGGACGCCGCCGACCTGCGCGATGGAGTCGTCGCCGTACTCGACGAAGACACGCTCGTACAGCTTTTCTGCTCGTTCCACGCCGACGTCATCCGTTCGCCCACCCGCGGGTTCAGCCGTCGAGTACTCTGCGAACTCATCGAGGAACAGGCGGCGGAGAGACTTTGCCGATCGCGAGTACCGCGCGAACAGAGCGCCCTTGGTCACTTCCGGGAGGTTGACCAGGGCGAACACCGGGCCATCCAGATTCGTGAAGTACGGGGCGAGCGTGGCCCGCTCGTCGTCGTCGAA
>DASSDP010000085.1:0-17552 GCA_035697085.1 Actinomycetota bacterium
GCGGTCTTCCTGTGGCTCCGTGCCGGGAACCCGGACCGGTTCACGTTCCACTTCCTGAACTTCGAGAAGTTGGAGGGGTTCGGAGGTGCCTTCGTCCGGGGTGCGAAGAACACCGTGACGCTGGCGTTCGCTGGGGAGGCCGGAGGCGTGGTCCTCGGCCTCGTCCTGGCCGTCCTAGTCCTCTCGGAGCGGCGGGTGGTTCGTGCCCCAGCAAGGACGTACATCAACTTCTTCCGAGGGACACCGCTGATCTGGCAGCTTTCGGTGTTCTACTTCGGGTTTTCCATCGGGCTGGGCTTCCGACTCTCGGCCTTCACCGTTGCCATCATCGTGTTTGCCTTGAACACGGGGGCCTACGCCGCCGAAGTGTTCAGGGCCGGGATCCAGTCGATCGAGCGGGGCCAGATGGAGGCGGCCCGCTCCCTGGGGCTGACGTACATGCAGTCGATGCGCTACGCCATCGTTCCGCAGGCCATCCGCCGCGTCATCCCACCATTGATGAACGAGTTCGTGATCCTGATCAAGGACACGTCGCTCATCGTCGTTCTGGGTCTGTTGGAACGCGAATATGACCTGTTCACCGTGGCTCGACAGGGTTACTCCCAGACGTTCAACGCCACACTGTTCGTGGGGGCGGCCATCGGGTATCTCGTCGTCACGCTGCCGCTCATCGGGGCCGTCAACGCGGTCGAACGCCGGCTCCGGAGCGGCCTGGTGAGCGTGGTATGAGCCCAGCACCGCTCATCCGCCTGGAGGGGATCCACAAGTGGTTCGGCTCCCTTCACGTGCTGAAGGGAATCGACATCGATCTGCTGCCGAAGGAGGTGCTGGTGGTCATCGGCCCCTCGGGATCTGGGAAATCCACCCTGCTGCGATGCATGAACATGCTCGAGGAGCCCACGGAGGGAAAAGTGTGGTTCCAGGATCAAGAGATCACCGACATCCGTACGGATCTGAACGAGGTTCGCACGCACATGGGGATCGTGTTCCAGGCGTACAACCTGTTCCCTCATAAGACCGCGCTCCAGAACATCACCCTGGCGCTGGAGAAGGTTTTGAAGCTCGACGACAAGGAGGCCCGGGAGCGGGCTATCCAGGAACTGGGGCACGTTGGGTTGAAGGAGAAGGCCGGTTCCTACCCCGGCCAGCTGTCCGGAGGGCAGCAGCAGCGAGTGGCCATCGCCCGGGCCCTGGCCATGCGCCCGAAGCTGATGCTGTTCGACGAGGTGACGTCAGCCCTCGACCCGGAACTGGTGGGCGAGGTGCTCGAGGTCATGAAGCGACTGGCGGACGAAGGGATGACCATGGCCGTCGTCACCCACGAGATGGGCTTCGCCAGGGAGGTCGGGACCCGCCTCGTGTTCATGGACGAAGGTATCGTCGTCGAGGAGGGAGAACCGCGGGAGGTGTTTGCCTCCCCGTCGAACGAACGGACCAAGCGGTTCCTGGCACGAGTTCGTTGACCCGTCGACTCCGCATACCCCTGGCCGTGTTGATCATTGCTGTCTCGGGATGCTCCGGTCATGCAGCCGAGGATCCGGGACCGAGGCGACTCCCTGACGACCCCAGTCGACCCTACGTCGTGACCGCGATCGACTATCACTTCCACGACGCCCACCCGTCACGCCTGTTGTCTCCGGACCGGGAGGTGGTCATCTCGAACCAGGGGTCGAACGTTCACAACGTGACGTTCGAAGGAACGACGTTCGTGCGGGATATCCAGCCGGGAGAGCGGCTATCCCTCGGCCCCATCGGTGATCTCCTGAACGAACCCGGCCGGCACACCTTCGCGTGCAAGTACCATCTCGATCGCGGGATGCGAGGAGTACTGCTGGTCGACGGAGCCTGAAGTATGAAGGCGGGCCCGAGGAGCCTTTGGAGCCGCTCACGCCTTCCCCATACGCGAGCGTTATCTACTCAGCTCTCCGGACCCGCCTAAAGGTGGTCCCGAGTGACTTCGGCATCTTCGCAGCGCCTGCGCCTCCGAACTGCGAGGTACTTGATAAGACCGAGGTCCTACCGTTCCCTCCGTCCGGTGGCCTGCCGGCGCCTCGTCGATCCTTTCGGCCGCCCGGGACCGGAGTCGGAAATTAGCAGGCGATGAACGCGCGTGTCAACTCAACAGGAGTTGTTGCGCTGCAACGCTTATCAATCATCGATGCAGGTAGGTGCGACCACGTTGCGCGGAGAAAAACATGCGGAACGCCAAGAAATGTTCGACAAAAGACAGCGTTATGCAAATCGTTCCACGATCGCGATGCTGACCGGAGCCAACACGAGGGCGGGCAAGAGGTTTGCAACCCGGACGTCCAGAAGCTTCAACAACCGCAGGCCGATCCCGAGGATCAGCACTCCACCGGCCGCGGTCATGGCCGCGATCATCGCCTCGGACAAGACGCCGGCTGCCCACGACGCCGATAGGGTCAGCGCTCCCTGATACACCAGGACCACGATCGCGGAGAACCCCACACCCCACCCCAGGGCGGAGGCGAAAGCGACCGCCGCGAAACCGTCCAGCAGCGATTTGACGGCCAGCAGCTGGTAATCGCCCGTGAGGCCATCCTCGATCGATCCGAGTACCGTCAGAGGTCCGACGCAGAAGACCAGCGACGCCATCACGAACCCCTCGGTGAAACGGGCCTGGCCATGCGCGAACCTGGCCTTCAGGCCGTCGCCCACGCGATTCAGACCACGCTCGATACCCAGGAGCTCTCCGATGATCCCCCCGACGAGGACGCTTCCCATCACGATCAGAAGACTCGCCCTGGTCAGATCCGCGAGGGCCGGCCGGAACGCTTCGAGGGCAGCGTTGACCCCGATCACGATCGTCACCAGGCCGAGGGAGTGAAAGACCGTCTCCTGAAGTCGCCGAGGCAACCGGTCGCCGATGACTGTGCCCACGGCGGTCCCCGCCAGGACGGTCCCCACGTTGATCAGCGTTCCGGTCAGCGCTCAGCCCCGGCGAGAGTCTACTTCTCAGATTTGCCCGCCGGCCGTTCCCACCGGCTGCGCCACGGGGGCGGGTGGAACGATCGGCTGTGGTCGGAAGAAGAAGAATCCCACGGTGAGCAGGTATCCGGCCCAGGCCAGGAACTCCAGCCACGTTGGGTTCGCGTTGTACCCGAAAAGGGCCCGAAGGGGCAGCCCGGGCCCGGAGTCGGGCACCACGCCGCTGACGTCGAACGCCGTCCCCGTTCCAAACGGAAGCCACCCGATCTCCTGGAGCTCGTGAACGCCGCTTGCCAGCAGCCCGGCGGCCACCAGGAGGACGAGCGCCCCGGTGACCTTGAAGAACGTCCTGAGATTGAGCCGGACGCCTCCCCGGTACATCAGGTACCCAACGACCGCGGCGGCGGCCAGACCCAGCAATGCTCCCAGGAGTGACATGGCGGTCGATCCCGCGGTCGCGGCGCGGAACGTCGCGAACAGGAACAGCGCGGTCTCGAGACCTTCGCGAACCACGACGAAGAACGCCAGCAACCCCAGACCAAAGGCCGAGCTGGAGGCGAGCGCCAGATCCACTCGGTGCTGAAGCTCTCCTTTGATGAACCGGGCCTGTCGCCGCATCCAGAAGATCATCCACGTGAGAACCCCGACGGCGAGGAAGGAGACGATCCCTTCGAATGCCTCCTGGGCCGTGTGGGACAGCGTCTCCGCGGTGAGGAAGATCACCAGTCCGGCCGCGACGCTCACGGCGGCGGCCGACCCGGCCCCCGCCCAGATCGAGCCGTGGCGGTCTCGTCTCCCGATGGTGTTCAGGTAGGCCAGAAGGATGCTCAAGATCAACGCGATCTCGAGCCCCTCGCGCAACGTGATCAGAAAGGATGCGCCCATCTCGTATCCTGACGTAAGGTATACCTAACAGATGTTCTTAGGGTGCCTGTCACAATCATAGGCGCTGCCGAGGAACGGCGTCAACGAGTTGCGGGACGAACCCACAGATTGTCGGCGAGGTGCTCCCCGAGGGCCACTTTCTCCCCGGCCACCTCGAGCGTCCTCGTACCGTCAGGGGCCACCGCCACCACGGTGATGTCGGCCCCCGGCATCAGGCCGCTCTCCTCGAAGAACAGCATGACGTCGAGATCCAGCTCCAGATCCTCCGTGAGCCGTTCCAGCCGCACCGTGTCACCCGGGGCGATCTCCTGGAGCGGGTGGAGGCCTGCCTGATCGACGGCGTGGCTCGACCCGGGGATGGGATTGCCGTGGACGCACGTGGCAGGGTCTCCGAGCAGTTCGACGAACCGACCCTCGACCTCTTCCGAGACGATCCGGCCCCAGTGCGACGCCTCCTCGTGAGCGCGGTGCCACGGCAGGCCCACGATCTCCACCAGGAACCGCTCGGCCAGGCGGTGGCGTCGGACGAGGGTCCGAGCCTGTGCCTCGCCGTGGCGAGTCAGATTGAGGCGTCGGCGATCGTCCGTGGAGATCAGCCCGCGGGCCGTGAGGCGTTTCACCGCCTCGGACACGGAGGCTGCCGTCACGCCCAACCACTCCGCGAGCCTGGCCTGCTGCGTGGGAATGCCTTCCTCGGCCATCTCGTACAGCGCCTCCATGTACTCCGGGTACGAGACCGCCGCGCCCATCGCCATGAGGAGAGTCTACAATCGGCCTGGATGCCGGCCATTCCCAAGCGCATCTTCCTCCTCGACGGCCACAGTCTTTCGTACCGGGCGTTCTTCGCGCTTCCGCCGACCCTGGCCACGACGACCGGGCAGGTCACCAACGCCGTCTACGGCTTCACGTCGATGCTCATCAAGCTCCTCGCGGAAGAACGCCCGGACTACCTCCTCGTGGCCTTCGACAAGGGAAGATCCGCGGCTCGCATGGAGATGTACCCCGACTACAAGGCGGGGCGGGCGGAGACTCCCGATGAGTTTCGCCAGCAGCTTCCCCTGATCCTGGAGGTTCTGGAAACGCTGCGGGTTCCCATCGTGTCCATCGAGGGAACCGAGGCCGATGACGTCATCGCCTCGCTGGCCATTCAAGCGGTCGAGCGCGGCCTGGAGGCCGTCGTGGTCACGGCGGATCGCGATTTCTTCCAACTCGTGCGACCGGGCATCCGGGTGATGTTCAACCGCAGAGGTATCTCCGACATCGTGTGGTACGACGAACACGCCGTGCAGGAACGATTCGGGCTTCCCCCCGAGCGGTACCTCGACTATGTGGCGTTGAAGGGAGACCCCTCGGACAACATCCCCGGGATCCCCGGGGTGGGGGAGAAGACGGCCTCCAAGCTCATCCAGGACTTCGGAAGCATCGAGGGCGTGGTGGCCAACGTGGAGACGCTTACTCCAAGGCTCCGGGCGGCCATCGGCGAAGGGAAGGACGACCTCGTTCGGAACAAGGATGTCGCTCGCCTCCAGACGGACCTCGATCTGCCCCTTGAACCGGACGACGCCGTGGTCGGAGACTGGGACGAGGATGCCGTCCGCCGTCTCTTCAACTCCCTCGAGTTCCGGAGCCTGTTGCAGCGGCTCGAGGAGATCGGCGTGTCGAGGCCGGCGGCCGAGGCGGTCCAGCTCGACCTGCGGCAGGCCTCGGCCCGAGAACTTCCCGGGCTCCTGAAGGGGAAGGAACCTCGAAGTCTCGCGCTGGTCTCCGACCATACGACCGCGGCCGGCGTGGCCATCTCGAGCGGGGGAGGGCAAGCCACATACGTTCCGCTATCTGGGAGCGCACCCGAGGCGCTCCGTGCATGGCTCGCCGATCCCACCAGACCGAAGTGGGTGCACGACGTGAAGGACCTCCTGGCACGAGCCCTGCAGCTGGGGCTGGAGATCGAAGGCGTGGCGTTCGACACGATGCTGGCCGCCTACGTCCTCGACCCCGCCGAAGCCTCCTACACGCTGGGATCCCTGTCCCAGCGGTACCTCGGGTTCGACCTCGTGACCGGAACCGAAGAAGAGGCCTCGGACCAGGGACAGCTGGTGCTCGGCGAGACCTGGGAGGCGACGGCCAGAGAGGCCACGGCCGCGGCCATGCTCGCTCCCGTCCTGCAGGAACGGGCGGAGCGGGCCGGCGTCCGGCCGCTGCTCGAGGACGTGGAACTGCCGCTGGCCCGGGTGTTGGCGGGCATGCAGAGTGCGGGCATCGCTTTGGACGTCGACTACCTCCGGGGGATGTCCGAGGAGGTGGGCGACCGGATGGCCGCCCTCGAGGCCGAGATCTACCGCCACGCCGGGGAGGAGTTCAACCTGAACTCGCCGCCGCAGCTTCGGATCATCCTGTACGAGAAGTTCAAACTGACTCCGAGCAAGCGGACCAAGACCGGCTACTCCACCGACGCCGACACCCTTGAGAAGCTGCGGGATGCCCACCCCATCGTGGATGCCCTGCTTCGATACAGGGAGCTCGCCAAGCTGAAGTCAACGTACCTGGACGCGCTCCCACCCCTCGTGGGCGCCGAGACCGGTCGAATCCACACCACGTTCAACCAGGTTGCAGCGTCCACGGGGCGGCTCTCGTCGGTCAATCCCAACCTCCAGAACATTCCCGTGCGCGGTGAGCTCGGCCGACAGATACGGAAGGCTTTCGTGCCCGGGGCTCCGGACCAGGTGTTACTGGTCGCCGACTACTCCCAGATCGAACTCCGTGTCCTGGCGCATCTCTCCGGGGATGAGGCGCTCTCGGAGGCATTCGCGTCCGACGCCGACATCCACGCCGCCACCGCCGGCAAGGTCTTCGGACTCCCTCCCGAACAGGTCGACGCGGAGCTCCGGCGGCGGGCCAAGGTCGTGAACTACGGCCTGGCCTACGGCATGAACGCGTACGGGTTGGCCACCCGGCTGGGCATTCCGCCGGACGAGGCCCAGGCGTTCATCGATGCCTACTTCGCCGGCTTTCCCCGGGTGCGCGAGTTCCTCGATCGCCAGGTGGGACTGGCGACCGCGGAGGGGTTCACGGCCACGATCCTGGGGCGCCGCCGGTACCTGCCTGAGCTGCAGTCACCCAACCCCAGGATCCGGGACCTCGGGCGCCGGATGGCCCTCAACGCCCCCATCCAGGGCTCTGCCGCCGACATCATCAAGCTGGCCATGATCCGGGTGGATGCCGCCCTCGAGGTGCTCCCGGCCACGATGCTTCTCACTGTCCACGACGAGCTTGTATTCGAGGTGGATGAGGAGAGCGTGGAGAAGGTCGCCGAGGCCGTTCGAGTGGAGATGGAGTCGGCGTACGAATTGACGGTCCCACTGCGAGCCGATATCGGCTGGGGGTCCAATTGGGCCGAAGCCGTTCCTGCCGGTCACTGAGGCCAAAACGTTGACGCTGGTCAGCGCGTTCCCCTAAGATTGGCCAGCCTGCGGGCATTTCCCGCCGCGCGACCTCCCGGCCATCTCGCCGCTCGTCGTGGGCTGAGGATCGCGGGCCGGAAGGAGCTGACAGACATAGAAGAGGATAGCCAGGCAAGCACCGCCCTCGAACGGGACTTCAGTCCCGAGGAGCTGGTGGAGGCAATCGAGGCCTCGCTCAAGGACTTCAACGACGGTGATCTGGTCACGGGGAAGGTCGTCCGCATCGATCACGACGAGGTCCTTCTGGACATCGGCTACAAATCCGAAGGCGTGATCCCGGCAAAGGAACTCTCGATCCGCCACGACGTCGATCCGGGTGACGTCGTCAAGGTCGGTGACGAGATCGAGGCGCTGGTCCTTCAAAAGGAGGACAAGGAGGGGCGCCTCATCCTCTCCAAGAAGCGGGCCCAATACGAGCGGGCCTGGGGCCGCATAGAGGAAGTCATGAAGGAGGGCCGGACGATCAAGGGTCCGGTCATCGAGGTGGTCAAGGGTGGGCTCATCCTGGACATCGGCCTCCGGGGCTTCCTCCCAGCGTCGCTGGTGGATCTTCGCCGGGTTCGCGACCTCCACCACTTCGTCGGTCAAGAGATCGAGGCCAAGATCATCGAGCTCGACCGCAACCGGAACAATGTGGTCCTTTCCCGCCGCGCATTCCTCGAGGAATCGCAGAGCGAGGGAAGGAAGAAGATCCTCGAGTCCCTCACCAAGGGAGACCGGCGGACGGGTACGGTCTCCTCGATCGTGAACTTCGGCGCCTTCGTCGACCTCGGCGGTGTGGACGGCCTCGTGCACGTCTCCGAGCTCTCCTGGCGCCATGTCGAGCACCCCAGCGAGGTGGTCACGGTCGGACAGGAGGTCGAGGTCGAGGTGCTCGACGTCGATCTGGAACGGGAGCGGGTCTCGCTGTCACTTCGTGCTACCCAGGAGGACCCGTGGAAGGAGTTCGAGCGCCGGTACAAGGCCGGAGAGGTGATCGAGGGCGAGGTCACCAAGCTCGTGCCGTTCGGCGCGTTCGTCCGAGTCGCGGACGGGATCGAGGGGCTGGTGCACATCAGCGAGCTGTCCGAGTCCCACGTCGAGTCGGCCGAGGAGATCGCTCAGGTGGGCGACCGCGTCCGGGTTCGGGTCGTGGACGTCGATGTGTCCAGGCGACGGGTGTCCCTCTCGATGCGCCGGGTGGACGAGGAACCCGGCATCGAGCCGGAGATCGAAGCGGAGGTCGAGAGTGTGGAGACGCCCCCAGCCGAGGAGCCTCCTCCCAGCGAAGCTCCGACCGCCGAGGCTCCCGAGCCGGCACAGCCCGAAACCGCGCCGGCCGAAGCCGAGCCGGAGCCGGAGCCGGAGTCGGAGGTGGCTCCGGAGCCCTCCGAGCCAGCGGCCGAGGAAGGGGACGAGGAAGACGTCTCCCTTGAATCCATCGTTCAGGACCTGAAGCGCCGGGAGGGCCGCTCCTAGCATTGCTTCTCGTCGGGCTCACCGGCGGCCTCGCGTCCGGGAAATCCACCGTCGCCAGAATGCTCGCTCGCCGTGGCGCCATCATCGTGGACGCCGACGAGCTCTCGCGCCAAGCCGTCGCCCCGGGAACACCGGGCCTCGGTCAGATCGTCGAGGCGTTCGGACGGCAGGTTCTCGACCCGAGCGGTGGCCTCGATCGGTCGGCCCTTGCCGACATCGTCTTCGCCGACGAGACCAAACGACGGATCCTGGAGTCGATCGTCCACCCGGAGGTGTTCCGCCTCCTGGGTGAGGTTGTGGATCGTCATCGGGATACCGATGCGATCGTGGTGTTTGACGCGCCGCTGATCGTGGAGACGGGGTTCGATCAGGCCTGCGACGTCGTGGTCGTCGTGTCATCTCCCCCCGAGGCGCAGGTCGCCCGAGTGGCCCGGACGAGAGGAATGAGCGAGGAAGACGCTCGGTCGCGGATCGCATCGCAGACCTCTCCCGCCCATCGGGAGAGCCGGGCAGATGTCGTCATCCAGAACGGCGGAACGATCGAGGACCTGGAGGGCCAGGCGGCAACGCTGTGGGAGGACCTTCGCGCCCGGGCCGCGGGGTCGCGCACGTGAGCGAGATGCTTCGTCCTCGGGACGTCAGGGCCATCTTCTTCGACGCGGGGGAGACGTTGGTGTATCCGCACCCCTCGTTCTCGGAGCTGTTCTCGAACGTGCTTCGCCGGGAGGGCCGGATGGTCGATCCCGCCGCCGTCCAGGAGACGGTGTCCATCTACTCCAAGAGGTTCGCGGATGCCTCTCGGGCCGAAGAGATACCCCCTCGTCTGTGGTCCGTATCAAAGGAACGGTCCAGGACCTTCTGGCTCGAGGTCTACGGCAACTTTCTCAGCGACGTGGGAGTGACCGACGGTGCCGACGAGTTGGCCGAGCGTCTCTTTGAAGCCTTCTCCGACCTGGCGAACTATCGTCTCCATGGAGATGCCCTCCCCACCCTGGAGCGACTCCAGGGGGGCGGCTTCGCTCTCGGGGTCATCTCGAACTTCGAGGACTGGCTGGAACGGCTGCTGGAGTCTCTGGACGTGACTCGTTTCTTCCCCGTCCGCGTCATCTCGGGGGTCGAGGGTGTGGAGAAGCCGGACCCGGCGATCTTCCGCATCGCACTGGAGAGAGCCGAGGTCGAGCCCTCGGAGTCCGTCTACGTGGGCGATCACCCGTACTTCGACATCGAGGCCGCCGGCCGGGCCGGGCTGATCCCGGTCCTCATCGACCGCCGGGGCCGATATCCCGATGCCGACGGGATACGGATCACCTCCCTCGAGGACCTTCCCCGGGCTCTTGGCATCGACGTCTGACTTGCGTCCACGGGGGTCACGTTCTTTCATGGCCACGATGGGCGAGCGTGGAATCGGCTATCTCGACGAGGTGCTCGAGAACCTCGGGGTGTTTCGAGCCGATCCCGAGGATCTGATCCAGTCCTGCCCGTCGGGATTCCGTCGGGTCCCCATCTCTCAGGGCCCCGACTTTTACATCTCGCTCCAGGCGCTCGGGCCCGAACAGGTCGCATACGCCCACACCCACCCCGATTCCGAGGAGTGGACGATCGTCCTCAAGGGAAGCGGTGAAGCCCTCATCCACGAGCCCATCCCACTCGGCTCCGGCTCCATGGTGGGACGGGCCGCGGCCCATCCCCACGGATTCCGGGCCGGCGGCGACGGCCTGTACATGCTGTCGATCCAGCTTCCCCGGCCGGCGGAGGGCGGAACCACCTGGGACGAGCCCGGGACGACGACCGATCCGGCCCACTGTCCCGCCGGGGGCCGGTGCCGACGCTGCGCCAGGTGCGGGGGCCACAGCGCCGAGGTTCGCCGCGGTTCGTTCGAGTGCGAGAACTGCGGCCAGATGTTCTGAGTCCGAATGCCTCCGGAGAGCGAGGGTGAGCGTCTGTTCACGGTCGAGGAGGCCAACGCGGCCCTGGAGCGTCTCAGAGTCTCTCTCGATCGGATCCGTGAGGCCCGGCAGGTGGTGCTGCGCTCGGGGGAGCGGGTTCGCGAGTCGGCGGCGGGAGATGGGGGAGGCAGGGAAGGCGAGGCGTACTGGAACGCCCTGAGAACGCTTCGCGTGGAGATGGAGGGGCTGGCCACCGATGGGATCGTCCTTCGGGACGCCGAGAGCGGACTCGTCGACTTCCCCGCCGAGCGAGAGGGCCGGGTGATCCAGCTGTGCTGGCGCCTGGGGGAGGAGCGGGTGGCGTACTGGCACGAGGTGGACGCGGGATTCGGAAACCGTAAGCCGCTCGAGCCATAGAATCGGAGCGTGCCCCCGTTTCGCGTGGTCTCCGATTTCGACCCCGCCGGCGCCCAACCCGAGGCGATCGACCGGCTCGCCGATGGCGTCCTGGCCGGCGAGGACTACCTGACCCTTCTCGGAATCACGGGATCGGGGAAGACGTTCACGATCGCCAAGGTCGTGGAGCGGGTCCAGAAGCCGACCCTGGTCATCTCCCCGAACAAGTCACTGGCCGCGCAGCTCGCCAACGAGTTCCGGGAGTTCTTTCCGGAGAACGCCGTGGAGTACTTCGTCTCCTATTACGACTACTACCAGCCCGAGGCCTACGTCCCCCAGACCGACACGTACATCGAGAAGGACTCATCGATCAACGACGAGATCGACCGGCTGCGCCACTCAGCCACGTCGGCGCTCCTGACTCGTAAGGACGTCCTCATCGTGGCCAGCGTGTCCTGCATCTACGGGCTTGGCTCACCCGAGGAGTACATGGAGCAGATCCTCCACCTTCGAAAGGGCGAGAGCGTGGGGCACGACTTCGTGCTCCAGCGTCTCGTGGACATGCAGTACCAGCGGAACCAGGCCAATCTCACCCGCGGCGCCTTCCGAGTACGGGGCGACACCGTCGAGGTGCATCCCGCGTACGAGGAGACGGCCCTCCGGATCGAGCTCTGGGGCGACGACGTGGAACGGCTCCTTCGGCTCGACCTCGTCACCGGCGAGGTTCTGGGGGAGCTGGAAGAGGTCACCGTGTATGCGGCCACCCACTACGTGGCCTCCGAGGACCGGATGAAGCGGGCCATCACGACCATCGAGGCGGAGCTGGAAGGGCGGCTTGCCGACCTGGAATCCCAGAACAAGTTGCTGGAGGCCCAGCGGCTTCGGATGCGAACCAACCACGACCTCGAGATGATGCGCGAGCTCGGGTTCTGCTCCGGCATCGAGAACTACAGCCGGCACATCGACGGCCGGTCCGCCGGCACCGCACCCCACACGCTCCTCGACTATTTCCCGTCCGATTGGCTCTGCGTGATCGACGAGTCCCATGTGACGGTCCCGCAGCTCCACGGGATGTACGAGGGCGACATGAGCAGGAAGGGGACGCTGGTCGAGCACGGGTTCCGGCTGCCATCGGCGCTGGACAACCGACCGCTGCGGTTCGAGGAGTTCACCGCCCGGGTCAGCCAGGTGGTGATGCTCTCGGCGACCCCGGGACCGTACGAGCTCGACGTATCCAAGCGCGTCGTCGAGCAGGTTGTCCGTCCCACCGGCCTCGTCGATCCTTCTGTCGAGATCCGCCCCACCAGGGGACAGGTGGACGATCTCATCGAGGAGATCCGCCAGCGCGTCGACGCGGATCAGCGAGTCCTGGTCACCACCCTCACGAAGAAGATGGCCGAGGACCTCACCGACTATCTCATCGAGATGGGCCTCCGCGTGCGGTACCTCCACTCCGAGGTGGACACCGTCCAGCGCATCGAGATCCTCAGGGACCTCCGGCTGGGGGAGTTCGACGTGCTCGTCGGCATCAACCTGCTTCGAGAGGGGCTAGACCTCCCCGAGGTGTCGCTGGTGGCAATCCTCGACGCCGACAAGGAGGGATTCCTTCGAAGCGAGACCTCGCTGGTCCAGACGATCGGACGCGCGGCTCGAAACGTCGACGGGAAGGTGATCATGTACGCGGACGAGGTCACCGACTCCATGCGCCGGGCCGTGTCGGAGACCGAGCGCCGACGGGGCATCCAAGTGGAGTTCAACCGACGGCACGGCATCGATCCCCAGAGCATCAGGAAGAAGGTGTCGGACATCCTTCTGTCGCTCGAGGGCGAACGCCTCGGCGCGACCCCCCGCCGACAGGATCGTCGGCGGCGAGAGCGACCTCAGATGCCTCGAGGGGAGCTGGAGCGGCTCATCCGGACGCTCGAGGAGGAGATGCACGAGGCGGCCCGTGACCTGCGGTTCGAATACGCCGCGCGACTGCGCGACGAGGTCAAGGACCTTCGCAAGGAGCTGAACGCTCTCCGCGAGGCCGGGGTCGGGTAGCGGCCTTCCTACCGCACTTGCATGACTCCCCTGAAACTGGGTAGGTTCGAAGGGTCCAGGTCCCTGGCGAAAGGAGGGAGTCGTGCGTGTGCTTCGATTGTCCATTCTGGTGGTGAGCGTCGCGGGCCTTCTCGCGGCCGGCCTGCCCGCCGGCGCCGACCATGCCACGCGGCCGCATACCGAGAACATCGACGCCCTGGGGCATAGCCCCGATTTCGGCAGCTTCCTCGTGCCGGATGGCCAGCGAGATGCGAACTCCGATCTGGCGTTCTGGGGAGGCCTCATCTTCCACGGCGACTACGACGGGTTCCGGATCCTGAGGACCTCGCCCGGCAACCCTAAGCTCGTCTCGCGTACCCGGTGCAACGGCGACCAGGGCGACATCGTCGTCTGGGGCGACATTCTGGTCCGGTCCTGGAACTCGCCGAAGACCGTCACTCGCGACTGCGATGGCACCACCGTGCCCATCGGTTTCGAGGGCGTGCACATCTTCGACATCAGCAACCTCAAGGATCCACAGCTCGTCGGCGAGGTGGAGCTGAGCGCACGGCCCCAGGCCGACGCGCCCGGCTGTGGCTCACACACAGCGACACTGGTTCCGGATCTCGAGGACAACCGGGTGCTGGTGTACAACCAGACGTCCGGTGGGAACGCCGCGCTCCCGCCCGGCCTCACGGAGTGCGACTGGCTGGACATCCTCCAGGTCCCGCTGGACAACCCCGGCGCTGCCAGCCATCTGCACCGCGAGCCGCTTCAGGGTGGCCACGCTGCCCATGACTCCGGCGTCATCCTCGGCGACGTGAACAAGCTCTCCGTGGCGTCCGGGCACATGAGCAACGTGTTCGACATCGGCGCCAACGACACTCCCGGCGGCAGCATCGAGGATCCTGCCCCCCTGTTCACGATCGAGGAGCCGGGCGTCTGTTTCGTGCCGGACGACCCGGCCAACCCCAATCCCCAGCGCCCTTGCAACGGCAACTGGCACTCCGCCGCTTGGACCTGGGACGGCGAGGTCATCATCATGGGCTGGGAGCCCGGTGGTGGGTCGTCTCCCGAGTGCGAGGCAACCGACCCGCCGGTGAAGAAGAGCGCGTTCTTCTACGACGGTGACACCGGCGCCAAGCTCGGCCAGTGGACCCTTCCTCGTCCGCAGACTGCTGCCGAGAACTGCACGATCCATAACTACAACACGGTGCCGCTCCGCAGCGGTCGGTACATCCTGGTGCTGGGCAACTACCAGGCCGGCACGTGGGTCGTGGACTTCACCGATCCGGGTAGTCCTGCGACCCTCGGATGGTCCGACCCGCCGCCGCTCGTGCCGACCCAGCTCGGGGGCGCGTGGAGCTCGTACTGGTACAACAACTTCATCTACGAGTCCGAGATCACGGTCGGCCTCAACGTGTTCCGGTTCAGCGGCAGCGCAACCGGGGGCGCCATCCGCCTGGACCACCTCAACCCACAGACCCAGGAGTTCTCCCTGTAGGGGTTGAGGCTCGGACCGGCTGAAGGGGGCGGGGCGAACCCGCCCCCTTCGTTATTAGGCCGTGGGCCAGTAGCACTGAGTCAGAGCCCGGTCGGTCGTCGCGTGAGAATTACCGCAGTTGCATTATTTGGGGGCCGGGACATAGATTCATGAAGTCGGGCGACCGAAAGGAGGGCAATCGTGCGAAGTATTCGCTTCGCAATGCTCGTAGCAAGCGTGGCGACCCTGGTGGTGTCAGGGTTGCCGGCCGAGGCCGGGCATAAGAACGACCCGCGTACCAAGAACATCCATCCGCTCGGACATATCGTGGAACCGGCCAGCCTCATCAGGCCGGAGATCGGGAACACGAACATCCATACCGACATCGCCTTCTGGGAGAACCTCGCCATCCAGGGGACATGGGTCGGGTTCAATATCCGGGACATCTCCAGCCCCGGAAGCCCGCAGCAGATCTCGTTCACGAGCTGCGAGGGGAACCAGGGAGACGTCCTCGTCTGGGACAACATCGTGGTCCGTTCATGGAACACGGCCGCAGGGACGCCCGGGCTGTTCGGGGCCGGGCTGACGTGTGATGGAGAGGCTGTCCCTGCCGGATGGCAGGGCGTCCACGTCTTTGACATCAGCAACCTAAGCAACCCCGTGCTCGTGGACTCCGTGGAGACGCCGTGCGGGTCGCACACGGCGACCGCGGTTCCAGATCCGGCCAACGACCGGCTCCTCGTGTACAGCAGCCCATCCGCCCATTCGGCGACGAACCCGAATCCCCCCGCGACGTGCGACTGGTTCGACGTCATCGAGGTCCCGCTGGACGATCCGGGCAACTCCAGCTACCTCCGGGCCGAGCCCGCGATGCACACGTGTCACGACGTCGGCGTGATCCTCGGGGACGCCATGAAGGCGGCGTGCGCCGGCGGCGAGGGCGTTCGCGTCTTCAGCCTGGGAGGAGCGAACGGCGGATCGCTCGAAGATCCGCTCCTTCTCTTCCACGTTACAGAGCCGGGTGTGACCGTCGGGCACTCCGCAGCATGGTCGTGGGACGGCGAAACGATCATCTTCGGTCACGAGCCGGGTGGCGGCATCAATGCCGAGTGCGAAGCTAGCGACGCCGACGTGAAGAAGTCCTTCTTCTTCTACGACGGGACCACGGGCGCGAGGCTCGGCGACTGGACGCTCACGCGTGCCCAGGGCCCACAGGAGAACTGCACGCTCCACAACTACAACATCGTTCCGCTGCGCAGTGGGCGGGACATCCTGGTCCACGGGAGCTACCAGTCTGGGACCGCGGTCCTCGACTTCACGGACCTGAGCGACCCCGTGGAGCTCGCGTGGAGCGACCCGCCGGTGATCCCCGTGCCCGCAGGGCTGGGGTTCTGCCAGCCTGCAGGCTGCGATGTCGCTGGGGCCTGGTCTTCGTACTGGTACAACAACTTCATCTACGAGACCAACATCAGCGAGGGCCTCAACGTCTTCCGGTTCAGCGGCAACGCAACGGCTGGGGCCATGAGGCTCGACCATCTCAATCCGCAGACCCAGGAGTTCACGCTGGGTTAACGGCGCGAGAGCAGTTGCCCGGAAGGGGGCGGGAAGACCCGCCCCCTTCGCCTTTAGGGGCGAAGAGGTCACCCGTGCGGCTATGGTTCGCCCATGGACCCGTTCTCCGTCCGAGGCTCCCTTGCGTGGCTCGGGCCGGGTCGTTTGCTGGAGGACCCATCCGTGGTCGTCCAGAACGCACGGATCGCGTGGGTGGGGCCGGCCGTCGAGGCCCCGGACATCGAACAGTTGGCCGGCGACTGGTTCCTGATGCCCGGCATCATCGACCATCACGTCCATCTGGGCCTCTCCGAACCGAGAGCGATCCTCCACGGAGGCGTGACCGCGGTCCGGGACCTGGGGTGGCGACCACAGGACATCTTCCCGGTGGTGGACATCTCCGTCGGGACGGACTTCGAAGGGCCGGCGGTGAGCGCCGTCGGTCCGATGATCACGGCCGTCGGTGGATACCCCAGCCGGGCGGGATGGGCCCCGGCCGGCGCGGCGATTGAGGTCGACGGAGCGGAGCAGGCCGCGGAGGCGGTGACGCGGATCGCAGGGGACGATCCGGTGGCGATCAAGGTGGCCCTGAATGCCGATGCCGGCCCCACACTCACGGACGGTGAGCTCCTCGCGGTGTGCGATACGGCTCATGCCCGGCGGCTTCCGGTGGTGGTGCACGTACAGGGGGCGGGGCAGAGCGAGCGGGCGCTCGGCGCGGGCGCCGATGAGCTGGCTCACTGCCCGTGGTCCGAGCGCCTGAGCGGCGATCTCGTCGATGCTCTGGCCCGGACGATGACGGTGGTGAGCACGCTCGACATCCATTCCTACGGCCAGCCAACGCCACAGCTCGACGTGGCCGTGGACAACCTTCGGCGGTTTGCCGCCGCGGGAGGGTCGGTCCGGTACGGCACCGACCTGGGGAACGGACCGATCCCCCCGGGCATCCACGTGACGGAAGCCGTCCATCTCGCCGCGGCCGGCCTCTCGCCGGAGGCGACCCTGAAGGCCATGACCACCGAGCACCTCGAGCCCGGAGCACCGGCGGATCTGATCGGCCTGGCCTCCAGCCCCTTCGACGACCTGCGGGCCCTCGGCCGGGTCCGCCTCGTCATCCGGGCCGGAAGCGTCCGCCGGGCCGGGTAGCGCCTGCCCGCGGGCCCGACCCGCTACGATTCGGTCGTGGCTGACGGATCAGATCTCCCGGTCGCCCGACCTGCCGATGTGGTCAAGATCCCCGAGGAGCGACAATCCGCGCGTATACGGCGTCGCCTACCCCGGCCCCGGGCCGCGGTCATTCTTGCCGCGGGCCGGTCCGAGCGGCTTCAGGCCGTGACCGGCGGAGGCTCGAAGGCGCTTGTCCGCCTGGGCGGACTTGCGCTCGTCGAACGAACCGTTCGGACGCTCGTCGCCGCGGGGATCGAGCGAGTCGTGGTCGTGGTCGGGTACCACGCCGGCCCGGTC
>DASSDP010000086.1:0-13904 GCA_035697085.1 Actinomycetota bacterium
GTATCGAGACTCTAGCCTGCCCGGCCCGGTCCGTTCACCGGATCGGCCTCAGTCATCCCCGTCCCCGTCACCACCCTGCCCTTCGTCCGGCGTCGGTGGCGGGGCGGCCTGGATCGCGGATTCCAGGTTGGCCACGGACGCAAGGAGGGCGTCAGCGTTAAAGGAGAGGATCTTTCCTTCTGCGGCCAGCTCTTCTATCCTTTCTCGGAGCTCTCCCAGCTTCTCCAGAGCCCCCGCCTGATCGCCCTCGTTGAATCTCTTGAGGGCATCATTGCCTCGGTCAACCAGGTCCTCCTGGACGTCTGAGTCGAGCCCGTCCAGGGCAGCCACGAACTGGTCGATCGCCGCTTGGAGCAAGACGGCCGGCGGCGGTGCCGTGGTCGTCGGTGTGGGAGAAGGCGTTGCCGGCGAAGTGGGCGAGATCGGGGGGCTGGGGGTCGTCTTCAGCAGAGGATCCTCGCGTCCCAACGTCAGTGCGAGGGCGAGACCGAGCGTCGCGAGAGCGGCGGCGATTGCGGCCGCCGGCCACCATCGGCGCCGCACTTCACGGGTGACGGCCGCTGGCAGGGGCTGGGTCGATGTGGGGCCCTGGGGAGAAACCGGGAGGGCTTCCGTTCGTTCGGCCTCCGGGATCGCCGCGGTCGGCTCGAGCGGTGCCGTGGGTGCGGCCACTCCCAGATCCCGGGCCATCTCAGCGGCGCTCCCATATCGACCGTTGGGGTCCTTGGCCATCGCTTTCGTCACCACGGCCTCGAGTTCGGGAGGAACGGCGGGGTCCAACGACGACGGAGGCGTCGGCTCCTCCTCCACATGCTTGTAGGCGATGGACAGGGGCGTCTCGCCCTCGAACGGGGGCTTCCCGGTCAGCATCTCGTACAACACGCAGCCGAGCGAGTAGATATCGGAGCGAGCATCGATGTTCCCTCCCCTCGCCTGCTCGGGGGAGAGATACGAGGCCGTGCCCATCACGCTGCCCGTCGCTGTGAGAGTCGCCACCGATGCAACCCGAGCGATGCCGAAGTCCGTCACCTTCACGCTGCCATCGGATGTGAGCAGTACATTCCCCGGCTTGACGTCCCGATGGACCATCCCCTTTTCATGAGCTGATGAGAGGCCCCGGCAGACACCGACGGCGATGTCCGCCGCGCGAGATGGTGGAAGCGCGCCTTCTTTCCGAATGAAGTCGGCGAGGGTCCTTCCCTCGACGTATTCCATGACGATGTAATGGACACCGTCGTCTGAGCCGGTGTCGAAGACGGACACGACGTTGGCATGGTTGAGGCCGGCCGCAGCCTGCGCTTCCCTCCGGAACCTTTCCACGGCGGTCGGATCTTTCGCGTACTGGCCGGCGAGCACCTTGATCGCAACCTTCCGGCCGAGCACCCGGTCGCTCCCTCCGAACACCGAAGCCATCCCGCCCTCGCCCAGGCGCGACTCGACCTCGTACCGTCCGTTCAGGACCCGCGTGTCACTCATGTTGAGATCAGCGCCTCCTCCATCACCGTCCGGGCGATCGGTGCGGCCACCGCTCCTCCGGTGGCTTCGCTACCCAGGTCCCCGCCGTTCAGGACCACCACGGCCACGGCCACCGTGGGCTGCTCGGCGGGGGCGAACGCCACGAACCACGCGTGTGGATCACCCCCGGGGTTCTGCGCGGTGCCGGTCTTGCCCGCCACGCTGATGCCCGAGATCTGGGCCGCGGTGCCCGTTCCCGAATCCACCACCGCCTGCATCATTTGGGTGAGGGCGCCTGCATTCTCAGGCGACAGCGGTTCCCCGAACGCCTGCGGCTGGAGACGCCGGACGATCCTGCCGGTTGGATCGCGAACCTCGCGCACGACCTTGGGCTGCATCATCACGCCGCCATTTCCGATCGCCCCTCCGATCAAGGCCAGGTGCAAAACGTTGGTCCGGACGTCCTTCTGGCCGATCGCGGAGAAGGCCACGCCGGGAAGGTCCTGAGCGAAGGATTCGGCGGGAGGGAAGTTGCCCTCCTGGAACCGGAGGTCCTTGTCGAACGGGATGTCTCCGGAGAAACCGAATGCTCGGGCCTGTTCGGCCAGCTTCTCGGCGCCAAGCTCCAGACCGACCTCGGCGAACACGACGTTGCACGATACCTGGAGCGCCTGGGCCAGACTGACTTCAGATGCTCCGCCGAGGCAGTGATCACCCCCGAAATTCTCGAGGGTCCGCGTGGTCTGGGGAAGATCGAGTTCGGGTGGATTGGGGAACGTCGTGTCAGGAGTGATGCCGTTCTCCAAAGCTGCCGCGGCGACCACGATCTTGAATGTGGAGCCCGGCGGGAAAAAGTCTTCGCTGGCCGCCGAGAGGAGCGGCTTGTCCGGGTCCGCATTGAGGCGGTTCCATGCCTTCCTGATGGACTTCCCTTCGTGTGACGACAGGACATTCGGATCGAAGCTCGGGTTGGATACCAGGGCCAGGACCTCGCCGGTCTGGGGGTTGATCGCCGCAACTGCGCCCGGCCGGTCTCCGAGGCCCGCCGCGGCGGTCTGCTGAAGCTGGGGATCGATCGTGAGCACCAGACTCGCACCTCGGCGGTCACGGCCGAGAACCTCATCGACGAACGTCTGCAGGGCCACCTCGGGGGCTCGCCCGGACAGCTCATCGTTGTAGCTCTGCTCCAGCGCACTTCTTCCGAACACGAAGGAGTAATACCCGCTCAGGTGGGCGTACAGCCGCCCCCCAGGGTAGCGACGGAGATACTTGAGGGCACCCGTCGTCTCCTCACTGGTCGCGATCACGGTCCGCCCATCCGCTGCGAGGATCTGCCCCCGCTGGACGTCGTACTCCTGGATCAGGAGACGTTTGTTGGCGGGGTTGTTGGCGAGGTCGCGTGCCGCGATGACCTGGATGTAGTTCACATTCAACCCCAGAAGGCCGAAGAGGATCAGAAACCCGGTGGCGAGGATGCGGATCTGCCGCTCCACCTACCGCCCCTCCTGACTGGTGACGGAGGAGACCCGAACGAGGAGCGCAAGTAGCACGAAGTTCGCCACAAGGCTCGACCCACCGTACGAGACGAAGGGCAGCGTCACCCCCGTCAGTGGGATCAGCCGGGTCACCCCCCCGACGATCACGAAGGTCTGCAGCGCCAGGATCGTTGTGAGCCCGACCGCGAGGAGTCGGCCGAAGTCGTCTGACCGCGCCAGGGCGGTCCGTATCCCTCGGGCGATCAGGATCACGAACAGCATCAGGACGGCCATCGTTCCGAGAAGCCCGAGCTCCTCCCCGATCGCCGCGAACACGAAGTCGGTGGGGGCATCCGGGATGTCCTGTGGCCGTCCGAGCCCGAGGCCGACCCCTGCGATCCCGCCCGTGGCCATGGCGAACAGTGACTGAGCGATCTGAAAACCTTCGTCCTGGATGAATTGCGGATCGAGCGCACCCAGCCACACGGCAACTCGGTCCTGAACGTGGTCGAACGACCGGTACGCGAACAGCGCTCCGGCGGCGAAGAGCAGGCCGCCGAGCGCCAGATACGCCCCCCGGGCCGTCGCGACCCACAGCATGACCACGACGAGACCGAAGAACAGCAATGAGGATCCGAGGTCCTTCTCGAAGAAGAGGACGGCGAGGGACACTCCCCATGCCACGAGGATGGGGCCGAGGTGTCGCGGCTCGGGCAGAGCGATTGGGCCGAGGCGCCTCGTGGCCACCGCCAGCAGTTGCCGTCGGGCGCTCAGATATGACGCCGCGAACACCACGATGAGCACCTTGGCGATCTCCGCGGGCTGGAACTGAAGCGACCCGAGCTTCACCCAGACGCGGGCCCCGCGGATCTCGGTTCCGATGCCGGGAGCGAGCGGCAGGAGCAGGAGGAGGACGCCCAGGAGGCCGATCGTGTACGTGTACGCGTCGAGCTGTCGGTGATCGCGTATGGCGATCAGGGTGACGATGAACAGCCCGAGCCCGAAGATCAGCCACGATGCCTGGGCTGCGGCCCGGTCGGGGTCGAGCCGGTACACCACGGCAAACCCGAGCCCGGCCAGCAGGCCGGCGGTCGGAAGGAACAGCGGATCGGCGTGGGGAGCGAACCGCCGCACCACCATGTGGGCGAGAAGGTAGCCTCCTGCGAGGAGGACGCCATACCCGACGACTCCGGGGGGAACCCGCTCCTCCTTTCCCAGGCCGACGAGCGCGTACGCTCCGAGCGCCAGCAGGACCGCGAGGATCAGGAGGCCCAGCTCCGTGTTCCGTCGGGTCCGTGGATCCGGGCGGGGAGCAGCGGCAGCGGTCATGGCGTGGGTGGCACGTATCCGGCCGCGGAGACGTCTTGTTCGATCTGGGCCATGATCTCTCGGGCCTCGGCTTCGCTTTCCGTCGTGATCCCGTCGCCGATGTCGCGCCACGTCTGGAGAACCTCGACCGACTGTGCCGGGATCGTTGTTTCCTCCACCAACGTGGAGAGATTCAACCCGAGAACCTGGGTGGGGATCCCTCGGAAAAGAGAGACGTTGCCGTCGTGGAGACCGACGAACCACTGTCGATCCAGGTACATACGGCCGCCGATCAAGAGGAGCGCGACAACGAGGACGGGGAGTACGACCCTGACGGCAAGACGCCACAGTCGCCGGGGAGGACGCCCACTCGTGGCGCTCGGCGGGGCGACTCGTGCGGCTGCGTCCGCCGGCTGCGCCGGAGGCGCCTCCGCGGCGGCGGCGACGTCGACGACCACCGTGGTGATGTTGTCCTGCCCTCCGGCAGCGTTCGCCGCCTCGACCAGGGCCTCGCTCGCGCTCTGGGGATCGTCGTGTCCGGCAAGGATCTTTCGGATGTCCTCATCCCCGATCATCGCCGTCAGTCCGTCGCTGCAGAGCAGGAGTCTGTCGCTGGCGGTGACCTCCACCGTGGCCTGATCGACCTCCAGCTCAACCTCGATGCCGAGGGCCCGAGTGAGAACGCTTCTTTGGGGGTGGATCTCGGCTTGCTCGGGCGTGAGCCGCCCTTCCTTGACCATGCGCTGGACGAGCGTGTGGTCCTCGGTGAGGAGCCGGAGGTCCCCGTCTCGGAGCAGGTACGCCCGAGAATCACCGACGTGGGCCAGATAGATGCGGTCGCGGCCGGCTACGAAGGCGGTGAGGGTTGTTCCCATCCCCGTGAGCTGAGGATCGTTCGCGGCTCGCTCCGCCACTGCCGAGTTGGCCTGGTGGATTGCCGCACGGAGTCGATCGTGTACTCCATCCTCCGGGCCGTCGGCGCCGGCTTCTGAGGCAAGCGTGTCCACCGCGAGACGGGACGCGACCTCGCCACCGAGGTGCCCGCCGAGCCCGTCGGCCACAGCGAACAGGGGTTCCTTCACCACGAAGGAGTCCTCGTTCCGCTCTCTCAGCCGCCCGACGTCGCTCGACGCCCCCGTCCGCAGCCTCACTTCCGTACCTCCAGGACCGTCTTCCCGATCCTGATGCTGTCTCCGGGCGCCAACGCGGTTGGGACCGTGACCTTTCGCTGGTTGAGGTACGTGCCGTTCGTCGAGCCGAGATCCTCGATCACCCAGGATCCATTGCGGTTGGAGATCCTGGCGTGCTGCTGGGAAGCGTAGGTGTCGGACAGGGTGATATCGCAGGACGCATCACGTCCGATCTGCAACGTATCCGTGAGGCGATGCGTTCCCGACCTGCCTCCCTCTTCGTCGAGGACGACGATCCTCGTCGGTGTGGCCTTCACCCGCCGGATCGGCCTCGTTCGGGCTCCGCCGCCGCCGCGCCGCTCCCGTCGTCCGTAGATGTCGACGGCGATGGCTCGGACCGAGCGGTAGATGAAGAAGTACAGCAGGGCGAGGAGTGCGACCTTCAGGACCGTCAGCACGAACGGAGGCACGCCTACGCCTTCCGGAACACGAGGGTGGTCTGCCCGATCGTGATTCGGTCGCCGTCCTCGAGCGTCCGTTCTGAAACCGGGTCATCGTTTACGAGGGTCCCATTGGTGGAGCCCAGGTCCACGATGACGAAGTCGTCGCCCTTTCGTCTGACCTCTGCATGCCGGCGGCTGGCCCCCGGATCGGAGATCTCGACCTCGGATCCGGACAGCCGGCCGATCAGCGAGGTGTCGTGCTCGAGGGCAAACTCCTTCACGGTACTGCCGTCCTCGAGCAGCGCGAGGACGGGCTGCCCGGGCAGCCTCTCGGCACCCGGAGGGGGTGCGCCAGTTTCTTCCGTGAGTTCGGAGAGCACCGTGAACTCGCCGCGACGGAGGCTTTTGTCGGTCTCGAACACCACTTCCGTCCTGGCAACCAGACCGAAGCCACGCTCTCGCGCGCCCTCGACGACGACCCTCTCGAGCTCGCGACCGAGGGCCTTCTCCATGCCTGCCAACCGCACCCGGTCCTCGTCCGATAGGCGAAGTACATACCGGTTCGGTACCCACACCTCCCGCACGCCAACCGTCTTGCCCGCCTCCATCTCCCGGAGGAGACGCTTGGCCAGCTCGACGGGCTGTAGACCGGATCGGAAGGCCTTCGTGAAGAACCCCTCCACGATGCGTTCCAGGCGATGTTCGAAGTCTCGGAGGATCCCCATGGAGTGCTTCCCTCGAGGGACGACGGAATGACCCCGATTATAGTCGGGCCTCTTCAGCCAGCCGCTTAGGTGCGGGCGAGAGGACTCGAACCTCCACGCTCTTCCGAGCACGCGGTCCTGAACCGCGCCTGTCTACCCATTCCAGCACGCCCGCGCGGTGCCATGAGTGTACGACGACAGCACATGATGCCGTCATTTCACAGTCTGTTTTGCTGGGTTCTTCGATGGGTAAGTAGGGCACGTGGCAAGCTCGTATTGCTGATCGATCGAAGGGGGGAGTGGCATGGCAACCGGGCCGTCGCGGCGGCAAAATCCTTTCGTGAAGTCCCGATCAGAGCGCGGTGCCGTTGGGGTCAGCGGGTTGCTCACGCTGGTCTATCTGGCGATCGGGGTATGGGTGGCGGCGACCCGCGACTATTTCGACGGGCTGCGCGGAGTGAGGGCGATCGTCTCGCTCATACTGGCCGTTGTCCTGTGGCCCCTCGTGCTACTGGGCGTCGACCTCCACCTGGGGCGCTAGCCCTTCGTCCGCTCCTGGATGGCCGCACGGATCCTCTCCGCCACGTGCGGCATCTCGCTTGCCATCTCTCGGAAGTCACGACCGTGCATCACGATGAGATGCATGTGTGAGGAGGCCGTGACGGTCGCCGTTCGACGATCCGTCTCCAGGAGTGCGATCTCTCCGAAGAAGTCCCCGGGCCCGAGGTCGGTGATGTGTTCGCCGTTCTTGGTGACCACGGCGGAGCCCTCCTCGATCACGAAGAACTCATAGGCGAACTCTCCCTGGTCGGCGAGGTGCTTCCCTTCCTCCACTTCGACCTCGTCTGCCCATTGCGCAACCCGCTCCCGTTCGTGATCGTGGAGATCCGCGAAGAGCGCGATCGACTTCAAGTGATTGGCATCCATCCCTACCCCCGTTTTCGTTCGTCGGCTGGAGAGAAGTCTTCCACAATGAGCATGCGCCGGGCTAGCCGGGCGCGGAAACCGAGGCCAGAGCCCATTCGGGTTCTCGGAGGTGTTGAGTCCAACCCGCGGATTCGAGCGTCTGCCGGGCCCATTCGATCCGGTTCTCTCCGCCGACGGCTTCGGCACCGAACAGGCTGCCCACCCACCAGATCCACGAGGCGAGCTCGTTCCGCGACTGCGGTCTGGCTGCTTCCAGCGCCGCCACGGCTCGCTCCCTGGCCTGGTCCTTATCCCCTTCGGCGAGAGCGAGGAGAGACTCGGCCGCGAGGAGCGAGGCGAGCGCCTGCGGATCCGCTTCGGCTGCCAGCCGGGCGGCAGGCTCGGTCAGGGCCGTCCGCGCCGCTTCGATCTCTCCCTGAGCCAGGAGGATGCGAGCCAGCTCGCTCGCGGTCCACGTGACCAGGACCCGTTCGTTCAATTCACGGCAGAGCGCCAGGGCTTCGCGGAGATCGGTCTCCGCCTGCCCCAGTCGACCGGCGATTCGGTGAACGGTCCCCCGGTCACCGACGGCGCTGGCGATCTCCCATCGCGCGTCAAGGTCCCGGAATACCTTCACGGATTCGTTGAAGTGGGGGAGCGCTTCGTCCAGTTTCCCCATACGGCGAAGGGAGTTCCCCAGGTATTGATGAGCCACGGCCACCGTGAATGGGTCTCCCACTTCGGTTCCGAGTGCGAGTGCTTCCTCCGCAAGTTTCAGGCACTCGCTCTCCTCGCCGACCGGAGAGATGGCTGACGCCAGCGAGGTCAATGCCCGAGCTTCGGCCCAGACGTCCTTGGACGGATTGTTTCGGGCAATCGCCAGTGCTTCCTCGAACATGAAGCGCGCAGTGTCATAGTCGCCGTCCTTCCAGATGGGCACCCACCCGGCCATGAGGAGGGTTCGGGCCGTGGCCCACGGGTCACCGTGCTCGCGAGCCGCAGCCAGGGCCCGCTCGAACAGCGGTTCCGCCCGCAATGGCTCGCCCCTGACGTTCAGGATGATGTCCGCGAGGAATCGGGCCGCGTGAGACTCGACCCGGGGGCCGAGCTCCGGGAAATCAAGGGCTCGGGTAAGGTCAGCCTCCGCCCGGTCGAACTCGCCCAGCCAGTAGCGGGCTTCACCGATCCCGGACAGGATCCCCGCTTCGTCGGACATCCAGTCCTTCTCCGGTCGCGACAGCCTCAGCGCGCGCTCGTACAGGTCGATCGCGGTGCGCGACTCGAGCCTGCGCCGGGCGTGATCGGCGGCGTGCGAGAGCGATTCCACCGCCCTTTGTGCCAGGCTCCTGTCGGTTGAGTCGAGGTCGAGCGACGCTCGAGCCGCCTGCTCCAGGTGGTACGCGACCATGTGGTGGTGGCGTTCCTCGGCTCCTGCCGCGATGATCCCATCTGCCACCTGCTGGTGCAGACGCATCCGCTCGCGCTTGGCCAGAGTCTGGTACGCGACATCGCGAACCATCTCGTGCCTGAACCTCAGCCAGTCGGGACGCGCCGCATCCCGGAACAGGATCTCGGCCTCGTCGAGCAGCCCGATGATCTCTTCCCTCGGGTCGGCGATATACCGAAGCTTCGAGATGGGGAAGGTCTGGTCGGGGAACACCGACGCCAGGCGCACCAGCTCGCGCGCCTCGGCCGGAAGATGGTCGATCCGGGACGCCATCACGGCCTGGACGGTTGGGGGAAGAGGAAGGCCGTCTGTCTGCGCGAGCGCCCGGTCGAGCAGCATCCCGGTGATCTCGACGATGAAGAAGGGATTCCCTCCGGCCTGGTCGGCGATGCGCTCGGCCGCTTGCTGGTCCACCGACTCTCCTGCCGCCATCGCCAGGTCTGCGGCCTCGGATCGAGTGAGTGGTTCGAGTCGAAGCGTCGTGGCTTCCGTCAGTCCTCCCCCCCACTCGGGTCGCGTCTCCAACAGGGTGTCTCGGGCGAGACACAACAGGAGAAGAGGGATGCGCCGTCCCCCTCGCGCGACCTCGTAGATCAGGTCCATAAGTTCCGGCCGTGCGGACTGCAGATCCTCCCAAACCAACACGACGGGGCCCTGCCGACCGATGTCTTCAAGGAGAGTCAGGAATCCCGCACGGATCTCGGCCATACGGTAGCGGCGTTCCTCGGGAGCCTCGGATCCCAGACCGAGGGCCAGTCCGAGCTGATTGGCAACTCGGTCGACCTCCGAGGCATCCCGGTGGTCCCCGGCGAGGTCGCTCACTCGCCGGCGAAGGACATCATGATCGTCGTCCCCTTCGAGGCTCAGCGCCTGCCGGACCATGTCCGCGACGGGGGCGAACGTGGGGTCCTCCTCATACTCGCCGCTCCGTCCCACGAGCGCCGATGTCTCCTCGGGCAAGGAAGCCACCAGCTCGTCCGCAAGTCGAGTCTTTCCGATGCCGGCCTCGCCGAGCAGCGTGAACAGGTGAGCCCGAGAGGTCTCTCGGACTCGGGTGTAGGTTTTCGTCAGCAGGTCGAGCTCACGCTTCCGGCCGACCAGCGGAATCGTTCGGCGCGTGGACCGCGGAGACAGGCTGAGAACCGACCTCGTGCTGACGACCCCATCGAAGCCCTTCGCGTCGATGTGTTTCTCGGGTCCGAACTCGACCGCGTCGCGGGTGAGCTGCCATGTTGTCTCACCCACCAGGATCTCTCCGGGCTCGGCGGCTTGCTGAAGCCGCGCGGCGAGGTTCACCACCGCACCGGACACGAGGGGTTCGCCCGACGCTCCGGGCCCGGCCGCAACAGGCCCCGAGTTCACCCCGACGCGCACGTCCAGGACTTCAGAGAGACCAAGAGATTTGCCCAGTCGCGCGGTCCCTTCGCGGATCCGGAATCCGGCTCGCACGGCGCGCAGCGCGTCGTCCTCGTGCGCGAGCGGGATGCCGAAGAGCGCCATGACCGCATCTCCCACGAACTTCTCGGCCCTTCCCCGAAGCGACGCCAGTTCGTTCGTGGCCAGCTCGTAGAACGCCGACAGGATCTCGCGGAAGCGCTCGGGATCGAGATGAGACGCGAGCGACGTCGAACCGGCGAGGTCGGCGAACAGGACCGTCACGATCTTTCGCTCCTCGCCCCCCTCGAGAGGGGTGGGAGTGCCGCAATTCGGGCAGAACCGGGCATCCGCGGGGAGTGCGGCGCCACATCGGGAGCAGGTCGCTTCAGGCACGGCCCCAGCATACTGGGGCCCGGATGTGACTCAGTGCGTGTGTGTGCGTTCCACGGCTCGAAGCCGGCGTGACAGCTCGACGAGCATCTTTCGCGCGATCGAGGGGTTGCTGTCGAGCAGGGGAGTGAACTCCCAGGAGGCGAGGGAGAGCGTCCGGACGGCGCTGTCGGCTCGTACAGTGGCGGATCGGGGGCCACCGTCTATCAGCGACATCTCTCCGAAGTAGTCCCCGGGGCCGAGCTTCGCCTGTGCATGATCACCGACCAACACGTCCGCCTGCCCTTCCAGGATGAGGTGGAAACCGACGCCGGTTGCACCCTCCTTCACGATCTCACGGCCGGGGGCGTACTCGATCTCCTTGGCCGAGCTCATCACCGTCTGGAGCTCTTTTTTTGTCAGACCCTCGAAGATCGGAACCGACTGAAGCATCGTCTCTGCGTCCTTGTTTCCTGCCATTCCGCTCCTCCTGGATGATCACCGAAATCATAGATGAGATGGGCGCCTATCGGAAAAACGGCCTCGTCGACGTGGACGGTATACTCGCGGAACCGGCGGCAGAAACCATGACGTTCTCCGACAAGACGCTCACGTTGCTCGTGCTGGTGAGCCTGGGGCTCTCGGCCCTGTCCTTCTTGGTACTGGCCACGATGGCCCCCCGGGGCCGGCTCCGCCACGGCGGAGCGCTCTCCGCGGATCGTCAGATGGCCCAGGCCATCAAGGAGCACACCGAGTCGATCGCCAGGCTCCGCGAGATGGTCGAACAGCTTGCGGGAGAGGACAACCGTCTGGAGGAGAAGCTGGGGGACGCGGTCCAGCGGATCGGGCTGGTTCGTTACGACGCGTTTGAGGACATGGGAGGTCGTCTCTCGTTCTCGGCGGCGCTGCTGAACGCCTCCGGGGACGGCGTGGTGATCACGTCGATCAACGGCCGCGCCGACACTCGTTGTTACGCCAAGCCCGTCGCCGACGGTGCCTCCGCGCACAACCTTTCGGACGAGGAAGCAGAAGCTATTCGGCTGGCCATGTCCGAAAACGTGGCGGCGGCTTCGTGATCCACTGCCTGCGTCCGGTCCATTGCTGAATCTCAAGGCCATCCGAGAAGATCCGGAGCCGATCAGGAACGCGCTCGCCCGCCGGGAGGCGGGTCTCGCCGACGACCTCGACCATCTCATCGAGCTCGACGGGAAGCGTCGGAAGGTCACCATCGAGGTCGAAGAGCTGCGGGCCGAACAGAACCGCGGCTCAAAGGCAGTGGGTTCCGCTACAGGTGAGGAACGGGAGCAGCTCATCAAGTCACTTCGACAGGTCTCCGAGCGTCTCACCGATCTGGAGCCTGGACTGGCGAGCATCCACGAGGAGCTTCTCGCCCTTGCCAGTCGCCTTCCGAATCCCCCGCACGAGAGCGTGCCGGAGGGGGTAGACGAGGAGGACAACCAGGTCGTGCGCGACGTCGGGAACGTGCCCTCGTTCGCTTTCGAGCCGAAGGACCACGTCGACATCGCTCAGCGGCTGGGCATCATCGATCTGGAGCGAGCCGCTCGGGTATCGGGCTCCCGGTTCACCTATCTCCTGGGCGGGGCGGTATGGACCCAGTGGGCGCTGGTGCGGTACTGCATGGACATGCTCGGCGCCAAGGGCTTCGTTCCTGTTGTGCCGCCGGTGCTGGTGAGGGAGGAAGCCATGTACGGCACGGGATTCCTTCCCGCGTCCGAGGCTCAGATCTACGTCACCCGCGACGACGATCTATACCTCGCGGGTACCTCGGAAGTGCCTCTGGCGGCACTGCATCAGGGGGAGATCCTCGACCCGGGTACTCTGCCCCTCCGGTACGCCGGTTATTCGACATGCTTCCGGCGAGAGGCCGGGACCTACGGGAAGGATATCCGTGGGATCTTCCGGCTCCACCAGTTCGACAAGGTGGAGATGTTCTCGTTCACGGAGCCAGGAAACTCCTGGGACGAGCACGAGTTTCTCCTGTCGTGTCAGGAGGAGATCCTGAAAGGCCTCGGGCTGCCGTACCGGCTGGTTCTCGTCTGCACCGGGCAGATGGGGAACGCCGCGGCGAAACAGTACGACATCGAAGTGTGGCTGCCGGGACAGGGGCGGTACCGAGAGCTCACGTCGTGCTCGAATTGCACCGACTATCAGGCTCGGCGTCTTGAGTGCCGGGTCCGTCTGGAAGACGGGAACCAAACGGTTCACACCCTCAACGGAACCGCGTGCGCGATCGGGCGGACGCTGATCGCTCTCTTGGAGAACTTTCAGCGGGAGGACGGCTCGGTGCCGTTGCCGGAGCCGTTGCACCCGTACATCCCTGAGGAGCATCGGGTGCTCGGTCCGAACGGTGCGCCATAGGTGAGCCTGCTCGTCCTCACGCCGGAGGACTACAGGGTTCTCGACCAGGATGACTTCGGCGTTCCGGGCCTGGTGGCGCACGAGATCATCGGACCGTTCGTCCCGCTGCGAAGCCTCGGGCCGCTGATCATGGTTCACGACGGCGTGTTCGAGCCGCACCACGGGATCGGTCACCATCCTCACCGCTTCAACGAGCGTCTCTTCTACATCCTTGAGGGTGCCGTTGATCATGACGACGCGTTGAACGGCATCACGGGCCACATGGGCACGGGTGATCTGGGCCGCCTCACTGAGGGGATGCGCGGGATGCTCCACAAGGAGTGGAACAACACCGACGGGCGAGCCCGCGCCTTCATCCTCGTGTACGGGACGGATCCAACCCCGCCACAGGCCTCGTTCGAGGCTCTTCGGGACGCCGATGCTCCCCGATACGAGGAAAGAGCCGGAGTGATCACGAAGGAACTTGTCGGACCCTCCGCCCCCCTGCCGATCAACGGGGACGTCCGCGTGTTTGCGGACAGCCGCTTTGACGCTGGAGGTGAGCTCTCGGTGGACCTGGAGCGGAAGGAAGGGGGTCTGCTTTTCACCGTGGAGGGCGCGTTTGAGGTTTGGAACGAGAATCGCGAGTCGATCCCCGTCGGCCACGCCGCGGTGCTGCCTCCGTCTGATACGGGCCGATCCTTCCGCGTCAGGTCCGAGGGCGGAGGGCGTGTGCTCCGCGTGGTCCTCGGCCCCGGACGGGGCATGCCCCTGTCCTGAGACCCTTCCTACCCTCGGCTACACTCGGATCGGGGGGATGCCGGAGCGGACGATCGGGGCGGTCTTGAAAACCGCTGGCCCTGATGAGGGGCTCGTGGGTTCGAATCCCACTCCCCCCGCGCCACGGTAGGCTTGTCGCTCCAGCATGGTCG
>DASSDP010000087.1:0-7189 GCA_035697085.1 Actinomycetota bacterium
TCGGTCCCTATCCGTCGTGGGCGTAGGAAACTTGAGGAGAGCTGTCCCCAGTACGAGAGGACCGGGACGGACGAACCTCTGGTGTGCCAGTTGTCGCGCCAGCGGCACGGCTGGTTAGCCACGTTCGGCAGAGATAAGCGCTGAAAGCATCTAAGCGCGAAGCTTGCTCCAAGATGAGGTTTCCCACTGGGCAACCAGGTAAGGCCCCTCGGAGACTACGAGGTTGATAGGCCGGAGGTGTACGCACGGTAACGTGTTCAGCCGACCGGTACTAATAGGCCGAGGACTTGGTCCGCTCGCGCTCGCTGTGAAGTTCCGGGGTGCTCCCCGGAGGCTTGCACCCTCATAGCGTTTCGGTGGCTATGGCGGAGGGGAAACACCCGGTCCCATTCCGAACCCGGAAGTTAAGCCCTCCCGCGCCGATGGTACTGCCCTGGAGACGGGGTGGGAGAGTAGGTCGCTGCCGGAACATCTTTCATCGAGGCCCCGAGAGGGGCCTCGATGCGTTTTGGGCTACGCTCACGCCTCGTGGGCACTCGCCCGGGTGACGCTCGTCACCGATCCGGACGCAAGGGGGCCGTCGCGAGGGGCCCGCGGGTCCATGGCCCCCTCTCTCGTGACGTGGTCGACGACATCCGCGCCACGGCACGCGCCGGGCGCGCGGACGAGGCCATCAAGCTCATGGAGGAGGCGGTCGCCGCGCTCTCCAGAGATCGACCGAAGGCCGCCGCGCGGGCAGCCTCGCAGGCCAAGGGCCTGGCTCCGCGTTCCGGCGCCATTCGCGAGGTCCTCGGCATCGCGCATTACCAGGAGGAACGGTTTCGGGAAGCCCTGACCGAGTTGCAGGCGTACCGAAGGATCACCGGGCGAATCGACCAGAATCATCTGATCGCGGATTCTCACCGGGCCCTGGGTGCGCCCGAGAAGGCCGTCGCCCTGGTGCAGGAGCTGGTGGGTGCTCGAGTCTCGGACGAAGCACGAGCAGAAGCTGCCGTCGTGGGGGGAGCGGCTCTTGCCGACCTCGGCCGGTATGAGGAAGCGCTGACGCTCCTTCGCAGGTTCTCGACGAAGACCGAGACGGCTCGCCCTCACGACCTCCGGGTCTGGTACGTCACCGGCGATGTTCTCGAACGGGCCGGACGAAAGGTGGAGGCGGCCAAGGAATTCCGCCGGATCGTCCGACACGACCCCGGCGCGTTCGATGCGGCGGAGCGGCTCGCTGCTTTGTCCTAGCGGCCCGATTCAGGAGGAGCCGCTCTGCGCTGCGGCCTCCCGGCTCTTCTTCAAGTACCGCATGAGCCCCAGCGCGTTCATCTCGTAGCTCGACAGAGCCTCATATCGATCCTGGACCCGTCCGAGCTCTTCTCCCGACGCCGGTTTCATCTCCCTGGCCGTGCGTTCCTTCAGGATCCGGACCACCTCGGCAACGTCCTCCGTCTCGGTGAGCGCCTGTTCCACGATCTCCGCCCACCCCTCGATCCGCCGGGTGGCCAGGCGGCAGAGATCGGTCACGTCGTCCGCGGGCCCGAAGTGGCTGAAGAGCAGTCGGGAAGGGTGACGCTCGGCGACGCGCCCGATGCTGGCGATGGCCAGTTCGAGATCGAATTCAGGGGGGGGCGTGGCGGGGCGAAGGATGCGCACATCCGGCAGGAAGACGCCGAGAGCATCGCCGACGAAGATGGACTGAGTGTCTTCGTCGAAGAGGCACACGTGGTGGCCGGCGTGGCCGGGCGTGTACACGGCTTCGATCGCGCGGTTCCCGAGCGGCACCCGATCGCCATCGGTCAGAGAGCGAATTCGCTCCGGAGGGATCGGTTCGACCGGGCCGAACATCGACCGCAGGATTTCTTCCCCGTAGATCCGGGCGGCGCTGGCCACGAGCTTCGAAGGATCTGCCAGGTGGGGCGCCCCTCGCTCGTGCACCCACACCGTGGCCCCGGGGAAGTGCGGCGCGAGAGCGCCGGCCCCTCCGGCGTGGTCGAGGTGGATGTGCGTGACCACGATGTGCGCGAGGTCGCCTGGACCGATTCCCAGGGCGGCGAGACCCTCGAGCACGGCCGGAACCGAGGTGGTTGGGCCGGTCTCCACGAGCGCCGGCTCGAGCGCGTCCACAAGATACGCGGATGTGGCCTTCTCATGCCCGAACATGAGCGTGTCGATGCCGCGGATCCCGGACGCGGCGTCAAACGGCTCGACCACGTGGGAAGTGTACCCGCAGGTCTCGTCATGTCAGTGGGCGTTGGTAGGGTCGGGCTCGAAGGGGGTGGCACATGGTCACGGTCAATGTTGTTGTGCTCGCCGGACGACTCTCCGCGGACCCCGAGTTCGCCGAGATGCCCTCCGGCGATACGGTGGCCAAGCTCCGCCTCCAAGTCCCCGAGGCCGGAAAGCGGGTTCTCCCCCTCCCGGTGGCGGCCTGGGATCGAGTGGCCCGGAAGGGCTGTGAGCGCCTGACCAAGGGCGACACCGTCATGGTCCGGGGCCACCTGGTCCGGAGGTTTTTCCGGGGACAGGGTGGCGGAAGATCGGTCACGGAGGTGGTGGCCAGCGAGGTAAAGAAACTCGACGAACAGCCAATCGAATAAGGAAAAGGCTTTGCCGCCTCAGGCGAGCGGACGGATAACCATGCCGGTCCGGGGCTTCGGCCAGAAGTACGTCGACTTCTGGGGAAGCTGCCCTCCCTGTTCCACGACGGCCCGAACGTACTCCACTCGGGCCGGTGGGAGGAAGAACGCCAGGTCGAACCGGCCGGTATGAACCATCTCCTCGGCCAGGGCTGGATCCTGCACGAAGCCGAGATCACGAACGCCCGGCATCGGATCGAGCAGGGTTCGGTGGAGTGCGCTCACTGTGGGAGGTTCCCCCTCCAGCCGCCCGACCAGGTGTACGAGTTCTCCGTTGCGTCGAATGACTGCCGCGAATCGCAGGTCGTCGTCGGCCAGCCACGCGAGAACCTCTCCCAGATCCCGAACCCGATCGCCGGGGATCTCCGGGATGGGATCCACTGCCACGACCCGATGGATGGGGAGGACCGGAGGATTTTCCGAAGCCGAGTCGACCAGGAGCATCATCACGCCGTCCCACGGTCCCGGACCGCGAGCGGATCGCATCTCCTCTCGGTGGGCCAGGGCCGTTTGATACCGGTGGTGACCGTCAGCGATCAGAAGCGCCTGCTGTCGGTACCATCCGACCAACGCATCCGTATCACTTCCGCTCGCGTCCATCTCTACCCACAGGCGGTGGCGGACCCCCTCCTCGTCGGTCAGCTCACGATCGGGCGGACGTGACTGCGCCCGGTCGAGAAGAGCAGCCTGAGCCTCGCTCGGGCCGGCGCAGACCGCGTAGATGGCGGACAGGTTCGCCGCGGTGGCTCGCAGGTGCGCCAGGCGGTCCTCGACGGGACCGGCCATGGTTCTCTCGTGGGGAACGATCTGGCGTCCCCAGGGCTCCAGGCCAACTTCGACGATCAGGCCTCTCACTCTGTGCTCCATCGCCCGGTACGCGAAACGCATCTCGTAGGGATAGATCGCCGGTTTCCCCACGGGGACCAGCGCTCCCTCGTCTCGCCACCGGCGAAGGATTTCCCCTGCGTGGGTATACTTTTCGTGCGGACCCTCGTCTACGCCAAGGTCGACCCGGGCGATGTTATGGCGACTGGCCCTGTGGAATCGGGCCAGGTCGTGCGGAAGGATGACGTCGTAGGGAGGAGCCGTGGCGGCCGCCAGATCGCCGACCCTGGCCGGGTCGTAGAGCAGTCCGTCGAAAGGGGCGATGGTCGGCACGGAGCCCTGTATAGAACAAACGACCGAAGATGAGCGAATCTGTCTACCAACTGCTGTCACGTGGGTCTCAGTTCCTGGCCCGGGGACACCCTCACCAGGCCGTGATGCTGCTCGACCGGGCGAAGCTCGTCGAGCCGGAGAAGGGCTCCATCAGGGAGGCGCTGGGACGGGCCCTCTACATGACCGGACGATGGGCACGGGCCCGGAGAGAGTTCGCCAAGGCCGTTGCGATCGACCCCGTGAACGACTACGCGCACTATGCCCTGGGATTGACCTGCGCCCGCACCGGACAACGAAGCAGGGCCATCGCCCATCTGAAGCTTGCGGTGGCCATGTCTCCTCGCGACGAGTACCGCGACGCTCTCCTGCGGTTGACGGGGTGACGTCCGAGCGGCACGTCGCGCTCACCTGATGTGACGGACATCGGTTAGCCTCGGGATCAATGGCGACTCGAGCCTCGAGCCTGGCCGACGACTACGAAGCGTTTCTCCTCGATCTGGATGGCGTCGCCTATCGGGGCGCCGCCCCGATTCCGGGCGCAGCCGAGGCCATTCGGGATCTGAGACGACGGGGACGACGGGTCGTGTTCATCACGAACAACTCGGCGCGAACGCCGGAAGCGGTGGCCGGGACGCTGGAGTTGATGGGCGTGCCGGCCTCGCCCGATGACGTCGTGACCTCGGCGCAGGCGGCCGTTCCGCTCGTGCGCGACTTGATCGGTTCAGAAGGAACGGTCTTTGCGGTGGGGGAGGAGGGCGTCCTGGCGGCTCTGAAGGAGGGAGGCATGACGGTTCTCCAGGGGGAGCCGGAGCGGGCCGACGCCGTCGTCGTCGGTTGGGACCGCCGCGCCGACTACGAGAAGCTCCGCGTCGCCTCCGTGCTCGTGCAACGAGGAGCGCGGCTCGTGGCCACGAATGCTGACGCCTCCTACCCCGCTCCCGGGGGAGAGCTCTGGCCCGGCACCGGAGCGCTGCTCGCCGTGATCGAGGAGACAACCGGCAGGACGGCCACGGTCGCCGGCAAGCCGCACACGCCGCTCTTCGACGCAGCAGTGGAACGGGTTGGGACGTCCAACGCGCTGGTGATCGGCGATCGCCTCGAGACCGACGTTGCAGGAGCAGCGGCCGCCGGACTCGACGCCGCCTTGGTGCTCACCGGCGCGGCCACGCTACCCGACCTCCTCGACCATGACGCCTTGCCGGTGGCGATCATCGAGGACCTCTCCCAACTCTTCGTGGAACGACCCCACGTGCGGGTCAGGTCCGCGACCCCCGGTGACGAGGACGCGATCCGCGCGCTGGTGAAGGAGGCCGCTCTGGCCGAAACGGACCGCGGAGGGTCGGAATCCGATGGCTCGGCCGTCGTGGCCGAGGCTGACGATGCCCCGGTGGCCACCGCAGGCGTCCGGACTCAGAACAAGGACGCCTACCTGCATTCCGTGGTGGTTCGACCCGGAGAGCAGGGTCTCGGCCTGGGAACCCTCATCGTCGCGGCGGCGATGGGCGCGGCCCGGCGCCAGGGCGCCAGCCGCTGCTTCCTACTCACCGAAACTGCCTCGGGATTCTTCTCGAAGCTGGGCTTCGAGCCCACGGATCGCGATGGGATGCCCGCGTGGATCCTGGAGTTGTCTCGAGACTGTGCCATCTCGTCAGCGTCGATGAGCAGGAGACTGGTTCAGTAGTCGAGGGGTGACAGGTGTTCGGGCTCGCGCCGACGACGATAGAAAAGGAGCGCCACGAGGGCCCCGAAGACGAACCCACCGATGTGCGCCCACCAGGCCACTCCACCGACCTGGCCTCCGAGGCTTCCGACACCCTGGAGCGCCTGGAGGACGAACCAGAACCCCAGCACGATCACCGCTGAAAGCTCTGCCACCTGGAGGAAGAAGAAGATCGGAACGAGAGTCAGAACGCGGGCGTGCGGAAACATCACCAGATAGGCGCCGAGCGTCCCGGCGATGGCTCCTGATGCACCGATCAGCGGGACGGTGGAATGTGGGTCGGTGAGTACCTGGGCGTACACGGCGACGACGCCGGCGGCCAGGTAGAACAGGATGAACGGGATGCGTCCCATACGGTCCTCGACGTTGTTTCCGAACACCCAGAGATACAGCATGTTGCCGGCGATGTGCAGGAATCCTCCGTGAAGGAACATCGAGGTGAAGATCGACTCGATCACCGATTTCCCCCCACAGATCTGATCGAGCTGGGGGATCGTCTGCAGGTCGGAGACTTCCTCCGCGATGGCTCCGTGACAGTAGAAGAAGACCTCCTGTTCTTGCGGTGAGCCTGTAAGGGGCTGCCACAGGAAGAATGCGAGGAGGTTCAGGCCGATGATCGCGAACGTGACGTACGGGGTGCGCCGGGTGGGGTTCGCGTCTCGGAGCGGGATCACGAGGGGGGGATTATACCGAGGCGCCCACCCGGCGATTGTTATCCTTGAAGCTGAGAGTTCGAGGTTGAGACGAGGAGGAGCCATGCTGGATACCGTTCGGAAGTACGTGGAGGCTGGGATGGGGGCGCTCTCCTCCAAGCGGGCCGAGGAGCTGGCGAAGAGCCTGGTGAAGCGGGGTGAGGCGGGGAAGGAGCAAGCCGGCAAGATCGCCAGGGATCTCACCGAATGGTCCAAGAAAAACGGCGCGCGCCTCACGAGCGTGGTGCAACGCGAGGTAAAGAAACAGGTCGGAGCGCTCGGTTTCGCCACGAAGAGCGAGGTGGAGTCGCTGAGGAAGCGAGTCAGGTCGCTGGAGGGAAAGACGAAAACGCCGGCGAAGCGGACGTCCGGCAAGAAGTGAGACGCCGTCTCGACCTGGAGATGGTCCGAAGAGGGCTGGCCCGGACGCAGGGCGAGGCGGCCGAGGCCATCCTCGCGGGTCGCATCCTCGTCGATGGACGCCCGGCGTTGAAGCCGTCGAGCCTGGTGGCTCCGTCCGATCAGGTGACGGTGACCGACGAATCTCGACGCTACGTCTCCCGAGGTGGCGAGAAGCTTGATGCCGCTCTATTCCGTTTCCAGGTGAACGCTAGAGATCGTCGGTGCCTCGATGCGGGAGCGAGCACGGGAGGATTCACCGACGCCCTTCTCACACACGGCGCCGAACACGTCGTGGCAGTGGACGTCGGGTACGGGCAGCTGGCGTGGAGCCTTCGAACGGATCCGCGAGTGACCGTCATGGAGCGCCGGAACATCCGACACATCCAACGGCACGAGGTTCCATACTCCCCCGAGCTCGTGGTGGCGGATCTCTCGTTCATCTCGCTGGCCCGAGTCCTCGACGCGCTGTCCGAGGTGGCGGCCGCGGACGCCGATTTCATCCTTCTCGTCAAGCCGCAGTTCGAGGCACGCCGCGAGTTCGTGCAGCCCGGCGGAGTTGTGAGCGACCCGGAGGGCTGGCGCACGTCGATCGC
>DASSDP010000088.1:0-6588 GCA_035697085.1 Actinomycetota bacterium
CGACTTTCTTGGTCGACGGTGCGGTGGCCGGAACGTGGCGCTATGAGAAGGGCCGGGTCAAGCTCGTTCCGTTCGGGCGCCTCTCACGGTCGGTACGAGCCGAGCTGGAGAAGGAAGCTGAGCGCCTGTCAGCCTTCCACGCTGAGTAGCCCCCGGGTCAGCACGGGAACGATCCCCGTCTGGACGTCTTCCGAGCGCGAACAGAGACCGTGGCCGTATCTGTCTCGCCGTTGCCGTCGCTGATCGTGTACGTAAACGTGTCGGTTCCCTGGAACGCACACACCGGGTCGTAGGTCACGGTCTGGTTGGCGTTCAGTGTCGCGGTGCCGTTCGCCGGCTGGGTGATCCCGATGACGGTCAGGGTGTCGCTGTTCGGGTCCAGGTCGTTGGCCAGTACGGTCACTGCGACGGGGATCCCGTTCACTGTAGCCGCAGAGTCGTTGATCGCGACCGGAGGGCAGTTGATGTTGACGTTGGAGAACTGCACGTCGTCCACCCACCAGCCGACCCCGGTGGTGGTGAATCCGCTGTCCAACCCCAGGCGGAACCGGGCTTTCACGTTCGCGCCGGCGAGCGCACTGAGATCCACCTCAACGAGCGTCATGGTCGGAACCGACGAGTTCAGGCCGGTCCAGGCCGACCGCCCCGCGATGGGGCTGTCGTTGCCGACGGCGATCGTGCCGTTGTACGCCCCGGAGATGAATGTGCCGCCTGCGGCGAGGACGTCCTGCCACGGGCCGCCGTTGACGCTCAGCTCGAGCACGCCTCCGTCGAACCCGGTCTGGAAGTTGAACCGGTGCCAGAAGCTCAGTCGGCTCGTGGAGGAGAGTCGCTGGGTAGGCGAAACTAGCCGGTCGTCCTTGATATCGGTGCCCGAGGCATCGCTGTTGAACGATTGGGTCACGCTGTGAGCCAGCGGATCGGGTGCCAAGGTCCACGGGCTGCTTGCCGGAGAATCGTTGACGGCGGTATCCACCGTCCAGCCGGGCTCGGCAGCAGGCTCGAAGTCATCCAGGAACGACCCCGTAGCGGAGATCCGCTGGGCGCCAACCATCTCCTCGGCCGCCTGGGCATCGAGGAGCAGGGGAACCAGCCCGCGCAGCGGCTGGTTCATGGGCACCCAGTACCCACTCGGCTTTGGCTTCACCACGATTCCGTGCGCCGCGAGACGATCCGCCACCGGAGGGCCGTCGGCCTGCGGTCCCGAGTACTGCGTCTCGGTCAGCAGGTAGCCGCACGGCGGCGTCTCGAGGATCTGCTCCGGCCCCGGGGCGTCGACCGGCGGCGGGTTCTGCCCGGGTCCGGGGGTCGGCTCCACGTCTCGCGAGCCTCGGAACACGATCCGTCCCGTGTTCGAGATATTGAACGCGATCCCCGCATCCCTGGCCGCCTGGATGGCGGCGAGTTCTAGCCGGTGGTAGTCAACGAGATTTCGGTATGTCCACAGGTGGGAGTAGACCTTGCGGCGCCGGTTCGCCTGGCTGTTCGAGGCTCCTTCTGCGGGCCGCGTCGCGCCGCCCGACACCCGAGACTCGAGAAGGATGCCGGTGATGTTCTTCAGGCCCATGGCGTTACGGAGGATGGTCTCTTCCCCCAGGCCGACGGGGTACGGAACAGGCCACCAGCCATCCACGGCGGCATGGTCGTACATCCACCCCTGGACGAGGCTCTTCGCCTGATCGTGGACGACCTGGGCCACGTTGAGGTGTCGGGGCCACAGGAGCGGGAGGTCTCCCGTGTTGTTGTCGCCGAACTCGTGGCCGTCAACGGCCGCGTCGGGCGTGTAGTCACGCAGAAACTCGGCGAACGCGAACGTCTCGGGCTGACGGATGAGTGAGTGATCTCTGTTGAGATCTTGCCCGGTCGAGTTGCCTCGAGTGTTCGCCTCCCGCCCGTCGCCGTTGATCGCGGGAACGATGAGAACCGTTGCGTGAGAAAGGATATCGATCACGTGTGGCTCGTTCGAGAACGCCAGGTCCCTGGCCATCAGGAAGCAGGCCTCCCGTCCGGACGGCTCATTTCCGTGGACGTTGCAATTGGCCAGGACCGAAGGTGCTGCGGAGATCTGGGCCGCGGTGGCGAGTGGCGTGGGGTATCCGATGATGATCAGGTTGATCTCCTTGCCCAACACGGTGTTGCCGATCGTGACCACCCGCACACGATCGCTCACGTCATCGAGACGGTGCGTCCATTCCACCTCGCTGGCGTACGACGTCCATGCGGTGGCCTGCGACGTCTCGAACTCGGTGAGGAACTCGGTCGGACCGAACGACGGGAGCGTGTCCCCCGACACGGGGTCCGAGAAGGGCTGGGGGGTCGTCCCGAATCGGGCCTGGACGCGCCACCGGAACCGTTGTCCGGGCTCGTAGCCGGAGTCGGCAAACGTGGGGGTGTCCGGAGTCACGGTCCGATTTGGTCGCCACAGCCCCGTGATGACCGCGGGCCCGGTCGGGTCTTCCGTGCCCGGAGCCAGAGGCGTGCGTTCGATCTGGTAGTCGGTCGCTCCAACGACGGGATTCCACGCGAGTCGCGAGAACCCGTCGTACTGGACGACGCTGAGGCCGGTGACCTGGTTCGGGTCCTGGGCCAGCGCCGTTCGCAACGGAGGCAACGAGGGTAGAAGGGAGGCCACCAGCGAAGCGGTCAGCAGTAGACGGGCCCGGAGGACCCCTTTGATGACGGTCTGTCGAGTCCCTTGCCCCATGTTCCCCTCTCCCCTCCGTCTAGGCAGCGCCGTCCTCGGCGGCGTGCACGTGGCTTTCTATCCCCGCGATTCCACTGCAGGCTGCGGGGCGCCCAGGATTCCCGAAGCCTCATCGCTGATCTTGATCACCTCTCGGGCAAGTGCCGGGATTCGCCGCCTGGTGATTCGAAGGCTCGGTCCCGATATCGAGATCGCCGCAACCACCGTGGCGGTTTGATCGCGGATGGGCGCGGCCACACACACCACACCGGGCACCCGCTCCTCGTCGTCAACGGCAAATCCTTCCTCCGCCACGCGGGAAAGCTCCTTCCGCAGCCGAGCCGGGTCGACCAGGGTGGAAGACGTGAGGCGCACGGGCGGGTGGGCCTCCAAGATGGATTCGACGCTCTCCCAGGGGAGGTGGGCAAGCAGGGCCTTCCCGAGCGCTGTGCAGTGCGCGGGATGCCGCCCGCCCGCCGTCGATTGGATCCCGAGCTCGCGCTCCCCCGGGGCGATGGCGAGGTAGAGAACCTCCCCATCGTCGAGGATGCCGAAGCTCGCAGTCTCGTTCACCCGCCGGGCCAGCTCGTCGACGAGTGCTTGGGCCTCGTGCGCCAGCGGTTTGCGGTTCACGAAGCTGCAACCGATCTCGAACGCCCGAGCGCCGATCTCGTACAGGCCTCTGCGCTGGCGGATCAGGTCGCCTGTCCGAAGGGATTCCAGCATCCGGAGCGTGGTGGTCGGGTGCAGACCGACGGTTCTGGCAACCGTGGAGAGGTCGGCCTCGCCCAGCTCGCTCACCGCAATGAGCACGTTGAGCGCGCGGGTTACCGACCGGATCTGATACTCAGCGGGCATTTTCGCGGTGTGAAATGGATTTTCATGGGGCGCTCCCAGTGAAAGGTACTCAAGGGACCGGTCGGTTGTCAACGGGCGGAGACGCCCGGGTCCGTCTTCGTCGTTGCGCTACCCCAGCTCTTCCTGGGGTTCGGTCAGTTGTATGCGGCCGAGTACCGAGTCGATGACGTGGATGCTGGCATTCTCGGCGCCGAGGTCCGAGCAGATCACGTTGGCGTCGTCGCTGACCCGGACCCCACCCCCGCTGGCGGTGAACGAGACCCGGTCACCGGAGAGCGGGGAGACCCCGCCGGCACCAACAAGGTCCGCCAGGAGCCGCTTCTTTCCGATGACGTGGCTCTCCAGGAGCTTCTGGAGGTCGCCATGGCGTTTGATGAGCAGAATCTCCAGCTCGTCCTCGGGGATGTCTGCGGCGAAGGCGTCGTCCGTTGGGGCCAGGATCGTGACTCCGGAGGCCTTTCGGAGCTGCGCGTCGAATCCCGTCGCGTGCATGGCGGCCGCGAAGACGCTGAGGACCGGGATCGTGTCGATGGCGACGTCGGCCGTTTCATCCGCAAGGTCCTGGGGACTGCCGGGATCGCTCCCGGACGGGAGGAACGGGCACAAGGACTGGGTTGACACCGGAGTTGGTGTCTGGGTCGTCGGATCGGGAGAGTTTCCGTCCCCGATTTCCTCCTGGTTCGCGACCGTTGCTCCCGGGCTCGACTCGGGAGTTGAAGGAAGCGACGACGGCGGGGGCGTGGCCACCGGGTCGGCCCGCTCGGTCCTTTCCGCGGGTTCCCGGCCATCTCGCAGAATCAGGTAGGCAGCCACGGCCACCACGGCAACGGCTGCGACCGTGGCGAAAAGTGCACGTCTTCCCCGTAGCTGGGGTGCGATCACCGTCTCCTTTCAATGAGGAGGACTCGGCGGCGAGCCTACACCGACGGGGCGGCGGATCGTGAGCTCCTCCCCACCGGAACGATCTCGTGTCGTCAGATCACGTTGTACTCGGGGTGGAGGTCACCCGAGGAGAATCGTTCGATGCGGAAGGAGTCGATGTCGACGGTCTGGGCTCGACCATCCACGATCTCCTCGGCCATGAGGAGCCCGGCCACGGGCCCATGCATGAAACCATGGCCCGAGAACCCCGCCATCACGTAGAACCCCTCGACTTGCGGGACTCGCCCCAGGATCGGATGGGCGTCGGGCGTCACCTCGTACAGACCGGCCCAATGGGTGAGGAACCCCGCCTCGCCCAGGAGGGGAAACCGCTTAACGGCCGCCTCCATGTGTTCAGCCTCCCACTCGGAGTCGACGTCTATCTTGTAGCCGGGAGTCTCCGCGTTGTTAGACTGGCCCGTGAGGATTCCTTCTCCTTCTCGATGGAAATAGAGCGAGTCCGCGAAGAAGACCACGAACGGGAAGTCGGGGCGGAGGTCGGGCATCGCCGCGCTGACCACCACCTGCCGGCGGATCGGCTGGATGGGGATGTCGACGCCCGCCATCTTCCCGAGTTGCGGGGCCCAGGCTCCGCACGCGTTCACCACCACGGGAGTCTGGATAACTCCCTGGGGGGTTTCCACGGCGCTGATCCGACCGTCGTCCAGCCGGATGTCCGTCACCTCGGTGCCGGTGAGGATCCTGACGCCCTCGCGTCGAGCCCCGGACGTGTACCCCTGGACGATGCCGGACGGATCGGCCAATCCGTCGCGGTCGTAGACGGTTCCCGCCAAGACGCCGTCCATCTCCAGCTCCGGCACGAGGTCCTTGCACTCCCCCGACTCCAGCCACGTCGTGGCGATCCCCAGGCGGTGCTGGAGGGCCACGTTCTCCCGGAACGTGGGTAGATCCTCGTCCCGAGTGAGCAGGAAGAGATAGCCGCAGAACTTCAGACCAACGTCCTGGTCGAGCTCGTCCGGGAATCGCTCCATCATGCGGATGCTCTCTATGGACAGGCGGATGTTGACCTCAGTGGAGAACTGGTGGCGGATGCCGCCGGCGCACTGCCCCGTCGACATCTGTCCAAGGTACGGCTCCCGTTCCAGAAGCACGACGTCCCCGATCCCCCGCCGCGCCAGGTGGTAGGCCGTGCTGGCTCCCATCACTCCCCCCCCGACGATGACCGCGTCGGCGATGGGGGGCAGGCCCTCGCTCACGGGGCCATTCTCCCAGACCGAGGCAGCCTGAAGCGATAACCCAACGACGAGGCGAGGCTCCGTCGGGGAACATGCAATAGTCGGCCGAATCCGCGATCCTTGTTGCGACGCCCATGCCACATGGAGGTCGTGAAGCCCATGACGGGTAGCCAGCTTCCAACAGGGACCGTCACCTTTCTCTTTTCCGACATCGAGGGTTCGACCAAGCTGCTTCAGAAGCTGGAGGACTCCTATTTGGATTTGCTGGCCGACCATGCGCGGATCTTCCGATCGGCCATCGGTGAGGCCGGAGGGATCGAGGTCAGCACCGAGGGAGATTCGTTCTTCGTCGTCTTTCCCAGTCCCGCAGCCGCGGTCGAGGCCGCCGCTCGCATCCAGCGGTTGCTGACCGAAGCATCGTTCCTCGAGCCCGTTCGGGTGCGGATGGGACTCCATACCGGTGAGGGAAGGCTGGGAGGCGAAAACTACATCGGGATCGACGTGAATCGCGCAGCACGGATCGCCGCAGCCGGCCACGGGGGTCAGGTGCTCGTTTCCGATACGACGCGGTCGCTGGTCGAACATTCCCTGCCGGACGGCGTTACGGTCCTCGATCTCGGCGAGCACCGGCTGAAGGATCTCGCCCACCCGGAACACCTCTACCAGCTGGTGGTGGAAGGGCTCCAGATCGAATTTCCCCCTCCCAGGACGCTCGATGCTCGGCCGAACAATCTCCCCATCCAGATCACCAGCTTCATCGGCCGGGAGAAGGAGTTGGCGAAGGTCAAGAGCCTCCTGGTGAACGGCACGCGGTTCCTGACCCTGACCGGACCCGGAGGAACCGGGAAGACGCGGCTGGCTCTTCAGGCCGCCGCCGAGACCCTCACCGAGTTCGCGGATGGGGCGTACTTCGTCGACCTGGCTCCCATC
>DASSDP010000089.1:0-4790 GCA_035697085.1 Actinomycetota bacterium
GCATCCGGAGAGCGACATCTTCCTGGACGACATCACGGTCTCCCGGCGTCACGCGGAGATCCGGCGAAAGGACTCGAGGTTCGAGGTCCACGACATGGGAAGCCTCAATGGGACCTACGTGAACCGAGACCGGGTCGAATCAACCCAGCTGGCGAACGGAGACGAGGTCCAGATCGGCAAGTTCAAGCTGGCGTTCTTCACGGGTCGGATGGAGTGATGGCAATGGCGGCTCGTGATTACCAGTCCATCGGGGAGGTCCTGATCAATCTCAAGCCGGAATTCCCCGACGTCACGATCTCGAAGATCAGGTTCCTGGAGGCGGAGGGGCTCATCGCCCCCGAACGGACCGCCTCGGGATACCGCAAGTTCTACGAGGAGGATGTACGCCGCCTCCGCCGGATCCTGAGGCTCCAGCGCGACGAGTACCTTCCCCTTCGGGTGATCCGCGAGCGCCTCGTGGAGGACGGAGAAGGAGGACCGCCTCCGCCGATCGTCGAGAAGTCGGTTGAGCCGGAAGACGACGTCGTCGTTCCATCCACCGATCTGCAGATGACCGCCGAGGAGCTCTCGTCCGCCACGGGCGTCGAGCGAAACGTGGTGGAGCAGCTCGCTTCGTTCGGCCTTCTCCGCCCCCGGGCCGCCGGAGACGCCAGGTTCTACGACGGCGACGACCTCGTGGTTCTCCGCATCGTGAAGGATCTCTTCAAGTACGGGGTGGAGCCGAGGCATCTCACCATGTACCGGCACTTCGCCGACCGGGAAGCGGCGTTCTTCCAGGCCATCATCCTGCCGATCCTTCGCCAGCGAAACCCCGAGGCGAGACGGGTTGCATCGGAGTCGCTCTCCGATCTTGCTGGCATCTCCCGGCGGCTGAAGCAGGCGCTGCTCCGCGGCAACCTCCGCAAGTCCGTCAGCTAGCACCCGCTATCCTTCGACTCGATGCGTCGCATGGTCCTTGCCGCCGTGGCGATCGGCGCCTTTCTGTCCGAGGCACCTGCGGTCGCCCAAACGACCCCACCTCCGACGCCAGTCCCGCCCTACGGATCGCCGTCGCCGTTTCCAACAGCTCTGGACACCCCACCGCCGGACGATCAGCCGCCGAGGCTTGCCTTGGGATCTGCCGTCCTGGTCGACCTCGATTCGGGGAAGGTGCTGTTCGACCGGGCGGGTGGCCGCCGCCGACCGATCGCCAGCATCACCAAGATCATGACCGCGCTCCTCGTGCTCGAGTCGGCCACGCCTGTCGACGAGGTCATCGCCAGCGATCGGGCCGCGGCGGCGGAGGGAGCCGAGTTGGGTCTGGAGGAGGGGGAACGGATACCGGTGCGCGAGCTCCTGTATGCGCTGCTGCTTCAGTCGGCAAACGACGCCGCGGTGGCGCTGGCCGAGCATGTCAGTGGAAGCGTGGACGCGTTCGTCGATCGGATGAACGAGGGAGCCCGCGACCTGGCGCTCACCGATACGCGCTTCGCCAGCCCGAACGGACTCGACGATTCGGGTTACTCGACGGCTCGGGACGTGGCGACCATCACCGTCGAAGCGTTCCGGAGCGAGACGTTCGCCGAGACGGTCCGGGCCAAGAGCCGAGCGATCGCCGCCCCCGACGGGTCCGCGCGGCGTATCCAGAATCGGAACGCGCTGCTGTGGTTGTATCCGGACTCGATCGGCGTCAAGACCGGGTACACGGCTGCGGCCGGGTTCTGTCTCGTCGCCGCTGCCGAACGAGAGGGACTCCGCCTGGGGGCGGTGGTGCTCGGTGCCCCCAACGACGCGTTCTCGGATGCCGCGGCCCTTCTGAACTACGGCTTCGAGGCCTACGAACAGCGCCGTGTCGTGACGCTGGGGGATCCGCTCGATCCCATCCGGGTGGCCGGGCGGCTCGTGACCTTGGAAGCGGGCGACTTCTTGCATGTGCTCGTCCGTCGCAACGAATCGGTGGAGGTGACGGTTCGGATCCGGCCGAGCCTTCGACTGCCACTGGCGAGGGGGCAAGACGTCGGTGAGCTGATCGCAACCGTGTCCGGCGAGAAGCGGGGCGAGGCACCTGTTCTGGTCGCGGACGCCGTTCGGCCCGAGCCGTCCGCTGAACCTCCGTCTGAGTCTCCGTGGTGGGAGCGAGCGTGGGACGCCGTCACGAGCTTCTTTGCGGATGTGTTTGGGCCGGTGCTCGAGGAACCGAGCCTATAATCGTCGCGGTGCAAGAAGGGGCAGAGCTCCTCTACACGGCCCGAGAGATTCGCGATCGGGTTCGCGCGCTTGGAGCGGCCATCACCCGCGACTACTCGGGGCGCGAGCCCATCCTGGTGTCGGTGCTGAAGGGCTCGGCCGTATTCCTGGCTGATCTTCTTCTTTCCATCGGCGTGAAAGCACGGGTGGACTTCATGTCCATCTCCACGTACGGCTCCGAGTCCCAGCCCTCGGGCGTCGTGCGGATCATGAAGGACCTCGACCAGGACATCGGAGGTGAGGACGTCATCGTGGTCGAGGACATCGTCGACACCGGCCTCACGCTTTCGTATCTCCTCTCCGTCCTGGAAGCTCGGGGCCCGGCGTCGATCGAGGTGTGCGCGCTTCTCGATAAGTCGGTGCGGCGGATCACCCCCCTCGGGATTCGGTATCGAGGGTTCGACTGCCCCGATCGGTTCGTTGTCGGCTACGGCCTCGATGTGGGCGAGCGGTACCGGAACCTCCCGTTCATCCTGGCGGTGGACGATCCCACGGCGCTCGCGGAGGACCCCGACGCCCTTCTCCCGTTCCTCGAACTGGAGTCCGAACCGTAACCAGTCGGGCGAAATGGTCTGTTGGTTGCCGGACTTGGGGGGACGGGCTACATTGAGGTTGGAGGGCTCATGGTCGAACTCTCGCTCATCGGTGTACGGGTCGAGCTCCCTGCGAATCAGCCGATCGTCCTGCTGAAAGAGCGCGAGGGGGAGCGGTACCTGCCAATCTGGATCGGGACGGCGGAAGCGACAGCGATCGCCCTTGCCCTCCAGGGCGTTCCGACGGCCCGCCCCATGACCCACGACCTCATGAAGAACATCCTCGAGGAGCTGGGCATCCTGGTCGAGCGGATCGTGATCACCGAGCTGAAAGAGGGCACCTTCTACGCGAGCATCCAGATGGCTCGAGACGGGACCAGGTTCAACGTCTCATCCCGCCCGAGCGACGCCATCGCCCTCGCCGTTCGAACGAACGTGCCGATCTTCGCCAACGAGGACGTCCTCACCGAAGCAAGCATCGTGATCAGGGACGACGAAGAGCAGGAAGTCGAGAAGTTCCGGGAGTTCCTGGACCAGGTCAACCCGGAGGACTTCGTCGAGTAGCCCGGTTGGTTGACTCACCGGGGTCCTGGCGGTACCCTGGCCCACGTTCTCGTAATTACGGGGTTGTGATGCCAGAAGAGCAGGGGTATCGGGTACCGGAGGTCCAGCGACTGGTCGGGATCTCCTACCGGCAGCTCGACTACTGGGCCCGCACCGGGCTGGTTCGCCCGAGCGTGAGGGACGCCGACGGATCGGGAAGCCAGCGCCTGTACTCCTTCCACGACCTCCTCCAGCTCCGGATCATCAAGAAGCTGCTCGACGCGGGAGTGTCCTTGCAGCGGGTCCGAAAGGCCGTCGATTTCCTCAAGGATCACCTCAAGAAATCTCCTCAAGGCCTCACGCTGATGTCCGACGGGACCCGCATCTACGCCTTCGAGTCGCCCGACGAGGTCTTCGACCTGCTCCAGCGGGGGCAGGGAGTGTTCGGAATCGCCGTGGACAAGGTATGGAGCGACCTGGAGGGGTCGGTGAAGAAGGCGACAAGGGCCCGGGCCGGAGGCGCGTGAGGGCCAGCGGGCTCCCAGAAGCCGAGCCCCTCAAGAGCGACACCGCCCGATTCGCGCACGCCAGCGAGCGTCAGTTCGCCCGGCTTCTCGACTTCTATCAGATCGAGTGGGAGTACGAGCCCCGATCGTTCGATCTGGAGTGGGATGAGGACGGGACCGTCACCCAGCGATTCACTCCCGACTTCTATCTCCCCGCCTACGATCTGTACATCGAGATCACCACGATGAACCAGAAGCTGGTCACGAAGAAGAACCGGAAGGTGCGCCAGCTGAAGGAGCTCTATCCAGAGATCAAGTGCAAGATCTTCTACCAGCGAGACTATCTGTCGCTGGTGACGAAGTACGGCCTCGAGGACCCTACAGAGTCCGAGCAGTAAAGGACGGCCTTTCGGGACCATACTGTAGAATGCGTCCGCCTTCCCCGAGGGCAGAGGGCATCTACAGAATTGCGTTTCGCACCGCACACCGATGACGACGTCCGGGAGATGCTTGCGTCTCTCGGACTCTCTTCCTTCGACGATCTGTACGCGCACGTCCCGGCCGAGGTCCAGCTCCAGCGACCCCTCGACATCTCGCCCGGCGTATCCGAGGTCGAGCTGCTCGAGGACCTGAAGGCGCTGGCCGCCAAGAACCGGCACGCCGACGACACCGTGTGCTTCGCCGGCGGGGGAGCGTACGACCACTACGTCCCGGCGGCGGTGTGGGCGCTTGCCGGGCGCTCTGAGCTCATGACCTCGTACACGCCGTACCAGCCCGAGCTATCTCAGGGGGTGCTCCAGGCTCTGTTCGAGTACCAGTCGATGATCTGCGACCTCACGGGGATGGCGGTGTCGAACGCATCCCTGTACGACGGTCCAACGGCGCTGGCGGAGGCAGTGAACATGGCCCGTGCGGCCACCGGTCGTTCCCGAGTGCTCGTCGCGGGGACGGTGGATCCGCGGTACGTGGACGTGCTTCGAAC
>DASSDP010000090.1:0-7472 GCA_035697085.1 Actinomycetota bacterium
GCGATCACCGCGGCCCGTCGACCCCGCCACCCCACCGTGGCCCGGGCGTGGAGGTACGCGGCGAAGACCACCCACGTGATGAAGGACCAGACCTCCTTCGGATCCCAGCCCCAGTACCTGCCCCACGCTTGCTCCGCCCAGATGGCCCCCGCGATGACGGCGAACGTCCAGACGGGGAACCCGAACGCGACGGTCCGATACGCGAGGCGGTCGAGGACCGCCGCGGTGGGGAGCCATCCTCGGCGAGGCTCGAGATCCGCGCGGTCCGCCGGCTCGTCGGGAGACGTTGCGAGATCGTGGGGAAGCCCGCCGCCGCTTCCCACTGCGGCCAGAGCCGGGGCCGGTTCTGCCTCCACGCGCGCGGCCTCACGCCGTTCCTTTCGATCCTGCACCAGGAACAGCGCCGTGAACACGAACCCCAGGATGAACAGCGAGGAGCCCGTCATCGCCGCCACCACGTGGATCCTGATCCAGTACGAGTTCAGGGCCGGCACGAGCGGTCCGGGCGTCACGTAGACCATCGTGGCTCCCGCCATTGCGAGGACCGCGGCACCCAGAGCGAACCCACCGAGCGAGCGCACCTTGGCCACACGCTCGACCACCAGGTAGCCCGCCACGACCAGCAGGCCGACCATGGACGAGTACTCGTACATGTTCCCCCACGGCACGCGGTCGGCGGCGACGCCGCGAGCGACCACCGACACCAGATGGGCTGCAACCCCCGCGTACGCCAGGCCGCTCGCCACCGCCCAGACCCGTCCGCGTCGAAACGCGAGATGGTGGAAGTAGGCGACCATGGCCACGACGTACAGGACGAGGGCAAGGCCGAACGCGAAATTCGACACACGTGTCAGGCTCATCGACGTTCGGTCACTCTAGCAACTCCGACCAGTTCCCTTGCCAGCGCGCGGAACTCCTCCTCGAACGCCGCCCTGCGCTGCAGGGCGACTCCACCGAGTTGCACGAGCGTGCCGTCGCCGTCGGGAACCGCTCGCACCCACAGCTTGCGACGGCTCGAGTACAGCGCCGGGATCAGTCCCACCAGGACCAGCAGCGCCGCCACCAGGACGATGCCCGTGCCGGGGTCACGAGCCACTCGAAACTGCGTGTACTGCCGCAGCTCCGGAAAGGAGATCTCGAGCCCATCCGGAAGCACGGCCCGCTGCCCGAGCCCGATGCCGCCCTCCTCCCACACCTGAAGTCCCCGCTTGTCCAGGGTGAAGACGTTCTGGGCGGCCGTGAGGCGGAGGTCGCCCCGATAGGCGGTGAACCCCAGGAACGGGTTCCGGGCCTCGAGCATCGGAGCACCGAGCACGAACGACTCGGGATCGGGTAGCAGCCGGAACTCCAGACCCACCTGTGGCCGGATCGATGGGAGCTTCACCACACCTCGCCAGGCCCTTCGTTGATCCTGCGAGCCGTCGGTGACGAAGACGACCGGACCGCCGGCCAACAGGCGACCGTCCTGGCGAACCTCGATGATCGGGGCCCACCCGTACCCCGACTGGTACAACTTCACACCGTCGTGCACCAGCGGATCGTTGACCCGTATCTCGTCGGTGCGGACGGTCCGGGCGCCCTCGCGGACGTCGACGCGAGAGACGAAGTCGCGCGGAAGCCCGCTCCTTCGGTAGCGCACGTCGAAGTCCCGGACTCGGACCTGGAATCCTCGGTGCATGCCCTCGGAGAAGAAACGCCCTTCGACCGGAGGGACGTCGTAGTTGGCATGGGCTTCGGTGAAAACGCCTCCTTCCACCACCGTCACCTGCCCGGCAAAGCCGAACCCCTTGCCGTACACCACACCGACCAGGAGGAGGAAGAACGCCGAGTGAAACAGCAGACTCCCCACCTCTCGGGCCAATCCCTTCTCGGCGGCCAACCCCTGCTCGTTCCTGTTGCCCAGTGAGACTCGATACCAACGCCTGCGGAACAGCCGCCGGGCCCGCTCGATGGCATCTTCCGGACGACCCGGCACCGTCGCGGCGACGAAATGCCGAAGGCTTTCCAGCTCACGCGCGGGCTGGGGACGCTGGCGCAGGCTACGGATGAGTCCGCGCGTCCGAGGGATGAGGCACGACGCCAGCGAGACCAAGAGCAGGGCGTACGCCAGCGTGAACCACCAGGACCCGTACACATCGAAGAGGCCAACCGATTCGTACACGCGGGCGAGGAGAGGATGGTCCCTGTACACGGCGGCCACTCGCTGGGGTGAGTTCGGAATCTGCGGCACCAGCGATCCGGCCACGCTGGCCAGCGCCACCACGAGCAGAAGGATGAGCGCCATGCGCATTGACCGCAGCGTTCGCCACACCGACGACAGCGATTGGAACGGTGTTCCCTGACGGCTCTGCATCGCGAAGCGAGTCTACCGACGCCTACAGGGGCGGGGTGAAGTTGCGAACCAGTCGGAGCAGGCCGAGTCTGCTCAGGAGCGGAAGCCACTGGTTCGTGGCGACCAGGGCGCCGATCGCCACGAGGAGCACCCCGCTCACTCCGGCGAACCAGTGGTAGTTGCGCTTCACGAAGGCGAACGCTCCCATCAGCCGGCGGACCCCGAGACCGACAAGGACGAACGGCAATCCCAGGCCGAGCGAATAGAAGAAGAGCAGCACCCCGCCCCACGCTCCTCCCCCCTGGGCCAGCGCCAGGCCGAAGATGCCGGCGAGCACCGGACCGACGCACGGCGTCCACCCCACGGCAAAGGCCATGCCCAGCGGCAGCGCCCCCATCGGGCCAGGCCGGACCCGGGAGAGGAACGGCCGCCGCTCGGCGTAGAGCCTGGGGCCGCCGAGCCGAAGCGCGTAGAGGAGCATCAGCACCCCGATGGCCATTACCATGATTCCGGCGACGCGCCTGCCTGCCGAGGAATTGACGATCGGCACGAGCGTCCCGGAGAAGGCACCGAGGGACGTGAAAACGAGGGCAAATCCTAATACGAAGAGAAGCATCGGCACGATGGGCCGCCCCGGGTCGTCCGTCGAGGCGCCCGCCGAGACCGCCTGTCCGCCCGAGACGAACGAGACGTAGCCGGGGAGCAGAGGGAAGACGCACGGTGATGCACAGGAAACGATGCCCGCGGCGAAGGCCAACCCCGGGGCCCACCAGTCCTGCAGCGACCCGCTCACGTCCATCGCGGAAAGTCTCCCACGCGGCTCTCCCTTGCGAACTTCGCCACCCCGTCTATGATTCTCCGTGGGATTTGTGAACGGTTTCACAAGCGCGGTGATCGACGGGAGTGGAGCGCCCGATTTCGGGGGTTCCAAGCGCGTCGATATAATCTCGGCGATCCCGGGGGAAGGAGGGTAACCGAGCGGTGAAACTGCCCATCCCGAAGGGGGTGGAACGGCGGCTCCGGCCGATCATCCGGCGAGCCGAAGCGTTCCTCAAAGGCTGGGAGTGGACGTGGACCAGCGCGTTCGTGGCCGGACTCCTCATCTCGATCATCGGGTTCACCTTCATGGTGGTTATCCCCTCGTGGATGCTGTACTTCGCCGACCAGACCCTTCGGTGGCGAACCCGCCTTCTGATCTCGGTCCGCGACGCTATCGTGAACGGCTTTGTGTTCACCTTCGCTGGGGCCTTCATCATCACCGCGTACCAGGTCCAGAAGATCCGCCGGCGTCTTCGAGGTGAAAAACAGTCAGAGCGCTACTCGGGGGGGTATCGGTAGATGCCGTTCGTGAAGACCGAGGTCGACATCAGGGAGGACTACGTCGTCGAGACGGTGGACCCCCAGTGGCTGAAGGAGGGAGTGAAGTCTCCGAAGCACCTGATGCTGGACCCGGACCCGTGCATCCTGTGCCGAGCCTGCGAGGACGTCTGCCCGTGGAACTGCATCTATATGCTCGACCCCGGCATCGTCGAGGAGGCCAAGGACGAGACCGTCGAGTACCAGGTGGGGCAGGCACTCGCGATCTTCGTGGTTGACGACAACGCCTGCACCCGGTGCTCCGTCTGCGTCGAGCGCTGTCCCAGCGACTGTCTCTACTACGCCCGCCTGCCCGAGGGCGCGGAAGCCAAACGAACGATGGCCGCCGTGCCGACCTCACAGAAAGCAGAGGAATGAAGCTCAGACTCCCGAAGCCCCCTCCGCCGATGGAGCTCTTGGACATGGTCCGGGAGACCGAGGCTTGGAAATCGATCTTCCGCCCGGGATCGATCTTCCGGAAGGGCTACAAGGACACCCAGCGCGACCGGGCGCTGGCGATGATGAACAACGTCCTCTACCACCTGCATCCGGTCAAGATCAAGCGCCACGGCCTGAAGCTGACGTACACGTTCTGTCTCGGGGGACTGTCGTTCTTCCTGTTCGTCCTTCTCACGGTGACCGGCATCTTCCTGATGTTCTTCTACCGCCCGTCGGCCGACATCGGCTCCGCGCAGGCCTATGCCGATGTCGAGGCGCTCCGAAACTCGATCTTCTTCGGCGACCTGGTTCGCAACATCCATCGATGGGGCGCCCACCTCATGACGTTCACGGTGTTCCTCCACATGGCGAGGGTGTTCTACACGGGCGCGTACAAGCCACCGAGAGAGTTCAACTGGGTGGTCGGCGTGATCCTTCTGCTCCTCACCCTGCTCCTCGCGTTCACCGGCTATCTCCTCCCCTGGGATCAGCTGGCGATCTGGGCCGTCACGGTCGGTACCAGCTTCGCCAACTACACGCCACTCGTCGCGCCCGAGGCGAACTTCATCCTGTTGGGTGGAGTGGTCGTCGGGCCGGAGACGCTGCTTCGCTGGTACGTGCTCCACGTGATCGCCCTCCCCTTCGTGCTCACGATCTTTTTGGCAGTCCATTTCTGGCGGATCCGTAAGGACGGCGGTATCTCGGGACCTCTGTGATGGCCGAGCGCGCGGAAGAGCTGAACAAGGAAGGTTTCGAGCGGATCCTGGCGGAGCTGCTCGCCCAGGGTGTCTCCCGGCGGGTCGCGGAGGGACGTGCCCGTCGACAGGCCATGCTGGAATACCGGAAGGAACACGGCGAGCCGGAGCGGCGCCCGGCGAAACCGGCTGCCGAGCGAGCGGAGGCCGAAGCCCCGGCCGCTGCGGCTGCCCCCGCGGCTGCGGCGCCGGCTGCTCCTGCTCCTGCAGCGGCCGGTGTCGTTGTGGCCGCCACGCCCTCAGCGCCGGTCATCGCCCCGCCACCGACAGGACGCGTTCCCTCCCCGAAGCCCGGCGCTCCCGACAAGCACCGGCTTCTGGCGCTGGTTCCTCCCGAGGGGGTTCAGAGAGTTGAGCGGGAGCAGGGAGACCGCATCAACGTGTTCCCCCACCTCATGGCGGAGGAGTTCCTCTCGCTCCTCATCGTCACGGCGTTTCTCATCGTGTTCTCCACGTTCGTGAACGCGCCGCTCCGGGCTCTGGCGAACCCCAATCTCACGCCGAACCCGTCGAAGGCACCCTGGTACTTCCTCGGGTTGCAGGAGCTGCTTCGATACTTCCACCCGATGGTCGCGGGGATCCTCATCCCCGGCGTGGCCATCGCGTTCCTGATCGTGCTCCCGTACGTGGACCGCAACCCGAGCACGAAGCCGGGCGACCGGAAACTGGCCATCGTGCTGTTCACCATGTTCATGATGCTGTGGGCCGTCCTCACCATCATCGGGGCGTTCTTCCGAGGACCCGGACAGAACTTCGTGTGGCCCTGGACACAAGGGATCTTCTTCGACCTATGACCGCTCAGACGCTTGCGATCATCGTTGTGGCCGGCCTCTTCGGTCTGTTTCTGCTGCTGCTCATGGGTGCTCTCATCCGGGCCAGATCGGCGGCCAAGGAACTGGCCCGGGCCGGCGAGGGAATGGCTGCCGTCGAGGAGAAACCACCCGAGCCGAAGAAAAAGCCCCCGCCCATGTCACGGCGCGAGTTCGTCCGCCGGTCTCTGGTCACGTCGCTCACTCTCTTCGGGGCGGAGTTCGGCGCCGCGAGCCTCGCCTTCCTGTGGCCCTCGCTGCGTGGTGGGTTCGGCTCCATCGTCGACCTCGGACTCTCCCCCGACGACATCAAGTCGCAGATCGAGTCGGACAACCAACCCTTCTACTTCGGAGCAGGGCGCGTGTACGTGGTGCCCTACGACGGTGACGCCGCCGACACCGAATACGCCGGACTGGTACAGGACGGGCTGATGGCCCTGTATCAGCGGTGCGTCCACCTCGGCTGCCGAGTGCCATTCTGCGAGCAGAGCCAGTGGTTCGAGTGTCCGTGCCATGGCTCGAAGTACAACCTGGCCGGCGAGTGGAAAGACGGTCCGGCCCCCCGAGGCATGGACAGGTTCGCGGTCAAGGTGGAGGGCGGCTTTGTGCAGGTCGACACGACCATGATCGTGACCGGACCACCAAGGGGAACCAACACGACCCGGCAGGATCCCGAAGGCCCCTTCTGCGTCAACATCGGGTCCACGGAGTGACCGGCGTCGTAGCCCTTTCCGGCATCGCCATCATCGGCCTTGCGGCTGCGGTGGCCATCGGCCTGGCCTTCGTCGGCGGACTGATCTGGCTGTCCCTTCGAGGAAGGCCCGAGCCAAAGCCGGACATTCCCCCGGCGATGCGGCCCGGGCCCGCGGACGAGACACTCGAGCGCGCAAAGGTCGTGAGCCTCCCCGGGTGGGGGACGCTGTTCGTCCTGTTCTTCACGTTGTGGATACCCATCCAGTGGCTGAACGAGCCGACGGTGAACGTGGCCGACGAGGTGGAGGCCGTCGAACGATCGATCGAGCGAGGGGGCCGATGGTTTCAGGTGTCGAGCGAGGAGAACCCGACCGGCTTCGGGTGCGCCCGGTGCCACGGCGCCAACGCCGAGGGGGGCACGGTCTCGTTCACCACGCCCGACGGGGAAATCATCCCCGACTACCCCGTCCCCAAGCTTGCGGACGTGTGCGGAGGACCGGAGTTCGGCCATGCGCAGATCCTCGACCTCGAGGACGTCCGCGACACCATCATGCAGGGTCGGCAGCCGAATACGCCGATGCCCTCGTGGAGCATCCGATTCCAGGGCGCCATGAACGACCAGCAGATCCAGGATCTCCTCAACTACCTCATCTCGATCCAGAAGGTGCCGTTCGACAGCAACCGCTGCACGAACCCGAAGGCAGCCGCGGCCACGCCATCTCCGTCGGCCTCTCCGTCGCCATGATGGAAATCGTTGCTCTCACCCGGACCAACATCGAGGGCGTGCTCGCGGTGGTCATGTCGGTGGTGCTCTTCTGCGGGAGCGTGTACCTGCTGCTCTCGGCCATCTTCGGACTCCGGATGGCATACCTCATCGCGGCCACTGGGTTGTTCGGGTTCATGATCATCCTGTCTGCCATCTGGGCATTCGGCGCCCCGGGAACGCCGAAGTATCTCGGCCCCAAGGGGAAGCTGGCGGCCTGGGTGGCCCTCGCCGAGGGCACGAACATTCGCTCACCGTCCCTCCCTGTGGTCGAGAAATATCCCCAAGCGCCGTGGAGGGCGCCTGGAAAGGGCGACGCCCTCACG
>DASSDP010000091.1:0-3951 GCA_035697085.1 Actinomycetota bacterium
GTACTACACCGACTCGGGCCAGGTCCGGCATGCACACTCCATCGACGGCGCGGCCTGGGAGACCACTCCGGTCGGTGAAGGAGCCGATCTCGAGAGTCGCTCGTCCATCGCACTGGATGCTGAAGGGGTCCACCACATCACGTGGCAGACGGCGGACGGCCTCGCGTACGCCACGAACGCAGAGGGATCGTTCGCCGAGCAGGAGGTGCCCGCCGCGGCCGCCCAAGGAGCGTCTCCGAAGGTCGGAACGGGACCCGAGAGCATCGTTGGACTCGCCTGGTACGACCCCGAGGACACTGAGGTTCAGCTCGCAGTGCGAGGAGCAGGGGAGCCACTTCTGGCCGTGCCGCAGCCCGGGCCGGGCGCTCAGCCAACCACCGAGCCGACCGTGCAACCCACCGGTCCTCCCCCTTGCGAACCGAGCGGGACCGAACTCACACTCACGGCCCCACCGGGGGCGGTAGCCGATGGATTCGCCGAGACCTGCCTAGCCGCTCCGGCGGGAGAACCGTTCAGCGTCGCGTTCGATAACCAGGACGCGCTTCCACACAACCTCGGCATCTACACGTCGTCAGGCGGCGATCGGTTGTTCTCACCCCCTGAAACCCCGAACGGAGGGGAAAGCGTCACCTACGAGGTCGAGGCCATCCAGGACCCCGGCCAGTATTACTTCCAATGTGACCTTCACCCCAACATGAACGGCACGTTCGTGGTGGCCTGAGGCCACGCGGTTCCGAGGCCCGGTTCGAACCCTCACCTAGAATGGAGTCATGGGCATGGTCGCTCGCCCCGACCCCGCCGCCGTTCCCGACGCCCCAGGTGCGTACCTGTTTCGCGATCGGGACGGACGGGTCATCTACGTGGGCAAGGCAAAGTCGCTGAAGAAGCGGCTGCCGTCGTACTGGACGAAGCCGCTGCATGCCCGAACCGAGGGCATGATGGCCCAGGCCGGCCGGGTGGAGTGGATCGTCGCATCCGGCGACGTCGACGCTCTCATGCTCGAGTACAACCTCATCAAGGAGCACCGGCCTCGGTTCAACATCCGGTACCGGGACGACAAGTCCTATCCGTACCTGGCGATCACGGTGGGGGAGCAGTGGCCACGGGCCAGGGTCATGCGAGGACGCAAGAGCCGCGGCGTCCGATACTTCGGCCCGTACGGCCATGCGTACGCGATCCGGGAGACGCTCGATGCACTCACTCGCGTCTTCCCCGTCCGCACATGCTCGGACGGCTTCTTCGACCAGCGACGCCGGGCTGGACGTCCCTGTCTCTTCTACGACATCGGACGATGCGCCGGTCCGTGCGTCCCCGAGAGGACCGGAGTCACCGAGGACGGCTACCGGACGATCGTCGACTCGCTCATCAACTTCATGGAGGGAAACCACAACGCGGTTCTCCGGGGCTTGGAGGACGACATGCGCGCGGCGTCCGGGGTGCAGGAATACGAGAAGGCCGCGCGGTTTCGAGACAGGATCGCGGCGGCCCGGAAGGCGCTGGAGTCTCAGGAGATGGTCCTGCCGCGCTCCGAAAACCTCGATGTCGTGGGCATGGACGATGACGACCTCGAGGCGGCGTTCCAGGTCTTCTTCGTCCGTCGGGGGCGAGTGACCGGGCGGAAGGGATGGATCGTGGACCGAGTCGAAGATCTCGACACGCCACAGCTCCTCGGCTCCTTCATTCGCGAGCTGTACATGGACCGGGACGACGTACCTGCCCGGGTTCTGGTCCCCGCCTGGCCGGCCGACGGCAAGCTCCTCGAGCAGTGGCTCGAGGTGCGTCGGGGGGCACGGGCGCGGATCTCGGTACCGTCTCGGGGGGACAAGCGGCGGCTCCTCCAGGTCGTGACGGTGAACGCCAAGCAGGCATTCATCCGGCACAAGCTAAAGCGGGCGTCGGACTTCGCCGCGCGCTCTCGGGCCCTGTCCGAGCTGGGCACCGTTCTTGGTCTGGCGGATCCGCCGCTGCGGATCGAGGCCTACGACGTCTCGAACATCGGTCCGGAGGCCAAGGTGGGTTCGATGGTGGTGTTCGAGGACGGACTGCCGAAGCGTTCCGACTACCGTCGGTTCGAGATCAAGGGAGTGCCGGGCCAGGACGACTTCGCCAGCATGGAAGAGATGCTCCGCCGCCGGTTCACCCGCTACCTCCGCGAGGTCGACGAACCCGTGCGGAAACGGCGGTTCGCCTATCCGCCCTCCCTCGTCGTGGTCGACGGGGGCCGGGGACAGCTGAACATCGCGGTTCGAGTCCTCTCCGATCTGGGTATCCGCATCCCGGCCCTGGGACTGGCCAAACGGCTTGAAGAGGTGTATCTGCCGGCGCAGCCGGACCCCCTTCTGTTGCCACGTGGGTCCGAGTCGTTGTTCGTGCTCCAGCACCTCCGTGACGAGGCGCACCGTTTCGCCATCGAATATCACCGGAAGAAGCGAGAGCGGCGGGCACTCGCATCTCCGCTGGATGAGATCCGAGGCGTCGGTCCCGCGCGGAAGAAGGCGCTCCTCCGTCGGTTCGGTTCCCTGGCCAGACTGGCCAGGGCGTCGGAGGAAGAGATCGCCGGGACCCCGGGGGTCGGTCCGGCCCTCGCGGGAGAGATCAAGTCTCGGCTGACCACTCCGGCAAGGTCCGCATGACGGCTCGGCCGGCACGCAAGGCGGCGGTCCACCCGGAGGAGACGCTCACCCCGGACTTCACCATCATCACGGGCCTCTCGGGAGCGGGGCGCTCCGAGGCGGCCAAGTGCCTCGAGGATCTGGGGTATTTCGTGGTCGACAACCTCCCGCCCGCCCTGATCGGGAAGATGGCGGAGCTGGTCGCCACCGCGGGAGAGCCTCGCCGGGTGGCCATCGTGGTTGACGTGCGGGGCGGGGTGTTCTTCGCCGACCTGGCCAAGAGCCTCCAGGAGCTCCGCTCGCGCCAGATCCCGTGCCGGATCCTGTTCCTGGAGGCTTCTGACGAGGCCCTGGTGCACCGGTTCGAGGCCACACGAAGGCGCCACCCCCTCGCGCCCGGCGACCGAGTGGCGGAGGGGATCCGGAAGGAACGGATGATGATGGAATCACTCCGGGGAGAGGCGGACCTGATCCTGGATACGACGGCGCTCACCCCACACGAGCTGCGGGACCGGGTACGGGACGCGTTCGTCAAGACCCGGCCGGAGGAAGGGCTCCAGGTCGCGGTGGTCTCGTTCGGCTACAAGTTCGGCGTCCCGCGCGATGCCGACCTCGTCCTCGACGTTCGGTTCCTCCCGAACCCGCACTGGATCGACGAGCTCAGACCCCTGCCCGGGACCGACGCCCGAGTCAGGAAGTACGTCGTCGGGCAGCACGCATACGGGGAATTCATGAAGCGTCTTCGATCGCTGCTGGAATTCGTGGTCCCCGGCTACGTGGCGGAGGGGAAGTCCTACCTCACGATCGCGGTCGGGTGCACCGGGGGCCGCCACCGCTCCGTGGTCGTTGCCGATGCACTCGACGAATGGTTCGCCAAGCGCGGCCTCCCGGTCTCCGTCGAACACCGAGATCTCGACCGAGAGTGACGACCGGCCATCCGGTCCGGGATACTAGGATGAGCAACGCCATGACCCCTGAGGAGGTTGAACGATGAGCGTGAAGATCGGTATCAATGTGTTCGGAAGGATCGGGCGCAACTTCTTCCGGGCCGCCAAAAAGCAGGGCGCGGATCTCGACCTCGTGGCGGTGAACGACATCACCGACTCAGAGACGCTGGCTCACCTGCTGAAATACGACTCCGTGCTCGGAAATCTCGATTCCGAGATCAAGGTTTCGGACGAGGGCATCAGCGTCGATGGGGACGAGTTCAGGGTCCTCGCCGAGAGGGACCCGGGGAACTTGCCGTGGAAGGAGCTCGGGGTGGACGTCGTGGTCGAGTCCACGGGCCTGTTCACCGACCGAGAGAAGGCGGAGAAGCACCTCGCGGCGGGTGCCCAGA
>DASSDP010000092.1:0-7333 GCA_035697085.1 Actinomycetota bacterium
GGATGGCGCCGCGTGGTGGGCTTTCAGACACGCAATCCGGTTCACAGAGCCCACGAATACCTTCAGAAGTGCGCGCTGGAGGTTGTTGACGGGCTTCTCCTGCATCCGCTCGTCGGCGAGACGAAGGAAGACGATGTGCCGGCTGACGTACGGATGCGCTGCTATCGCGTGCTCCTGGATGAGTACTACCCGGCGGAGCGCGTGCTTCTTGCCGTATTCCCGGCGGCGATGAGGTATGCGGGACCGAAGGAGGCCATCTTCCACGCGATCATCAGGAAGAACTATGGGTGCACGCATTTCATCGTTGGACGCGACCACGCGGGAGTGGGTGACTATTACGGATCCTTCGATGCTCATCAGATCTTCGAGCGATTCGATCCAGATGAATTGGGCATCACTCCGCTGTTCTTCGACCACGCCTTCTGGTGCCACCGGTGCGAGGGGATGGCTACGGTAAAGATCTGTCCCCACGGTGACGAAGATCGTCTGACCCTTTCCGGGACGAAGGTTCGAGAGATGCTTCGAGCGGGGGAGCGCCCACCGATCGAGTTCACTCGCCCTGAGGTCGCCGACATTCTTATCGAGTCGATGTCTCGGCACTGAGTTGAGAATTGTGGGTCCGGGAGCCAGAACTGCGTTCGTCCGTCCATCAAGCTTCCTCTGAACAGCAGCAGCCGGGTCTCGGGGTGAGACGCCACCCGGAGACCCGGCTGTGCTTGATGCGATAGATCTAGGCGCTGCGCCGGCGAGCGAGGGTACGAGCCCCCCCGCCGACAGCTAGGAACATCCCCGCCGCGAGGAGAGCGCCGGCTACATTCATGCCGGTGAAGGGAAGCTGATCCCCTACGCCTGCTGCTTCGACAGGGGACTCGTCGCCCCGAGTAACCACAACGCCGAGGACGTCGTCGTCCGCTCCACCCACGCTTGGGTTGATCGGAGCTGATGGGACGAGCGCAGCAGGTGCGCTCGGGCCTGCCGGAGCAACCGTTCCACTCGGATTCCCGCCGCTGGGTGGAGAGACCTGCTCGTCGTTCCCCTTGGTGTCGTCCTTGGGGTCGTCACCCTTGGTGTCGTCGTTGTCGTCGTCACCCTTGGTGTCGCCCTTGGAGTCGTCGTCACCCTTGGTGTCGTCCTTGTCGTCGTCGCCCTTGGTGTCGTCCTTGTCGTCGTCACCCTTGGAGTCGTCGTCACCCTTGGTGTCGTCGTCACCCTTGGTGTCGTCGTCGTCCTTGGAGTCGTCGTCGTCCTTGGAGTCGTCGTCGTCCTTGGAGTCGTCGTCGCCCTTGGAGTCGTCGTCGCCCTTGGAGTCGTCGTCCTTGTCCTTCTTCGTTCCCTCCTCCTCCTTGGTGCCCTCGTCACCATTGGAGTCCTCGTCCTGGTCCGCGTCCTCGTCCTTCTTCGTTGCTTCGTCGTCCTTGGAGTCCCCCGAGTCGTCTTCCTTGGGTCCGCCGTCTCCGGAGTCATCGTTCTCTTCCTCGAACGCCGCTTCGGAGTCCTCCTCCTTCTTCGCCGCGAAGAGGTTGGACTGATCGTCGTCCGACGCGTCGCTCTGCTCAGATGCGCTTGCCGAGGCAAGGAGGCTCGAGCCCACCGGCCCGATCGCTCCGAGACCCATCAGAACCAGCGTGGTCGCAAAAACAGTGAGGGCGCGGCTGGTTCGCGGGCGTGGGGCGGCCGGGTGAAGCCGTTGGGCCGTCCTTCTCATCGGTGCCCCCTTCTGTCGGGGGTCCCTCTTGGGACCGTCTACAGCGCTTGCTGTAGTGGCTTTTCGGTCGGGCAACGGGATTGGCACATAGCCTTTTGGGGTCATTCGATGTGAGTCGGAAGGGTAGTTTTCTAGATCAACGAAGCCTGGGTCGACGCAGCCCCAGCACCGATCGACGGCGGGCGGAGGCCACGATTGGCTGAAGACCCATCCCCAGCTCCGCTGCAGATGGCCGATCGGAAGGGTCCTTCGCCAGACAGCGGAGCACCGTCTCGGCGACGGCCGACGGTGTATCGGGCGGGAGAGGCTCGGGATCCCGCACGAGTTGGGGGAAGCCCACGCCAGCCTCCCCGGGATCGAGGTCATTTCGGGGGAAAGGCGGGCGACCGGTTATCGCCTCGTGGAGTGTGGCCCCCACCCCCCACACGTCGGCAGGGGGGCCGATCGCTCCGCGAGCTCCCGGCTCACACTGCTCGGGCGCCATGTACGGTTCGGTGCCGATCGGGGTGGTGATCCGCCCAGCCTCCGTGAGAGACCGGGCAAGGCTGAGATCGATCAAGAGGGGGGGAGCACCCATGATGATGTTCCCGGGCTTGACGTCCAAATGGACCATGCCCTCGGTGGTCAGGTAGTGAAGCGCGGAGCACAGGTTCAGCGCGAGGGGCAGGATCTGTTCCATCGGAAGGGGACCGTATCTTCGCAACAGTGACCGCAGCGTCGGCCCTTCGGTGTGCTCCAAGACGACGTGGGGATGAGGACCTTCCAGCACCGCCCCGAACGACCGGACCAGGACGGGATGGGACAGCCGCGCCAGGGTTTCGGCCTCCTTCTGAAGCCGTTTGACCGCGCTGCCGTCCTCAACTCGATCCGGACGGATGAGCTTGGCCACGACGATGAAGAACAGCCGATCATCCCAAGCCAGAAAGGTCTCGAAGAGGTTTCCTCCGCCCAGGCGGTCGAGCGCTACCCGCCCCGGAGCGATCTCATCGCCCTCGACAAACCCCCAGCTGGCTTTCTTGGTCACCCGTGGGGTCCGGGGCCGAGGCCCAGCCGGCGGTGTGTGACGCCCATGCACATGTTCATGACCGTCGTTAGCCCGCCCTCTTGCGCGATCCTCTCCGCTTCCTCGGACTCGATGCCAGTCTGGAGCCACAACACCTTCGCCCCGATCGCCACGGCGTCCCGTGCGATGGCCGGCGTCTCCTCGGAGGGGCGGAACACCTCCACCACATCCACGGGTACATCCACCTCGGTAAGGGAAGGGTACGCCCGTTCCCCGAGGATCTCTCCACCGCGAGGATTGACGGGGACGATTCGGAACCCCTGGCGCTGAAGGTACCGAGGGATTTCGTTGGCAGACTTCGACTCGTCGTTCGACGCGCCGACCACGGCGATCGTCTTGGTTTCCTCGTAGATCCTTCGAAGCTCGTCATCCGACGGGTTGGCCACACCTGCCTCCTAGGTCAGAACGTCCTGCAGGACCGCAGCGAGCTGGTTCTTGTGCTCCTCAGTGCGGAAATCGAGCATCTGGTCCCCTGCGAGGAGGTGCTCATCCACTCGCGCTCCCCTGCGAACGTAGACGGCTGGATGCGTGTCCGACTGGTCATCCGTCTCCACGGTGATGGCCACGGCATCGGGCCCCGAGGAATCGACGAAGTGCGCGAGTGGGAGGATGCCCTCGTCGATGATGTCATCGTTGAAGCTCAGCACCCGGGCAAGGTAGGAGGGCTGGTTATACAGCTCGGGGGCGGTGGTTGCCTCTTCCAAGAGGTACGGAACGACCTCCTCCGGACGAAGCGAGCGCTTCTTCAGTGTCATGCCGAAGCGGTCTTGGGCCAGATGGTTCGCCAACACGCCGGCGTTGTAGCGGAAGCCGTGCACGGCAGCGGAGTTTCCCGTCTTTCCGTACTTCTTCAGCCCGATCGAGCCTTGGCTGACCGATCCCGCGAAGTAGATCCCAGGCAGCGAGGCGCTCTCCCAGAACGGAGTCTGAGCCGGAAGGCGTCCGGAATAGAAGGTGGCAACGCCCAGATCTGGGAGATCGAGGAGGGGGGTAGAAAATCCCGTCGCCGCGATGACCTCGTCGGCATCGAGCACGATGTCGCCGGGATGGGTCGTTCCGCTGGCAAAGACGCGGTAGCCCGCGTCATTCCGTTCGACATGATCGAGAGCAGCGTCGAGAACGAACGTTCCACCGGCCAGCACGTAGTCTTCGTACGGTTGAAGGTATCGGGCTCGAGCCCCGGCGAGTGATCGTGTGACCACCGAGATCCGGGCGGGACGAGGAGAGACGAGAAGGATCTGCCGGGCCCACGGGAGCAACCCGTCGGCGATCTCGAACCCGGAGTTGCGCTTTCCGATGATGACGATCTTCTTGTTCGTGTACTCCTTCGGTGATCGAGTCTCGACGTAATGGGGGACGAGCTCGAGGCCGGGGATGTCCGGCTTCCACGCCCGGGTCATGCCCATGGCAAAGATGGCCGCCCGGCACCTGTACTCACCGTCGGTCGTCGAGAGAACGAAGCCGTTGTCATCCTGACGGGTCGACTCCCACCGGCACTCATAGCGAACCTGGAGGCCGGTCCGTTCGACGAAGAGTGCGATCCCCCGTTCCATCTCGTCTCGCGAGGGGAAATACGAGGTGCCGTCCATGAGGGCGGGAAGCAGCGTCCGATGCTCCGGCTCCTCCCCGATCATGCTGTTCCAGTCGTACCGCTCGTACGCCCTCGTGCCTCGCTCGGCGGGTGCGTACGGCTTGGTCCAGGAGATCAACCGCTGGAAGAAAGGAAACTTCTGGAACATCCCTGCGGGTGCCGAGTCGGCCGAGATCAGAGCGTGGTTGATCCCTCGCCGGTGAAGAAAATAGCTCGTCTGGAGCCCGCCGGGGCCGCTCCCGACGACCACGACTTGGTAGTCGCCCGGCGGGTGCGGGCGGTCGCCTAGCTCCGCCACTGGAGGGTGTTTCGCAACCGGCGTGCTTCCGCTTGGAGCATTCGGAACATCACCCGCGGTGTCGCGGTGAGGAACTCCTGGACCTCGGAGCCGGACAGCACGAGGCAGCGGAGTGGCCGAAGCGCCACCACATCGGCGGTGGGAACCTCGCCGAGGAGCACCGACACCTCTCCGAAGAAATCTCCCCGACCGAGGGTGGCGAGTTGCTCGCCGTTGATGCGGACCGCGGCCTCGCCGTCGAGGATCACGTAGAAGTTGGAACCGCCGAACCCCTGTCGAAGGATGCGCTGGTCCTGGGCGAACCATTCCTCATCGAACGTGTGGGCGGACGCCTCGAGCTCGGGCCGCGAAAGGTCCGCGAAGAGCGCCAACCCCGCAATGAGGTCGACGATGTCGTCACTGTTGGCCATCGGGGCAGAAGCTTACCGGTTGGTGTTCGTAAGGAGAATCCGACGATTCCCCGACGAGCAGCGTCCCATGGTCGTTCAGGCGGTTGAGCTCCTCCGTCCACTTTGACCGGAACGTCAGAAGGTTGATGGGCTTGAGGGCGGGTGTTAGGGTTCCTGCGAACTTTGCCCGGCCACCGCTCGGCTCGCCCGGGGGGCCCGCGAGGGGGAGAAACGTCGGTTGACCGCACGCAAAGCACCTAGAAAGCTCGCACCGTTCGTTGCGGTGGTACTGCTCGCTGGACTCTTCACTGGCTCGGCTGGGGCGCAGAGCACAGAGGAAGAGCTGGCCGCGGCGAAGAAAGCGCTTGCGGCCGCGGAGAGAGAAGCCACCGCGGCCACCGCCGTGTACGAGAAAGCGTACGGCCGCTTCATCCTCACCGAGGAAAAGCTCAATCGAACGCGCTCGGCCATCGCCCGAGCAAGGGCTCGAGTGGACCGGCTCCAGACGAGGCTCGCGGCGAGGGCCCGAGAGGCATACGTTCTCGGGGGCTCAAGCACCCTTGAGCTCCTGCTTGCATCGGACTCCTTTTCCGAGTTCTCGGACCGAGTGGTGTTCCTCAACCAGATTGCTCAGGACGACGTGGATCTGGTCCTCGGCGTGGGCGTCCTCTCCGAGCAGCTCCGAAGGCATCGCGTGGACCTCAATCAGCTGTCGCGGCGGCAGGCAGGAACCGTCGACGTTCTGGAAGAGAAGAAGCAGGAGATCTACGCGAAGCTCGAGGAAGCCCAGGTGCTTCGGGACAAGCTGGGCAGGAAGCTCGCAACCGAGCTCGCCGTGGCCAGCATCATCACCGCAAGCGGCTCCACGAACATCATCCCGGGCGCGGTGCTGGAGGCCTGCCCCGGCCCGGGCACTTCGTTCGTGGACAGCTGGGGGGCGCCCCGATCGGGCGGTCGGCGTCACGAGGGCGTGGACATGATGGCCGGCTACGGGACGCCGGTCTACGCAGCCCAGAGTGGAACCGTGGCTCACTCCTCCAGCGGGCTTGGCGGTCTCACCGCCTACGTCTACGGCGATAGCGGGGACACGACGATGTACATGCACCTCCAGGGATTCAGCGACGTCCCGGCAGGCGCCCACGTCTCTGCGGGTGATCTGATCGCCTATATCGGTGATTCGGGCAACGCCGCCGGCTCTCCCCACTTGCACTTCGAATACCATCCCGGCGGTGGCGCGGCGGTGAACCCATACCCGTACGTCCTGGCCGTCTGCTGATCCCGCCCCCTTCTGCCCCTCTTGCTCTCCAACGGGCGATAATCGTCTCGGCGCGCGAGGCCAATCGGTGGCTCGGCGAGTCCTGCGGATGGAGGTGATGAGGTGACCGAGGTTCCAGAGGTCCCCATGCTCGGAGGAAAGCGCCGGATCGACCGCGTGCTCGACCCCGAGTTCATCCAAGGCCTCGACGCTCTGGAGATGGAGGAGCTGCGACGCCGCCGAGACCTGTGCAGGGCCGAACGTGAGTACCTCTCCTTGGTCCGACGATTGCTCCAGGGTCGGCGCGACATCCTTCAGGCCGAGCTCGAGCGACGCAAGACCGGGGATCGTGCCGGGAGCATCGTGGATCAGCTGGCCGCCACCCTCGCCGACGCACCGCTGGGCCCCTCACGAGGAGAGGCCCCGGTGGTCACCCTGCCCGACGAGGAGCTCACGCTCGCTCGCCGCAGGATCGAGCGCTTGCTGTCCGATGCTCGCCTCTCGGATCTCGAGGGCATGTCCGATGAGGAGCTCGAGGCCGCGGTATCCCGGATCGACGAGGAAGAGCGCGCCGTCTCCGAGGCCCGGGGCAGGGTATTCGGCGTTCACGATGCTCTGCAGGAGGAGCTGAAGGGCCGGTGGCGGGAGAAGATCCGCCAGTTGGACAGCTGACCGGACGCCTCCGACCGTTCGACGATCAGTAGGCTGCCTACCGTGGCGAGTCCGGTTCCCTTGGTCAGAGTATTCCGCTCCGGAGTCGAGGAGGCAGTGCACCTCGGCTCCATCGCGGTGGCTGATGATCGCGGAGTGTTGGTCGCCTCGGCCGGCGATCCCGGCCGCGTTGCCTTCGCCCGGTCTTCCGCCAAGCCTCTCCAGGCTGCCGTCTCGCTCAACCTCGCCGACGAGGAACTGAGCGATGCAGAGATCGCCGTCATGTGCGGGTCGCACAACGGCGAGGACGTGCACATCGAGACCGTGCGGAAGCTTCTGGGCAGAGCCGGGCTGGAATTCTCCGCACTGCGGTGCCCCCCG
>DASSDP010000093.1:0-4013 GCA_035697085.1 Actinomycetota bacterium
TCGACGCTTCCCGGGGTCCGCCAGGCCGGGGGACTCACCCGGGAGCAGCGACTGCACCGCAGGCTGCGGGACGCGTTCGTGCGCGCGGGCCTCTTGGAGACGCAGTCCACGACCTTCGCCTCCGCCGCCGACCTCACGGTGTACGAAGACGGGCGAGGGGAGGGGATCCGGGTGGCCAACCCGGTTTCGGAGGAGGACACGTACCTTCGCACGGGGCTTCTCCCGGGTCTTCTGTCCGCGGCTCGTCGAAACGCCGATCACCGGAACCCGTCCATTCGGCTGTTCGAGGTGGGTCACGTCTTCCTGCGAGGCGAGGGGGATCCGATCGAGGAGGAGCGGGCGGCGCTGCTGCTCGCCGGGGCTCCGTCCGTGGGATGGCCGGGGCAGCGTTCGGAGCACGATTTTCTCGACGCCGTGGGGGTCCTGGAACATGTGCTCGAGGTCCTCGGCGTTGAGGGCTGGTCGCTCGGGGAGCCGGAGGGCCCTCCATATCATCCCGGCCGATCCGCCTCGGTCCTTCTTCGCGACCATCGGATCGGCGAGATAGGAGAGCTCCATCCCGGCGCGGCCCGGCGGTTCGACCTGGGGGAACGGGTGGGCCGGGTGGTCGCCTTCGAGGTGCTCGTGGCCCCCCTTCTCGAGGCGGCCGGTGGGGATGTGGTGTACCACGACGTGTCTCGATTCCCACCCGTGCGCCGTGACCTCGCGTTCATGGTCGACCGAGACGTCCGGGCGGGAGACGTCCATCGGGCGCTGGTCCGGGCTGCCGGTGAGCTGCTCGACCGGGCCGTGCTGTTCGACGTCTTCGAGGGCGCACCCCTCCCCGAGGGGATGGTGAGCCTGGCCTTCGCCGTCGACTTTCGGGCACCGGACCGGACCCTCACCGACGAGGAGGTCGACGGCCTCGTTCGGGTCATCGCGCAGCAGCTCGCGGCGGAGTTTGGAGCAGAACTTCGGGCCGGATGAACGAACGTCCGTCGGGCCCGGTCGGTAGACTGTCGACGTGAGCCGGGACTTCCTCTCGCTGGACGACCTCTCTGCCGAGGAGCTCGAGCATCTCCTCCAGCTCTCGGCGAAGGTCAAGGCGTCACCCGGCGATTACGACGGGCGCCTGGCCGGAAAGTCCGCGGCCCTCATCTTCGAGAAGCCCTCGACGCGGACGCGGGTGTCGTTCGACGTAGCCGTGGCGTCGCTCGGCGGCCATGCGCTTGCCCTGTCCTCGCAGGAGCTCCAGCTCGGACGGGGAGAGACCCTGGAGGACACGGGGCGGGTGCTCTCCCGATACGTGGACTGCATCGTGGTGCGAACCTTCGAGCAGGAGCGGCTCGAGGCGCTGTCATCCACCGCGGACGTTCCGGTGGTGAATGCGCTCTCCGACTACGAGCATCCGTGCCAGGTGCTGGCCGACCTCCTGACGATCCGGGAGAAGAAGGGAGATACGCGCGGCCTCACGCTCGCGTATCTGGGCGACGGGAACAACGTCGTCCACTCGCTCGTGCTCGGCGGAGCGAAGGCGGGGATGCACGTGCGGGTGGCCACGCCACCGGGCTACGAGCCCATCCCCCAGGTCGTGCACCGAGCCGAACGGATCGCCCGGGCGACGGGGGGCTCAGTCGAGGTGGGAAACGACGCCTCCCGTTCGGTCGCCGGTGCCGATGTGTTGTACACGGACGTGTGGGCGTCGATGGGCCAGGAAGAGGAGCACGCTGAACGCGTTCTCGTGTTCAGCTCGTACCGGATCGACCGGGACGCCGTCGAGGAGGCCGCCGACGACGTGATCGTCATGCACTGCCTCCCCGCCCACCGCGGCGAGGAGATCACCGACGAGGTCATCGACGGACCGCGGTCGGTTGTGTGGGACCAGGCGGAGAACCGCCTCCACACCCAGAAGGCCCTCCTCTTGTGGCTCCTCGGCCTGGAGTAACCGAGCGAACCTCTTCATGATCGAGATCGTCCGCGAGCGACACGTCGATCTCCCACCGGACCGAGTGTGGCCGCTCGTCGAGGATCCAGAGAAGCTCTCGGAGTGGTTCACGGCCGCGGATCGGATCGAGGTTCTGGAGGGCGCCGGCCCGGGGAGGAAGCAGCGACTCCACGGACGATGGGGCAGGAAGCGAGCGGAGATCGATCAGGTCGTGACGGAGTACGTCCCCGGCAAGGTGCTCGCGTGGCGTCATGAAGCGGAGCGGCTCGACGGGAAACCCGCCCCCGAGTTCGCGCGGGAGACGGTGTTCTCCATCCGGCTTCAGCCCGAAGGGGCCGGGACGCGAGTTCGCCTGGAGTCGCGGCAGGAGCCGGCCGGACCGGTTCGCGGCCTGTTGATCCGTCTGTTCGGAAAGCGCGAGGTATCCGGCCACATGGATCGCTCCCTTGCGAGCCTCGCCGCCCGGGCCGGCGAACGACGCGCCTAGAATCTGGGGAATGCCCAGGGCCAACGAGGACGTGGAGGCGCTCCTCCAGGAGTACTCCGACCTCATCTCCATGTCCGGGGGCGAGGCGTTCAAGTCCCGGGCCTACGAGAAGGCCGCACGGGCAGTCGGTGGGTACCACGGCGACGTGGAGAAGCTCGATCTCAAGGGCCTCCAGGCCATCCCGAACGTGGGGAAGTCCATCGCCGAGAAGGTCAAGGAGTACCTGGAGACGGGAACGATCCACGCTCTGGAGGACCTCAGGTCGGAGATCCCCGACGGCGTCCGGTCGATGCTCGCCATTCCCACGCTCGGACCCAAGAAGGCCATGGTGCTGTTCGACGAGCTGAGGATCTCGTCGGTGGAGGAACTGCTCGACGCGCTCCACGAGAGGCAACTTCGGGAGCTCCGGGGATTCGGTCCGAAGACCGAAGAGAACATCCTCCGTGGGATCGAGCTGATGCAGAAAGCGGGCGGCCGGGTGCAGCTGGGAGCGGCCATCGACCTGGCCGAGGAGATCCTGGAGGAGCTGAAATCCCTACCGGAGGTGAAACGGGCGGACTACGCCGGGTCGCTCCGACGAATGTGCGAGACGATCGGCGACATCGATCTCCTGGTGGCCTCGGAGAACTCGGGTCCGGTCATGGACGCGTTCGCCTCGATGGCTTACGTCCAGCGGGTCCTGGCGAAGGGAGACACGAAGTCGTCCATCCTCACCACGAAGGGACTTCAGGTCGACGTCCGGGTGGTCCCGCCGGAGGTTTGGGGTGCGGCCCTTCAGTACTTCACCGGCTCCAAAGCCCACAACGTCCGGATCCGGGAGATAGCAGTTCGGAAGGGCCTGAAGCTCTCGGAGTACGGACTCTTCCGGGCCAAGAGCGGAAAGCTCGTCGTGGCGGAGACGGAAAAGGAGGTCTACGAGCACCTCGGGCTGTCCTGGATACCCCCGACGCTCCGGGAGGACCGGGGGGAGGTGGAGGCGGCGCTGGACGGAGAGCTGCCCAAGCTGCTGCAGGAGAAGGAGATCAAAGGGGATCTGCACACGCACACCAACCTGACCGACGGGCTCGCTCCGCTCGAGGAGATGATCGAGGCCGCTCGGGCCAGGCGCTACGAGTACTACGCGGTCACGGATCACGCCGAGCTGCTGTACATGCAGCGGATGACGAAGGAGAAGGCGCTCGCCCAGCGCGCGCGCATCCGTCAGCTGGAGAAGGCCGGCGACATGACCCTCCTCCACGGGTCGGAGCTGAACATCCAACAGGATGGGTCCGTCGACTGGGACGAGGAGTTCCTCTCGGGATTCGACGTGCTCGTGGCATCCGTCCACTCTCACCTCAACCAGTCGAAGGACGACATGACCCGGCGGATCGTCAAGGCCATGGAGCACCCGCTCGTCAACATCCTCGGACATCCGACGGCCCGGCTGATCGGGCGTCGCCCGCCGATCGAGTTCGATCTCGAAACGGTGTTCAAGGCTGCCGCCCGCACGGGCACGGCACTCGAGGTGAACTCCTTCCCCGATCGTCTGGACCTGAAGGACGAGCATCTGCTGTGGGCCCGAGAGCACGGGGTGAAGTTCGCCGTCTCCACCGACTCGCACTC
>DASSDP010000094.1:0-6560 GCA_035697085.1 Actinomycetota bacterium
GGGGCACGCCGTCGAAAGAAGGGCCACACAGACAAGGGTCAGGATGTGCCTAGGGCTGGATCGAGAGGCTGGCGGCATCGAACGTTCCCGAAGGGTCGAGGGCGAATCCCTGAACGTACGGCTTCACCGCGAGGCGAGATCGAAACCAGGCCAGGGGCACGAGGGGCATGAATTCGAGCGCCCGCCGCTCTGCCCGCCGATAGAGGTCTTCAGCGGTTGCGGGGTCGTCGGCGGCCCGAGCTCGGTTCAACAGGCGATCCAGTCTCACGTCGCGGAATCCAGTCCGGTTGTCGGGCGATGTCGAAAGCAACAGAGGCTCGAGGAATGCCTGTGCCCGAGGGAAGTCGGCCACCCACACCAGGCAGTAGAACTCGTGCTCCCCTCGCTGGAACAACTGAACGAACTCATCCTGCTCGTGCGCGTTCGGGGTCACTCTGAGCCCCACCAGCCCCAGTCGTTCCGCCAGCGTGACCGCCAGGCGCGCACCGATGGGCGAGTCCCGGAAGTCCAGATCGAACGTGCGGGGGCCGGTCGGCAACTCTCCGACGATGGCAGTCGCCCGTTCGAGGTCCGTCGTGCAGGCACCGGCGCAGGCGTCGTCCTGGTACCCGGCGATGGTCGGGGGCACGATGCCCCTGGCGGGATCCGCCACGTCTCCGTACACGCCACGGGTAAGAGCCTCCCGGTCGATGGCCAGGGAAACCGCAGTTCGGAGCCGCTGGTTCCTCAGCCGCTTGACCTCCTGGTTGAACCCGCAGTACAGGACACGGCCGAGGGTCACGATCCCCCGCGATCCGAACTCCGCCTGGGCGTCCACCAACGCCGACGCCGGTACCTCGGACACGTCGAGCTCGCCGGCAAGGAAGTCCGGCCAGGCGTCTTCCGACGTGGGGTGGATCCGAAACTCCAGGCTGTCGACGCGGGCCCTGGTTCCGTAGTACTCGTCGAAGCGGCTGAGAAGGACCGGGTCTCCCGGCTGCACCGCGGCGCTCAGCCGAAACGGGCCGTTGCCGACGGGAAGAGCCGGGAAGCTCGGCTCATCTGCCGTTTCCGGGACGGGTGACAGAGTGGGATGCCCCAGGAGGGCGACGAAGTCGCGCCACGGGCGTGTGAGTCGAACCTCGAACGTCCGGGGGTCGGGAGCGGACAGCCCCGAGAAGATGCGGGCTTTCCTCGTCGTGTGGAACCCCTGAAAGCCCTGAACCGACTCGAGCAGGAACGCGAACGGCGCGGATCCATTCGGGTCCGCGAGGCGCGTCCACGAGGAGACGAAACTGCTCGCGGACACCGGGCTGCCGTCGTGGAACGTGACTCCGGGCCGCAGATGGAACACGAAGCGCGTTCCCTCGTCGAGGATGTTCCAGCGTTCGGCCACCGCCGGCCGGATGGTAGATGTGCTCGGGTCGTAGGCCACCAGCCCATCGAACACCTGTGCCGCCACCAGGAGAGACTCCGGACTCTCCAGATCCCGTGGATCGAGGCTTCCGACCGGCGTGATGCCGATGCGAAGAGTCGACGGAGCCCGCAGCCCCGGGGCACGACCGGGTTGCTCTTCCCGCGGTGGTGACGTGCAGGCTGCGGCCGCAAGCAAGAAGGAGAAGAAGCCGAGAGAGAGGCGGGAGTTCAGGGTCGGCCGGGTGTGAGCCCTAGACCCACTTCCACGCAAGCCAGAAGGTGGTTCCTGCGAAGACGAGCGCCGTCACCACGGTGATGCGGTCGAGGTTCTTCTCCACCGCGGTCCCGCCCGAGAGCGAACTTCCGCCGCCGAACATGTCGGACAGCCCACCGCCCTTCCCCGCGTGGAGGAGGATGAAAAGGATCAGCAGCGTCGTGGCGATGATGTGGATGACGATCAGGGTTGCGTTGAGCATCAGTCTTAAGACTCTATCACGGCCCGATCTTCCAGCGGGAAGTGGCATGCGGCGAACTGGCCGCGGTGATGCCGAGTGAGCTCCGGCTCGACCTCCCGACAGGTTGGGAACTGCGCCCGCGGGCACCGCGGATGGAACCGGCAGCCGCTCGGAGGATCGATCGGAGAAGGCACATCGCCTTCCAGGACGATCCGCTTCTTCTGCGCCGCGAGGTTGGGATCCGGGATCGGGACCGCCGACAGCAGCGCCCCGGTGTAGGGGTGCTTGGGGTTCTCGTACAGGGTGTCACCGGGTGCGATCTCCGCGATCTTGCCGAGGTACATGACCGCCACCCGATCGCTCATGTGCTTCACCACGGAGAGGTCGTGGGCGATGAACACGTACGTAAGGTGGAACTCCTCCTGGAGGTCTTCCAGAAGGTTCAGGATCTGCGCCTGGATCGAGACGTCGAGGGCCGACACCGGCTCGTCGCAGACGATCAGGCGGGGCCGGAGCGCCAGGGACCGGGCCACGCCGATCCGCTGCCGCTGACCGCCGGAGAATTCGTGCGGGTAGCGGTTGTAGTGCTCGGGATTCAGTCCGACCAGCTCCATCAGCTCCTGGACCTCTGACTTTATCTTGCTCTTCGAGAGCGTTCCGTGAACCCGGAACGGCACGCCGATGATCGTCCCCACGGTCTTCCGTGGATTCAACGAGGCGTACGGGTCCTGAAAGATCATCTGGATCTCCCGACGCAGCGGGCGCATCTGGTTGCGGTTGAACTTCGTGATGTCCACGCCGTCGAAGAACACCTGCCCCTCGGTGAGGTCGTAGAGCTTGGTCATCAGGCGCGCCGTTGTCGACTTCCCGCAGCCGGTCTCGCCGACCAGTCCCAGGGTCTCTCCCGGATATACCTCGAGATCGACGCCATCCACCGCGTGGACCTGGCCGATCTTCTTCTGGAAGATGATCCCTCGAGTGATCGGGAAGTGCTTCTTTGCCCCGACCAGCTTTACGAGAGGCTCCCGTTCCCCTATCCCGGAGGGGATGAGCTCGGTGGCGACTTCGGTTGCGCTCACGCCTGGACCGCCACATCGTTGTGGAAGATGCGCTCCTTCTCAGAGAGCGAAAGGTGGCAGGCCGAAGCGTGCCTCCCGTTCGACGTGACGAGCTGCGGAACCTCCACCTTGCAGACGTCCATCACGTAGGGGCACCGGGGGTGGAACGGGCAACCCGACGGAACGAAGATCAGCGATGGCGGAAGTCCCTTGATCGGCCGGAGGCGCTCCGTCCTGGGCAGATCGATGCGGGTGATCGACTGGAGCAGTCCCCACGTGTAGGGATGATGGGAGTCGTAATAGACCTCCTGCCGGGTTCCGTACTCTGCCGGCTTCCCGGCGTACATGACCATGATGTCGTCGCAGTGCTCGGCAACGACGCCCAGGTCGTGAGTGATCATCACCACCGAGGCGCTGAACTCCTCCTTCAGCCGATCGATGAGATCGAGGATCTGGGCCTGCACCGTGACGTCCAGGGCAGTGGTGGGCTCGTCCGCGATCAGGAGGTCGGGGTTGAGGGAGAGCGCCATGGCGATCATGGCTCGCTGGCGCATCCCCCCGGAGAACTCGTGAGGGTACTGGCGGACGCGCTCCTCCGGTCGAGAGATGCCAACACGCCGCAGCATCTCCACGGCCTGGGCCATCGCCTCCCCCTTGCTGATATCGAGATGCGCCCGGATGGCCTCGACGATCTGGACTCCGACCTTGTAGAAGGGGTGCAGCGAGGTCATCGGGTCCTGGAAGATCATGCTGATGCTCTTTCCGCGGATGCTCTTGAGCACGTCGTCGGGCGCTCGAAGCAGGTCCTCTCCCCGGAACAGCACCTCTCCCTGGATCCGGGCCTCCTTCTTCGAGATCAGGCCGAGCACGGTGAGGAAGGTCACACTCTTCCCGGAACCCGACTCCCCCACGACCCCGAGGGTCTCTCCCTGCTCGATCGTGAACGAGACCCCGTCCACGGCCTTGACCAACCCGTCGTCCGTCGGGAAGTGAACCTTCAGATCCTTGACCTGGAGGAGCGGCTCAGGCACAGAGGCGCCCCGCTGAGGGCAGCCTCACGCGTACCTCACTCGGGGGTCGAGGAAGGCGTAGGCCACGTCGATGATCAGGTTGGCCACGACGATGAAGATCGCCGCGAACAGGGTCACCCCCATGACCGCGGGAAAATCGGTGGTGAACAGCGAGCGGATCGCGTACTGGCCGATCCCCGGGAGGTTGAACACCGTCTCGGTGATCACCGCGCCTCCGAGCAGGTAGCCGAGGTCCATCCCGAACATGGTCACGATAGGAGTGAGCGCGGCTCGGAGTCCGTGCTTGAAGACGACCCGCCGCTCCGACAGACCCTTGGCCCGGGCCGTTCGGATGTAGTCCTCGCTCATCGTCTCGATCAGGTTCCCCCGGACCATCCGCGCGTAGAACGCCGCGTACGTCAGGGAAATGGTGATCCACGGGAGGATGAATCGTCCTCGGGCGACAGACTCAAACAGACCCTCGCCAGGCGGGATGCTGCTCCCCGGTAACCACCCGAGCTTGGCCCAGAAGAGGAAGAGCAACAGGTACGCGATCCAAAAGACGGGGGCGGACACGCCGACCAGCGCGAACAGCATTCCGGCCCTGTCGGCAAGGGATCGACGACGGATCCCGGACACGATCCCGATGGGGATCCCGATCACCAGGAACACCGCAGCCCCTCCGGCCGCCAGGACCCCCGTGGTCGGCAGACGCCGGAAGATTTCCTCCTTCACCGGCACCTGGTTCGCGTAAGAGAAGTACGCCTGCTCGTTCAGGAACCATCCTGGGAAAGGTACGAGACCCTTGGCGAATCGGCCGTACTGGACGTACCAGGGCTTGTCCAGGCCGAGGGCCACACGGACATTCTGCAGACGCTCCGCGGTGATCTGGCGCCCCGCCACTCGCCGGGCAGGATCCCCGGCGGGGAGCTTGACGAAGATCAAGAACGTGATGGCCGAGACGATCCAGAGGACCAAGATCCCGAAGAGGAACCGACGGATCAGGTACCGGCCCATTTGGCTTCTACATTACTCCTTGAATGAGGAAGGGGGCCACATTTCATGGCCCCCTTCCGTTTCCCTCTTCCCTACTGCTGGTCGGCGGCGATGGCCATGTGGTCCAGCGCCGCGTTCCCGGCGAACTGGTCGAAGGAGTAGTTCACGATCCGGCTCGAGATCACGTCGACGTTGTTGTCGAAGAGATACGGGACCCAGGGAACGACTTCCTCCATGAGGAGCTGATCCATCTCCGCGTAGCACGTGATCCGCTCGTCCCCGGTGAGTGGGCTGCACTCCGCCAGCTTGTCCTCGATGCTGGGGACCTCGGTCACCGTGTACCCGGCCTTCTGCAGGAACGCAGCGTCAGCGCCCACCAGCGAGTAATTGCAGCAGGAGTCCGGACCCAGGAACTCCTTGCCGAACAGGGGGTCGGCGAAGGTGAACGCGTCCGCGAAGTCCTTGCCCCACGCTGGGCTGGGGCAGTACGCGGCGTGCGCTCCGGGGTCGTTGCACTTGTCGTACATGAACGTGCTCCGCTCCCCTGCCTTGACGTCGAACGTCAGACCAAGTGGCTCGAAGTTGTCCTGCTGAAGGGCCGTCTGGTCCGGATAGGGGTCGGACTCGTCGATGAACGTCAGGATGTCCTTGCACGACGGGTCGTCGCACACCCCATCTCCGTCCGTGTCGTACTTGGACTGAGCCATCTCCGCCTTGGCGGCCTCGATATCGCCCTGGCCGTTGGGGGTGGCATACGGGTCGTAGTCCTTCAGCTGGTTGTTCAGCAGGGAGTCCACGATGATGTGCCCGGCGATGTCCCCGAACAGCTCGCCGCCCCGCAGCCGCCTCATGCCGTCCTTGTCCAGGGCAAGGTTCAGGGCCTTCCGGACGTGGATGTCGTCGAACGGCGGCTCGGCCAGGTTGAACGAGATGTACCGCTGTCCGTCCGAGGGATAGGAGTTGACCTGATCCTTCAGGTTCGGGTCGGCCGTGTACTTCTGGATCTGCTGGGCCGGGGGAACTCCGTCGAAGACCAGGTCGATCTCGGCGTTGTCCACCTTGTTGGCCAGGTCCTCCTCGGTCCCACCGATCGTGACCTCGATGCGGTCAACGTAGGCGGGGCGGAGGTCGTCGGTGGCCTTGTCCCACGACGGGTTACGGACCAGGATGATGGACCGCTCCGGAACGTAGCCGGCTACGGGCTGCTGGTCCTTCGCATCCACGGAGAAGTCCAGGGCCTCGCTCCCCTCGAACATGTACGGGCCGGAGGCAACGAGGAACCGACCGTAGTCGTCATCGTGGCCGTCGGACACTCCCTCAGGGATGGGCGCCGCTGCCGGCATGGCCAGGCGAAAGCCCAGGTCTCCCGCTGGCTCGGTCAGTTTGATCTCGAGGGTCTTGTCGTCCACGGCCGTCATCCCGGAGATCGAGTCGGCCTTCCCGTCGGAGAACTCCTGGAACCCCTCGATCACCGCGTAGTAGTTCGAGTAGCCGCCGGCCGCGGCCGTCGGGTTCGCCTCCCGCTCCATGGCTCGGATGAAGTCCTGGGCCACGATCGGTGTGTCCTGGAACGGCGGCGCGTAGTTGATCCCGTCCTTCAGCGTGAACGTCCAGGTCAGGCCGTCCTCCGAGATCGTGGGCTGGTC
>DASSDP010000095.1:0-6143 GCA_035697085.1 Actinomycetota bacterium
GGCGATCCAGGCCGCCGGCTGCCCCAGCCAGTAGATGTACAGAGTGTGCCGCATCACCTTCAGCCCCCGGGTGGCACCCAGATACACCTGAGCGAGCGCCACGAACGCCAACGCCACGGCTGCGGCACGAAACGCCGACCGACCGTCGCTCGGGGTGGTGGTGAAGACCCGCGCCAGCCAGTCGGAACCTGCGAACAGGGCCACTCCGGCCGCGAGGCTCACCGCGGCTGCGATCGTCGCTGCCCGGTTCACCACGCCCCGGACCCGGGCTCGCTCCCCCCGCCCGAGATCGATGGCCACCCGCCGCACGGCGGCCATGTCCATGCCGAACCTGGTGGCGGTGCCACCGATGAACGCGAGCTGTGTGGCCACGGTTACCACGCCGAACGCAGCGGCTCCCAGCGCCCGAGTGATCAAGACCTGTGTGGCAAACGCCGCCAGCATGGCCCCGACAAGGCCCACGGCGTTCTGGCCGGTCCCGGCGAGGATCGTGCGCTCGTCCCCGAAGCGTCCGGCGGGAAGGATGGATTCGAAGGCCCCACGCACGCCCTTCGGCCGGGCCGCGTTATTCGAGGTAGCCAAGGCCCCGGAGGTGCTCTTCCACCTCGCGGGCCTCCTCCGCGTCAAGTCCGGAGTCGGATTTGACGCCGACATCGGCCGAGACACCTGACGTGGTGGCTGCCGACGCCTCCTCGCCGACCACCGAGGAGAGCACCCGGCCGTCGTGCTTCACCGACGCCGGCACACGCAGTGCCGCAAGGATTGTGGGAGCGAGGTCCACGAGTTGCGCCGGGCGCTCGAACGCATTCGCCTGCACCCTGGGACCGGCGGCGGCGATGACGCCCTCGATGCGATGGTCGCCGGACAGCCAATCGGCGTCTTCGACCACGGAGGTGGCGTGGGTCAGGCTGTACAGGGGCGCCGGTTCGAGGACGATGTCCGGCGCGGTGTCCAGGTACTTCCCCGAGAAGACGTCCTCGCGTCGACGCAGCCGGGCGATCGGCTTCGCGCCGGTTCTCGAGTCAACGAACGACCCGAGTGCGTCCATCACCTGGTCCCGCACGCTCTCGTAGTCGCCGGGTTGTACGATCCCGTCCGGCTCCCGCCCCGCGAGATTCAAAGAGACACCCTCTCCGGTGGAGCGAACGGCCGTGTAGGCCACGGTCTTCTGCCAGTTGACCGACTGGGGCAGCGAGACCCTGCCGTGAAGGCCGAAGAAGTCGTAGACCTTCCGGGCCACGGCGCGCATCTTCCCCCACTGCATCGGCCCGAACACCGCGCGGGTGGCGGCCGACCTCAAGAACCCCAGATGCTCGAGGAGGCGGTCCATGTGCAGCGCCCGGGTGACTCCGCGGAAGCCATGGTCGGACGCGAACACCACCAGATCCTCACCGGTGGTCCTCGCCACCAACCGTCCGAGGCCGTCGTCCAGGAGGCGGTAGACCTCCCGGATCTTCTCCGCCAGCGGTGCCCTCGCGTTCCGCTCGTAGTCCGGATGGTCCGGAGACAGGTACTTAGTGAGGCAGTGCTGCACCCGATCGGTGGCCACGAACACCAACGAGGCGAACTGCCAGTCCGTCGTGTCGAGGAGATGCTCGTTGGCCCTGATCCGGGACTCCGTGAGCGCCAGGGCCTCCGCCAAGAACGGCTCCGGGCGATTCCGGAACGTGGTCCACGACATCCCGTTGATCGGGAACGGGACCTCGGCTCGCTCCAGCTCTTCGGCGAGCTCGGGTGGCTGCGTGAACGGCCGCCACTTGGGGAGGACGCCGCCCGCGACCAGCTTCCCCTCGATCCTGGGAGGCGGGAACGTCAGCGGCACATTCGTCATCACGGTGGGAACTCCCGCGGCCGCGAGGTCGGAGAGGATGGTGGTCTCCTTGATCGAGAGATACGTGACCGGCAGCTTCCGGCGGGTCGAGTAGTCCCGCTCGAAGATGTCGTACACGCCGTGATTCGAGGGATCCATGCCGGTGAGGAAGGACGGCCATGCCGACCAGGAGTGGTTGGGGACGGTCGACATCAGGGTCCCTCGGGCGCCCCGGCGGATCAACGCTGCCAAGTTCGGAAGGATCCCCGCCTCCAACATCGGATCGAGGATCCTCCAATCCGCGCCATCCCAGCCGATGAGCAGGACCCGTGACATCGCGGGGTAGTCTAACCACCCGCCTCGTGGCGGCCGGCCCCTCCGCGTCGTCGTGGCGCGCACCGCGAAGTTGACACTCTGACCGACTCCGGGCTATATATATCGGACCGATATATCGAGCCGATACGTAATGTGAGGTAGAGCATGCTGGACTTGGCGATCCTGGGGCTCCTCAAGGAGAGCTCCATGCACGGCTATCAACTCAAGAAGCGACTCTCGGACACCCTGGGGCCCTTCTGGCAGGTGTCCTACGGGTCCCTGTACCCAGCCCTCAAACGGCTCCAGCGCGAGGGCTCCGTCGAGGTGGTCTTTCCCCGGGAGGAGGTGGGCCGGCGGAAGAACGTGTACCGGGTCACCGAGAACGGGGAGCGTCTCTTCTCGAAGTTGGTCGAGGCCTCCGGACACGAGAACAACGACGACAACGGATTCCGCGTCCGTCTGGCCTTCTTCAGGTACCTGAATCCCGAGACACGGATCGGCCTTCTGGAACGTCGGAAGGCCCAACTGCTGGAGCGCCTTGATGACATCAAGGCACGACTGACGTCCTACCGGGAGCGAGTGGACACCTACACGCTCTCGCTGATGCGCCACGGAATGGATTCCACGGAACACGACATCGAATGGCTCGAAAACATGATCCGTTCGGAGCGGCGGGCCGCGCGTCGGAAGCCACGGCGGCGAACCGCAGTTTCGAAGGAGGGGGGGCACGCATGAACAAGACACGAGTGGCCATCGTGGGGGTCGGTAACTGCGCCTCGGCGTTCGTCCAGGGCCTTGAGTTCTACCGGGACGCGGACCCCCGCGACACGGTCCCGGGCCTCATGCACGTGAAGCTCGGTCCGTACCACGTGTCGGACATCGAGATCGTGGCCGCGTTCGACGTGGACGGAAAGAAGGTCGGACGAGACGTCTCAGAGGCGATCCTCGCCGAACCGAACAACACCATCCGGTTCGCGGACGTGCCTCCGACCGGCGTCGAGGTGCTTCGCGGGCACACGCTCGACGGTCTCGGCACCTTCTACCAAGAGGTCGTGACCGAGTCGGACGCTCCCCCGGTCGACGTTGCCCGGGTGCTTCGGGAGACCCACACCGACGTGGTGGTGAACTACCTCCCGGTCGGGAGCGAGGCCGCGGCGCGCTTCTATGCCGGGGCGGCCATCGCCGGAGGCGCCGGGTTCGTCAACTGCATCCCGGTGTTCATCGCCTCGGACACCATCTGGGCCAGCCAGTTCGCCAATGCCAACCTTCCCGTCCTCGGCGACGACATCAAGTCCCAGGTCGGGGCGACCATCGTGCACCGCGTCCTGGCCAAGCTGTTCGAGGATCGTGGGGTGAAGCTCGATCACACCTCCCAGCTGAACTTCGGCGGCAACATGGACTTCATGAACATGCTGGAGCGGAAACGGCTCAAGTCCAAGAAGATCTCGAAGACGCAGGCGGTCACCTCCCAGCTCCGGAAGGGCCTCCCCGCCAACGACATCCACATCGGACCGTCAGATCACGTCCCGTGGCTGAAGGACCGGAAGTGGGCCCACATCCGGCTCGAGGGACGGGAGTTCGGGAACATCCCCATCTCGCTGGAGCTGAAGCTCGAGGTGTGGGACTCGCCGAACTCAGCGGGAATCGTGATCGACGCAGTGCGCTGCGTCCGACTGGCGATGGACCGAGGGATCGGGGGGCCTCTCATCGGGCCGTCGGCGTACTTCATGAAGTCCCCACCGGTGCAGTTCTCCGACGACGCTGCCAGGGAGATGGTGGAGGAGTTCATCCTGGGGAATGGTGGTTCCCAGCACGTCGATTGGACGGCGTTCTTCGACGCGCACCACCAGAGCTGACGCCTCTCGCCTGAGCCAGTTCCGGGCGGTCCTGGCCATACCGCGGTGTCGCCGCCTGTTCCTCTCCCAGCTCCTGTCACAGGCCGGCGACGGCCTGTATCAGGTGGCCCTGGCCTCGGTCCTGATCTTCAGCGTCTCCGCCGCCAGGACCCCCTCGCAGGTCACGAAGGTCTTTGCCGTGACGCTCCTGCCCTTCTCCATCGTCGGGCCGTTCACCGGTCCCTTCATCGATCGATTCTCTCGCCGCTCGATCCTCGTCGGGGCAAGCACCGCACGTCTCGCACTCACGCTCCTCATGATTCCTGCCCTGGGATGGTCGGAAGGCTCACTCCTGTTCCTTGCGGTGGCCACGATCTCGGTGAACCGCTTCTTCCATTCGACGAAGAGCGCCGTTCTGCCCGGTCTCGTTCGGTCCGATGAGTACCTCGCCGCCAATACCCTCTCGTCCACAATCGGGATGGTCTTCGGCCTCGCCGGAGCTGTCATCGGTGGCCCGCTGACCGATGCGACGTCACCGCAAGTGGCAATCACCGCAGCAGCGGCATGCATGGCGGCGGCGGGCATCGTCGCCGCGACGATCAGATTGCCCCGTGGGGAGAAGCGGGGCCTCGCCGGAATCCTCTCCGAGCTCAGGGACGACCTTCGAGACGTCCGCGAGGGGGTCAGCGTGCTCCTCAGCCGGCGGCTCGCCACCTACGGTGTCTCCGCGGTCTGGGCCATGCGGGGACTCCTGGGTTTCGTCCTGCTGGCCGCCCTCGTCCTTCTCCGCAGCCGGTTCGACGTCCGGGCCACCGGCTTCTCCGGCATCCTGGCGGGGGTGGGCGTGGGTGGCTTCGCCGGCGCGGTGCTCGTGCCACTTGCAGCCAGTCGACTCGGCCACAGGGGCGTGGCACCCGTCGCATTCATCGTGGCGGGAATCGCCGCGCTCATCATCGGACCCATCCCGACCTGGCCCACGATCCTGGCGACCGTGTTCATCGCCGGGGCGGCGATGTCGTGTACCAAGATCGCGTCGGACACGTTGATCCAGACGGCGATCCCCGACCGGTATCGGGGGCGAGCGTTCACCGTGTACGACATCGGCTACAACGGAGCGTTCGTGGTAGCCGCCCTCATCCCGACGCTGATCCTCTCGGCGGTCGGGGAGCTCGGCATCATCGCCCTCACCGGCGTTCTTTCTCTGGCCTTGGGCGGCGCCTTGACGCTGTGGAAGCGGCGACTTCCCGAGCCCATCGACGTCCGCTCGTACGCGGGTTCTCGTGCCGACGAGACTCCTCGCGAGGTGATATGGGACGGGGTTCCGGTGGAGGTGGCCGAGGTGGAGAGATCCTGGCAGGAAGACCGCCATGGACAGCGGCTCTTGCGGTTTCGTCTCCGACTGGCGGACGGACGGAGAGTCGAGGTGTCCCGCGGCGACGAATGGCAGCTCGACCGAATCCTCGGCCGCTAGCGGACCCGCCCCGCCTTCGGCCAGTACCGGAATCGGACCACGCCCACGATCGCCTCCCGCGGGACCGGCCCGAACGCCCTCCCGTCGGTGCTTTCCCCTCGGTCGTCCCCGAGCAGTAGATACTCGCGCTCCCCCAACGACCAGTCCCCGGAGGCGCCGATCCCGTGTGCGTACGGCTCGGCAAGCGCGCGGCCGTCGACCTCGGCACGCCCCTCCTCTACCCTGATCCGTTCTCCCGGCAGGCCGACCACTCGCTTCACCGCATCGATCCCCCGTGCGGGTAACCGGACCACGACCACGTCACCCCGATGAATGTGGCGGGCGAGACTGGCGATGAGGAACTGTCCGGGAAGCAAGGTCGGCGCCATGCTCTGGCCCTGGACCGCGGTTCGGAACACTCCCCTCCACCGGGCCACGCCCAAACCGGCCAGGGCCGCCCCCGCGGCAACGATCGCCCCCCGGCGCAACCGGCGCTTCATCGCTGCAAGCCTAGCGGGTTACCGAAGCGTGCCCTTGGGTAACAGGCACGAGAGAATCGAGCCCGACGACGGAAAGGAGAAGCCATGAGAGGCATCGTGTCGAGACTTCTGACGCCGCCGCGAGTCGTTCACGCCCACTGCGACCTGCCCTGCGGGATCTACGACCCCGCGCAGGCTCGGATCGAGGCGGAGTCGGTGAAGGCCATCCAGGAGAAGTACCAGGAGTCCACCGA
>DASSDP010000096.1:0-4183 GCA_035697085.1 Actinomycetota bacterium
GGTTCGCTCCGCTCGTACCTCCTGGCTCAGTCGCACGGCCGAAGCGTCGACGTCCTCCGGGCGGACACCGCGCGAAGGAAACGTGAGGAGCGGCAGGTCCGCGCCACGGCCGAGGCCGGCTACGACCTCGAGCACGAGGTCTGGGATCTGGTCGTAGGCGACAAGGTTCGCGGCGCGCTGGAAGCGCTCGCGGAGGGCGAGCGGAAGGCCATCAACCTGGCGTACTTCGGTGGATACACGTATCGAGAGGTGGCAGCCATCCTCCGCGAGCCTGAGGGGACGGTGAAGAGCCGGATCCGATCCGGCCTCCGCCGATTGCGCACCATGCTCGCCGACGCAGGGATCGGGGGTTCATGGAAAGGGAACTGACCCACGGGGAGATCGAGGAGCTGCTCGGCGCCTACGCGCTTGACGCCGTACCCGACGATGAGCGCGAGCTTGTCGAGCAGCATCTCAGAGAGTGTGCGCAGTGCCGCCAGGAGCTCGCCGAGCATCGAGAGGCGGCAGCACTCCTGGCGCTTGGGGCTCCCGCCCCCGAGGGCCTCTGGGACCAGATCTCCGGTTCGATCGCCGGCCAGCCTCCAAAGAAGAAGCTCGCGCCGGTACGGCGGCAGAGCCCCTGGCGAGCGGGTTGGGGAGTGGCGGCCGCCGTGGCCACGGCGGCTGCGGTGGTGACCGGGTTCATGGGCGTCAGATTGGTTGAACAAGGAGACGAGATTCGCGATATCCGTCAGCTTGTTCGGGCCCAGGGTCTCGAAGGTGTTGCATCTCAATTCGCGTCGGACCCGACGTCTCTGCATGTCTCGCTCGTCGCAGAGGAGGGATCCACGCTTGCTACGGTGGTCGTCCTTCCGAACGGCAAGGGCTTCTTGCTCCGCCCGCTCCTTCCTTCACTTCCTCCGGATCGGACGTATCAGCTGTGGGCCCTGGTGGGCAAGGGGACGGTTTCGGCGGGGGTCTTGGGGAACAAGCCTACCGTGACCCCATTCGCCGTGGACATGCCGGTGGACGGATTTGCCATCAGCGAGGAGCGGCACGGCGGCGTTCCCGTACCGCAGAGTGCACCCATCGCCGTCGGGATGATCGAGACGAACTAGATCAGGAGCGGCCGATCATCAATCGGTCCACCGTGAACTCGTCGAGTGCCTCCGGCAGCGGATCGATGCCGATACCTGGACCGCTGGGCACGGCCATCGTTCCATCCGGCGCCACCACGAATGGCTCGGTGATGTCGCGAGCGAAGTAGCGGTCCGATCCGCTGGTGTCGCCTGGCAGACGAAAGTTCGGGAGAGAGGCGACAGCGAGGTTCATCGCGCGGCCGACCCCAGTCTCGAGCATCCCTCCGCACCAGACGGGGATGCCCGCGCTTTGCGCAACGTCGTGGATCCGGACTGCCTCTCGCACTCCCCCCACCCGTCCGGGCTTGATGTTGATCACCCGGCAGGCCTCGACACGGACGGCGTCCGCAGCGACGGTGGCCGAGGTGACGGTCTCGTCCAGGCAGATCGGTGTGCGCATCTGCTGTTGGAGATCCGCGTGGCCGAGGAGCTCGTCCTCGCCGAGGGGCTGCTCCACGTAGTCCAGGTTGAACTCGTCGAGTTCCCGCAGCCGATCCGCATCGGCCAGTGTGTAGGCCGCATTCGCATCCACGGTGAGTGAGATCGATGGGAAGGCAGCACGAACTTCGCGCACCACTTCGACGTCCCGCCCGGGCTCGATCTTGAGCTTGATCCGTCGGTAGCCGGCGTCCACGAAACGCCGGACCTCTCCCAGGAGAACGTCGAGGTCATCCTCGATCCCCAGGCTGACGCCGCACTCGACGCGATCCCGTACACCGCCGAGGTGCGCGGCCATGCTCACCGCCCGGCGCCGCAGCTCGAGGTCGAGGAGGGCGGCCTCCAGCGCGGCCCTGGCCATGGGGTGGCCGCGGATGCCCGCGGCCCTTCCTTTCAGGGCGGCGGGAACGAGGAGGTCTCGCAGCACGAGCCAGGCTCCATCGGTCCACTCGCCCGAGTACAGGGGCGTTGCCATCGCCACACACTCTCCCCACCCGGCGAGGCCATCCGGAGCAACCGCCTGTACCAGGATGGCGTCCTTGTTCGATTCCGTCCCGAAGGACGTCCGAAACGGTCGGACGTACGGCAGTTGGACGCGGATGAGCTCGACAGCACTCGGGTGCTCCATCGTGCCGCTGGAGGTCATTCGCGCTCCAGGATGTACGTTCCCTGCCGGAGGAAGTCGATCGCCCGGAACCCGTTCCCTATGGCCTCCTCCATCGCGTCGCCGACGGCGTCACGCCATGCTTTCGCCGCAGCTGGGTCGGTTCTCCGGAGGGACTGGTAATCCGAAGGGACGCGGATGGCGATGCGCGTCGCGTCGCCGACCTCCTGGAAGATGGGCTGTCCCTCTCGCTCGTCGAGCACTACCGATGCTTCGCCCGCGTCGCTCTCCTCCGAAGGGCGTCCTTGGACGGCGGACTTTACCCGTGGCGATCGGAGGTCCCACCTGACCTCCAGACGATCCGTCCGTTCGCCCACGTTGAACGCGTCGTCCATCGATCCATAGAAGTCGCGTAGGAACCGGTTCGCCACCGCTCCCAGCTTGTGCAGGTTGAACCGGGCGTTCCGCGCGATGAGCGGGTCGAACGTCCATGTCACGACGTCGATGTCGCGAGCCAGGCACCAATCTCGCTGGCCAAGCTTCAGCGCGAATCCGACGCCGGCTCCCTGCTCGTCGGGGACGACACCGGTGACGTGCGAATGCGCCACGGGACGCCCGTCCACAAGGCCGATGAACCCCATCTGCGCGCCGACAAGAGCCTCACCTCGGAACGCGCCGAGGACCAACCCCCCGTGGGTGCCCATCGCCAGGAGCAGCTCGGATGTGATGACCGCTCGCCCGCCCCAGATGCTGTCCAGCAGCGCCGCGGCCGCGCGAGAGTCATCGAGCGACGACAGCTCCCGAATCGTGATCGGCTCTGCCATCGCCGGCCGAGCGTTACCTCCGCTTACCCCTCGGACTCCGAGGGTCGTGGAGGTTCCGGCGGTGCCGGCTCCATCTCCGACTCCGTCTCCATTTCGTCAACGACAACCGCACGTTGCCTGATGAAGATCGAGTCGTACAGCAGCGCAGCCACCAACCCCCCCGCCACCGGACCAAGCCAGTAGATCCAGTGGTCGGCCCAGTTGCCGGCGACGAGAGCCGGGCCGAACGAACGCGCCGGGTTCATGGCCGCACCCGTGAACGGACCGCCCATCATGATGTCCATGGCGATCACGAAGCCGATGGCGAGCCCGGCGATTTTCCCGAAGGATCCCTCGGGATCGAACGCCGTGGCGAAGACGACCCACACGAGAAAGAAGGTCAACACTCCCTCGATGAGGACGGCCTGGCCCGTTGAGATGACCCGTCCTTCGGGACCCGACACGACCACCGGTAGTCCAAGCTGCACCACTTCCCAGATGCGTCTGGGCACGGCCAGGCGGATCAACGCGGCGCCCGCCGTTGCGCCCAGCAGCTGCACGACGATGTACGCGACCGCGTCGGGCAGCTTGATGCGTTGCGTGACCCAAGCACCAATGGTGATGGCCGGGTTGAAGTGTCCCCCGGAGATGTGACCCACCGCGGAGACCATCGTGCCGATGGCCAGACCGTGCGCAAGGGCCACCGTGACGAGCGCACCACCGGCCTGGGTCGAGATGATCGCACCGACTCCGATGAACACGAGAGCGAACGCCCCCACGAATTCGGCGGCCAAGCGTTGTCCCAAACTGCGTTCCATGCCTCCTCCCTTCGTCTGCCGGGCGACGGCAGCGGGCATAGAGTGACAAGGTGGAGCGCTTCATTGCAATTCCTGAGACTCGATGCGATGATGGCTTCGAGGGGTGTCTAGGCCCTCTCCGGGCTTGGACTTGACGGCGGGACGATGCGGGCACGTCCCGCCGTCCCCCATTTGAGGGACATCGAGAGCCGTCCAGTGGTATCGTCGCAGGTCGCGGGCGCGTAGCTCAGCGGGAGAGCGCTTGCTTCACACGCAAGAGGTCGCAGGTTCAAAACCTGCCGCGCCCACCAGAAAAGTGCACGTCAGGACGCGTTTTCGCATGCGAGGTGATGTCTACGATCCTAGTCTCGGGGACCCCTGGCGGACGTGAGAGGCAAGACGGCGGTCGCGGGGGCGCTTCAC
>DASSDP010000097.1:0-5907 GCA_035697085.1 Actinomycetota bacterium
GTTCAGTTTGGGGTCAGGTTCGTTCAGGTGGGGGTCAGGTCCGTTCAGGAGAAAGTCAGAAATTTTGCGTTCTTCGGAAGGAAGAAAGGGGAAAGCGACGAATCTCACCAGGAACACGTCGTCCATGGAGGAAGTTGACAAGTTGCTCGCCCCGCCCATCCAAGGAGGTTCTGCCCGAACCCGGCAGGGTTCCGGAGCCGGCTCTCCACTCACCAGTTCCCACGACGGAGGTACACGTTGAGTGACCAAGGAGGTCCGCAGCGATGATGCGATGGTTGGTTGGTTCAAGCCTCAAGTTTCGACGCCTGATCGTCGCTCTCGGCGCCGGCGTGATCGTGTTGGGCATCACGCAGCTCGGCAAAACGTCCGTCGACGTCCTTCCCGAGTTCTCGCCGCCAACGGTCGAGGTCCAGACTGAGGCTCTCGGGCTCTCCGCCGCCGAGGTGGAGGAGCTCATCACGGTTCCTCTGGAGCAGGACCTCCTCAACGGTGTTGCGTTCCTGGACGAGATCGAGTCGGCATCCCTTCCCGGTCTCTCGTCCGTGGTCATGACGTTCGAGCCGGGGACCGACGTCCTGGATGCACGCCAGGTCGTGCAAGAGCGCCTGACCCAGGCACACGCCCTGCCGAACGTTTCGAAGCCCCCCCAGATGATCCAGCCTCTCTCCTCGACGAGCCGAGTGTCACTCGTCCGGTTGACGTCGAAGGAGCTCACACCCATCGAGATGTCTGTGCTCGCCCGCTGGGTGATCATGCCCCGTCTGCTGGGCGTTGAGGGTGTGGCCAACGTCGCTATCTGGGGCCAGCGTGAGCGGCAGCTCCAGGTTCAGGTGGTTCCGGAACGCCTGCAGGCACAGGGCGTCTCCCTTCAGCAGGTCATCCGAACGGCCGGAAACGCACTGGAAGTGTCGCCGCTCTCCTACCTCGAGGCTTCAACCCCCGGAACCGGTGGATTCATCGACACCGTGAACCAAAGGCTCCAGATCTTCCACGAGCAGACCATCTCCACCCCGGATGAGCTGGCGCAGGTCACGCTGGAGGACGCTGAGGGGAACGCCGTCTTCCGCGGAGATCAGGCCCTCACCCTCGGAGACGTGACCGAGGTGGTTGAGGATCACCAACCGCTCATCGGCGACGCATTCTGCACCGACGGTCCGTGCCTTCTGCTGGTCGTGGAGAAGTTTCCCGCTGCCAACGCGGTCGAAGTGACGGAGGGAGTCGACTCCGCACTTGACGCGATGCGTCCTGGTCTCCCGGGCATGGAGCTGGATACGTCCATCTACCGTCCGGCGGAGTTCGTGGAGGCGGCGTTCGACAACCTCGGTGGAGCGCTGCTCTTCGGAGGGATCCTTCTCGCCCTCATCCTGGGGGCGTTCTTCTTCGACTGGCGCACCGCGCTGGTCGGAACGGTGGCCATCGCCCTCTCGCTGCTGACGGCGGGACTGGTCCTGTACTTCCGTGGGGCCACGGTCAACACGATCGCCCTCGCGGGCCTGGCAATGGCTCTGGTTGCCCTCATCGATGACGCCGTTTTCGACTTCGAGAACATCTCTCGTCGAATGCGTCGCCATCGTCAGGAAGGGAACGGCGGGCCGACCTGGAGGATCATCCTCGATGCTTCCATGGAGATGCGTGGAGCGCTTCTCTACGCGAGCTTGATCGTCATCGCGGCCCTCCTTCCGTTCTTCTTCATGGAGAACGAAGCTGGCGCCTTCCTCCCACCGGTGGCGGTCTCCTACATCCTGGCGATCGCCGCGTCCATGTTCATTGCGCTCACCGCAACGCCGGCGCTCGCCATGCTTCTGCTCAGCAACGCATCGCTCGAGCGCCGCGAGTCGCCGGTCGTTCGCTGGCTGGGCCGCGGGTACGACAGAGTGTCCTCTCGGGTCGTTTCCCGGTTCCGTCCGGCGCTGACGGTCTTCGGCGCCCTCATGCTTGCGGGCCTCGTTGCGGTTCCATTCCTGGACACGTCGCTCAGGCCCTCGCTGAAGGAACGCAACCTCCTGGTTCAGCTGGAGGCCGCACCCGGCACGTCGCTCCCGAGGATGAACGAGCTGACCGCCGACGCGGTGGAGATGCTCGGGTCTGTCCCCGGGGTCCGTGACGTCGGCGCCCACGTGGGCCGCGCCGTCATGTCCGACCAGATCGTCAACGTCAACTCGGGCGAGATCTGGGTCAATCTCGACCCCTCGGCCGACTACGAGGCCACGGTCACCGCGGTCGACGAGACCATCGACGGGATCGCCGGAGTTTCCAGCGAAGTCCTGACGTACTCGGACCAGCGGATCACCGACATCCTCAAGGGAACGGACGACGACATCGTCGTGCGTGTCTATGGTGAGAACGACGAGGTCCTCCGGACCAAGGCGGAGGAGATCCGAGGGATCCTCTCCCGCACGGCGGGCGTCGAGGATCCCGAAGTGCAGCTCGAGCCGGAGGAGCAGACCATCCAGGTCGAGGTCGACCTGGCGAAGGCTCAGAGCTACCGAGTCAAGCCCGGTGACGTCCGTCGGGCCGCCGCCATCCTCCTGTCCGGCATCACGGTGGGCAACCTGTTCGAGGAACAGAAGGTCTTCGACGTCGTGGTGTGGGGAGCGCCGGAGATCCGGCAAAGCGAAGCCGACGTTCGGGACCTGCTGATCGATACGCCGGATGGCGAGCAGGTGCGCCTCGGTGACGTTGCCGACGTGAGCATCGTCCCCAACACGGCCGTGATCCGTCATGAGTCGGTCTCGACGTACGTGGATGTGAGCGCCAACCTGGAGGGTCGTGACAGCGCCGCGGTATCCCGCGACATCGAGCGAGCCCTTCGCGGGGTCCAGTTCCCGCTGGCGCACCACGCCGAGCTGCTCGGAGGAGCTGCGGATCAGGAGGCTGCCCGGACGCGGCTGATCACGATCGCGGTGGCCGCCGCCATCGGCATCTTCCTCCTCCTCCAAGCGGCCTTCGCCAGCTGGCGGTTGGCCACGATCGCGTTCGTGACCCTGCCCATGGCACTGGTCGGGGGCGCGCTCGCTGTCCTGATCACCGGCGGCACCATCACGCTTGGCTCGCTTGCTGGACTCGTCGCAGTGCTGGGGATCGCCGCCAGAGGTGGCATCGTCCTGATCCGGCACTACCAGCATCTGGAGCGGCACGAGGGTGAGACGTTCGGAGCAGATCTGGTCCTTCGTGGAACGCGGGACCGGCTGGCTCCGACCCTGATCACCGCACTCGCCGCGGCCGCGGCCCTCCTCCCCTTCCTCTTCGCGGGCAATGGGGCCGGATTCGAGCTTGTCCACCCGATGGTCATCGCCATCCTCGGGGGCCTGGTCACGTCGACGGTGCTCAACCTGGTCGTGTTGCCGGCCGCGTACCTCCGCTTCGGGTTCGTCCGCGAGCCGGACACGATCGCCGAGGAGCTGGTCGTGACCCTTCCGGAGGTCGAGCCGGTGACCGTCAAGCAGGCAGAGAGCATCGGAGAGAACCGATGAGGCCCGGCCGTCGAGGGATCGCACTCGTCTCGCTGGTAGCGGCTCTGTTCCTCGCGGGATGCGGGGAGGCCCCATCCGACGAACACGTCATCGACGAGCCCGCAACGATTGAAGAGATCGAGGGCCAGGAAGTGGCCCGCATCACGCTGACACAACGAGCGGCCGAGCGCCTCGACATCCAGACGGAACTCGTGGAGTCCGCGGGAAGCGGCCTGGTTGTCCCCTCAGCGGCGGTGTTCGTCGACCCGGAGGGAGGCTACTGGGTGTACACGAACCCGGAGCCCCTGGTGTTCATCCGGCAGAGGATCAGCATCGACCGCGAAGAGGCCGATCGGGCATTCCTCACCGACGGCCCACCTTCCGGAACCAAGATCGTGACTGTTGGAGTGCCCGAGCTGTACGGAACCGAATACGAAGTCGGTCACTGACATGATGGAGAAAGGACGACACCTGCGATGATCCGCTGGATCGTTGGCTCAAGCCTGAAGTTCCGCTACATCGTTGTCGCGCTGACCGGCGGGCTGATGTTCTTCGGCGTCGGACAGCTCAAGAACACCTCAGTGGACGTCTTCCCTGAGTTCGCACCACCGCGTGTGGAGGTCCAGACTCCCTCTCTGGGTCTGGCCGCCGCCGAGGTGGAGGAGCTGGTCACGATCCCTCTCGAGCATGCGCTCAACGGGATCCCGTCGATCGACACGATCCGCTCCAAGTCGGTTGAGCAGCTGTCGTCCATCGAGCTCATCTTCAAGAGAGGTACCGACCTCCTGGAGGCGCGGCAGTTGGTGTCGGAGCGGATCGCCACCGTGACTCCGAACTTGCCAACGTGGTCGAGTCCCCCATTCATGATTCAGCCCCTGTCGGCCACGAGCCGGGTCATGAAGATCGGCCTGACGTCGACGGATCCCGACCTGGACATGATGGATCTGTCCATGACCGCGTACTGGAACATCAGGGCCCGCCTGCTTCGCGTTCCGGGCGTGGCCAACGTGCCGATCTGGGGCGAGCGCCTGGACATGCTGCAGGTCCAGGTCGATCCCGAGCGGCTTCGCGCGAACAACGTGACCCTGGAAGAGGTCATGACCGTCACCGCCGACTCCCTCGACGCCGGCCTGCTCCAGTACTCCCAAGGCCACTTCATCGGCAAGGGAGGCTGGATCGACGGGACCACGCAGCGGCTCGGCATCCGGCACGTTCAGCCGATCGTGGCCGCGTCGGATCTGGCCAACCTGCCGATCGAGACTCGCGACGGTCGCGTGCTCCGCCTCGGCGATGTGGCCGACCTCGTTCGAGACCATCAGCCTCTAGCCGGTGATGCGGTCATCAACGACGGCGAAGGGCTCATGCTCATCGTCGAGAAGCTGCCGTGGGCCAACACCCTGGACGTGACCCGGGGGATCGAGGCGGCCCTGGAAGAGCTCAAGCCCGGACTACCCGGCGTCGCCATCGACTCCGCCATCTTCCGTCCGGCAACCTTCATCGAGGATTCGGTCAACAACCTCTCGTCGGCCATCGTCATCGGAGCCATCCTGATGATCTTCATGCTCGGCGCCTTTCTGTACGAGTGGCGCACGGCGGTCATCAGCGTGGTGGCGATTCCCCTCTCGCTGATCGCAACGGGACTGGTGCTTCACTGGCGCGGAGCCACGATCAACACGATGATCCTTGCCGGGCTGGTCATCGCGCTGGGCGACATCGTTGACGACGCCATCATCGGTATCGAAAACATCGTCCGACGCCTCCGCGAGGCCCGCAAAGAGGGCAGCACCAAGTCGACCGTTCGGATCATCCTCGAGGCTTCGCTGGAGGTCCGGAGCGCCATCGTCTACGCCACGCTGATCGAGGTCGCTGCCGTGCTGCCAATCTTCATGCTGGCAGGGTTGTCCGGGTCGTTCTTCCGGCCGCTGGCCATCTCCTACGCCCTGGCGCTGCTCGCTTCCATGCTGGTCGCTCTTACGGTCACCCCCGCAATGAGCCTGATCTTCTTCCGGAACGAGGCATCCCTGCGCCACAGAGAATCCCCACTCGTTCCACCCCTAAAGCGGGCCTACGAGTGGGTCCTCTCGCGGATCGTGTACCGCCCCCGCCGGGCGTACGCCTCCGTCGGCCTCACGGCGATCCTTGGAGTGGCCGTGTTGCCACTGCTGGGGCAGTCACTCCTGCCCTCGTTCAAGGAGCGGGACTTCCTGATGCACTGGCTGACCAAGCCCGACTCGTCGCTCACCGAGGAGGTCCGGACGACCAGGCGGGTGAACGCAGAGCTGCTCACGATCCCCGGGGTCCGCAACGCCGGGTCCCACATCGGTCAGGCGCTCCTTGCGGACGAGGTCGTCGGTATCTACTTCGGAGAGAACTGGATCAGCATCGATCCCTCGGTCGACTACGACAAGACCCTGGCGAAGGTCCAGGAGGTCGTCGACGGCTATCCCGGGATCTA
>DASSDP010000098.1:0-15769 GCA_035697085.1 Actinomycetota bacterium
CACGCTGACCGATCCGCAGGGTGCGGATGCCCGCGCCCTCGACCGACGTCGCGTCGATATGGACCTCCGATTCGTCGTCCATGAACAGCGACCCGGTCCGCGATCGGGGGTCGTACTCCTTGATCGTTCCCTGTGGCACCGTTGGCTCCTATTCCGCGCGGAGGCTCAGTCTGTCCGGGAGCCCCATCTCGAGGCAAGCGGCCTTGGTCCGGCTTCTTCCCGGCCAGGCAAGAAGTTGGGGGACGTCTTCCGGGCGGTCCAGGTCGAAACCAAGCTCGGGTCCCTGGATCACGGTGAAGGGAATCCCACGGAGCTCGGCGGCGTCCTGGTGTCGGCGGAAGGAGTTGGTTCCAAAGAGCGGCGGGATGATCCCCGGTGGGCGTCGAAGCAGAACGTTGGTCCCCGCGTCGGAGGAAGCGGGGGCCGCGACGACCGGACCCAGGGTGCGGAAGACTCGGGACAGCGCCTCCCCCGTGAGCAGGGGAAGGTCCCCGAGCACCACGGCCAGCGCGTCGGCGTTGGCCGCTTCCAGACCCACCTGACGGATCGCGCCGACGAGCGTGGGCTCCTCCTCGATCACCGGGCGCGCTCGCCGGCGTGCCGACACCTCGAGGACCGCCTCGTCCGGGGAAATCACCCACGTTTGCCACCCCGGGAGGCTGAGGCACGCGTCGAGGACATCCTCCAGCATGGCAAGCGTGAGCGCGGCTCGCTCCAGGGGGGTGAGGGCTCCGGCCAGCCTGCCCTTGGCACGTTCCAGGGACTTTACGGGGACCGCGACGACTCGCATTGGGGGGGTAATCGTAGACCCACGCGAGCGTTGATACACGCGTCTGGGCTCTCCCGATCAACCAGTACAATGGCAAGCCGCCTTCCCCGGAGAGCGGATGAGACGAATCGAACCCTGGATGCGTCTTGCCGAGACGGTCGTGCTTCCGCCGATCGCTCTGTGGTTCAAGTGGCGGTTCGAAGGTCTGGGCAATGTCCCCACGGAGGGCCCCGCTCTCGTCGCCGGAAACCACATCTCGCTTTTCGATCCGCTGGCGCACGGGTACTTCATCGAGAAGGCGGGGCGACGCCCTCGGTTCCTGGCGAAGACCGAGCTGTATCGAAATCCCTTCCTGCGGAAGGTGCTCACCGGAGCGAGGCAGATCCCGGTTCGGCGGGGCTCCGGAGACCGGGCGCCCGTCGAGGCGGCCCTCACGGCTCTGAAGGAAGGCGAGGTGGTCGTAGTCTATGCGGAGTCCACGGTGACTCGAAACGAGGACTTCTCTCCGATGCACGGGAAGACGGGGATCGCTCGGCTGGCGCTTGCCTCAGGTGTGCCCGTCATCCCCCTCGCCGTCTGGGGTTCGCAGCACGTGTGGCAACGTTCGGGCACGAAGAGCCTCAAGTTCCGTCGTCCGATTTGGGTGAAGGCCGGGCCGCCGCTCGACTTCTCCGTGTACGAGGAGGAGCCCGATCACCCGGAGGTCCTGCGGAAGGTCACCGACCTGGTGATGGGGGAACTGTCGCTGCTGGTGGATGACCTCCGGGCCCGGTATCCGAAAAGCCCGTCGTGATCGACCCTTGGCTTGCGAGCGACATCGAGGAGCCGACGTTCGACGACGTCCTCGCGGCCCGGCGCCTCATCGAGCAGCATCTCCCAAGAACGCCGCTCTACGAATCGATCTCCATTGGCCGGATGCTCGGCCTCACGCTGTTCATCAAGTACGAGAACCACCAGCCGGTCGGGGCGTTCAAGGTTCGAGGGACCTTGAACAAGGTCCTGAACCTCACGCCCGAGGAACGCGTGCGCGGGGTAGTGACCGGGTCGATGGGCAACCATGGCCAGGGCGTCTGCTACGGCGCCTGGCTCATCGGGGTGCAGGCAACCATGGTCATGCCGGAGAGGGCCAACCCCGACAAGGTCGAGGCCATGCGGAATCTCGGAGCCGACGTCGTGTTCCACGGGGAGGGCTTCGAAGAGGCCAGCGAGCGGGCCATGGAATTGGAGCGGGAGAAGGGCTACGTGTACTTCCACGCGGCCAACGACCCGTGGATCGTCGCCGGGCATGGCACCATCGGCCTCGAGATGCTGGAGGACTCGCCCGATCTCGAGGTCCTGGTCGTGCCGGTGGGTGCCGGAGGACTCATTTCAGGGGTTGCGCTGGCCGCGAAGACGATGAACCCCGTGATCGAAGTCATCGGAGTGCAGGCGAAGAGGTGCGCGCCGTTCTTTCGATCGCGTCGGAAAGGACGACTGGTGGCCGTGGACTCGGCACGTACGTTTGCCGAGGGCCTGGCGTCCAGGAACCCCACGCCGCTGCCGTTCCGGATGATCGACCGATTGGTGGACGACCTGGTGGTGGCCACCGAGGAGGAGTTGCGCAGGGCCATCGTCCTGCTCCTGGAGAAGACCCACAACGTCGCCGAGGGCGCCGGAGCGGCGGGTACCGCTGGTGTGGTCCAGCTCCACGAGCGGCTGGCGGGGAAGAAGGTCGGCACGATCCTGTCGGGCGGTAATCTCCCCCGAGATATCCTCGAACGCGCTCTGACCGACCCGCACGCCTGGTAGGCGGCGGCGTGGGGTAGTCTTTTCGGCGAATGGCTGAGCGAGGGTTCACCACTCGGACGATGCGCACCAGGGTCGACCTGGGCGAGGCGCAGCCGGCATCTGTCCCTATCTATCAGACGTCCACCTACACGTTCGAGGATCCCGAGGTGATGGCCGACCTCATCCGGCGGGGCAAGGACGTTGGCTTCGTGTATTCGCGATGGAACAACCCCACGCGGGCGGCGTTCGAGCAGATCCTGTCCGATCTCGAGGGCGGGGAGCGGGCCGTCTCGTTCGCCTCGGGGATGGCCGCCATCAGCACCGCACTCGGCTCGCTGCTGAAGGCGGGCGACCATGTCGTGTCGAGTCCGGACCTGTATGGGGGAAGCTTCTCGCTGCTCACGAAGATCCTCCCTCGATGGGGGATCGACTCGACGCTCGCGCCCTCCCACCGCGTCGAGGACCTCGTGGCAGCGTTTCGCCCCGAGACGAAGGTCTGCTACACGGAGACGATCGGGAACCCCACCGTCTCGGTCACGGACCTTGCGGCGCTGGGCAAGGCCTGCCGCGAACGAGGCGTCCGCCTCGTTGTGGACAACACCTTCGCCAGTCCGTATCTGTGCAACCCACTCGGATACGGGGCAGACATCGTGGTGCACTCGGCCACCAAGTACATCGGGGGCCACAGCGACCTGACCGGCGGCGTGGCGGTCGGAAGTCACGACCTTCTCCACGAGGTCCGGGAGCTCTCGATCGACCTCGGTGGTGTGGCCGGGATCCTGGATGCATGGCTCGCGATTCGCGGGGTGCAGACGTTGGCGCTCCGGATGGAGCGGATCTGCTCCACGGCCCGCGTCGTCGCTGAGATGTTGGAGGCCCAGGAGAAGGTGTCCCGGGTTTGGTATCCGGGACTTGAGTCGCACCCGGATCACGAAGTGGCTGGTCGCGTCCTCCGAGGCTTCTCCGGGATGATCTCATTCGAGCTTTCCGGCGGGATGGATGCCGGACGTAATTTCCAGGAGGCGTTGGAGCTGGCCGGCGTCGGCCCGAGCCTCGGCGGGGTCCAGACGCTGGTCGTCCATGCCGCGAGCGTTACCCACACCCAGCTCACTCCGGAGGAGCGCGCGTCGCGGGGGGTCACCGACGGCCTCGTGAGGGTATCGGTGGGCATCGAGGATCCCGAAGACTTGCTCGACGATTTCGAGCGAGCCCTCGGGAAGGCATGACCCCAAGACAACGGGTAGCACTTCTCTTCGGTGGCCGTTCCGCAGAGCACGAGGTTTCGTGTCTTTCGGCCGCCTCGGTGTTCGCGGCCATCGATCCGGATCGGTACGAGGTCGTCTGCGTCGGTATCGACAAGCAGGGAAGCTGGCATCTCGTGCCGGCTCCGCCCTCGGTAGAGGCCGGGACAGCGGAGTTGCCGAGCGTCGCATCCGACGCCACGAGCGCTGTTGACATCTCCCGGGAACCGGGGGCGAGCGAACTCGTCCGACCGAGCGGAGAGCACGAGCACATCGACGTGGTCTTCCCCGTCCTCCACGGTCCGTACGGCGAGGACGGCACGATCCAGGGACTGCTGGAGCTATCTGGAATCCCCTATGTCGGCGCCGGTGTGCTTGCCTCGGCCGTGGGCATGGACAAGGCCGTGCAGAAGGCCCTGTTCGCTTCCGATGGGCTGAGGGTCCTGAAACATCGGGTGGTCGCGGAGCCCGGCTGGAGAGAGGACCCCGAGGCCGTACTGGCCGAGGTCGAAGCCTTCGGGTACCCGGTGTTCGTAAAGCCGGCAAACCTTGGTTCCTCCGTTGGGATCAGCAGGGTGAAGGCTCCCGGCGATCTGGGCCCTGCTCTCGACGAGGCGTTCGTCCACGGGCCCAAGGCGCTGGTGGAGGAGGAGGCCGAAGGCGCCCGGGAGATCGAGTGCGGCGTGCTCGGGAACGACGATCCGGTCGCCTCGCTGCCGGGGGAGATCATTCCCAGCGGGGAGTTCTACGACTACCGATCGAAGTATCTCGGGGAGGGGAGCCGGCTGGTCATCCCTGCCCCCCTGACGCCCGAGGTGACCGAACGGATCCAGCAGCTCGCCGTGGCAGCCTTCCGGTCGATCGATTGCGCCGGAATGGCCCGGGTCGACTTCTTCTATCGAGAGCCAGAGGACGTGATCGTCAACGAGATCAACACCATTCCCGGGTTCACCAGCGTCTCGATGTACCCGCTGCTGTGGGAGGCATCCGGCCTCCCGTACCCGGAACTGGTCGATCGGCTCATCCGGCTGGCCATGGAACGCCACGAGCGGGGCCTGGGTCCAGGGGGGAGCGTCCGCCCGAGGGAAGGTTCTGGCGCTTAAACCCAGGGCACCGGCGTGTCGATGCAATAACCAAGATGCGCACCGGTCGAGCCTGGGGCGCCTATCTCGTGCTGGGTGGAGCGGCGATCGCCGCCTACTTCAGCCTGGGCCTGAGCCCCCTGGCCCAGAACTTCGTGTACGACGCCATCGGCCTGTCTGCGGTGGTGGCAATCGTCCTGGGCATCCGTATCCACCGGCCCGGGGCCGTCGCCGCCTGGTATCTCATCGCCGCAGGCCAACTCCTGTTCGTGGCCGGAGACATTCTCTGGGCGGTATTCGAATTCGCTCTGCACATCGATCCGTTCCCGTCCGTCGCGGACGTGTTCTACCTGGCCGGGTATCCACTCCTGGCGGCCGGGGTCCTCAAGTTGGTCCGCGTCCATCGCCGGGCGGGCGATGTTGGGGCTCTGATCGACGGGTCGATCATTGCGATCGGCGCCGGGATGCTGGCATGGGTATTTCTGCTCGACCCCTACGTCGACGACCACACCCTGTCCGGCCTGGAGCTTGCCATCTCCGTGGCGTATCCACTGGGAGACCTCCTCATTCTTGGGGTGGCGATCCGGTTGGCCGAGGGAGATACGTGGGGAGCTCCCGTGTACCGGTTCCTGATGGCGAGCCTGGTGGGACTGCTCGTCTCCGACGTGATCTACGGCTTCCAGTCCCTCGGCTCCGGGTACGAGGAAGGAGCTGCCCTCGACGCCGGGTGGCTTCTCTCCTACGTCCTGGTGGGCGCCGCGGCTCTTCATCCCAGCGTGCGCGCCATCTCCGAGCCGAGACCGTTCGCCGGCGGACCTCGCAGGCCTCCGCTGGCCGCACTGGCCGGCGCCGCGTCGCTCGCTCCGATCGCCTTGCAGCTCCAGGCACAGCGGGGCGTCGAAGCTCCCGACGTTCTGGTCTTCTCCGTCGGCTCTGCGGCGATCTTCCTGCTGGTCGTGGCGCGCCTGTCGGGCATGGTCCGAGAAGTGGACTCGAAGGTGAAGACGCTCAATCGCCAGGGGAACACGCTCCGGACGGCCCTGCACGGCCTTCGCAGGCTCGAAGGGGAACGAAAGCTGCTGCTCGAGCGGGTCCTGGCCGCCTCCGAAGAGGAACGGATCCGGATCGCCGCGCATCTCCACGACGGCCCCATCCAACAGTTGACTGGCCTCGGATACGGGCTCGAGCGGGCAAAGCTTCGCTTCCAGCGAGGCGACGCCAGCGGAGGGACGACACTCCTGGACACAACACAGAAGGAGCTATCGGAGGAGATCGAGGGCCTGAGAGGCATCATGACGTCGCTTCGACCGCCGGCTCTGGACGAGCATGGTCTGGCAGGAGCGCTCCGCGATCAGGTTTCCTCCTTTGGGGAACGAACTGGAACCGACTGCAGGGTGGCCACTTCCGTGCGCGGGCGCCTGGATCCAGAGGTGGAGACGATCCTGTATCGCGTCACCCAGGAGGCTCTCGCCAACATCTCGAAGCACGCCGATGCCTCCCGGGTCTCCGTTGAGGTCGAGGAGCGCGACGGAGTCGTGGAGCTGGCCGTGAGCGACGACGGCCGGGGATTCGACGCCACGGCGTGGCCGGGACGTGCCCGAAACGGCCACTTCGGCCTCCTGGCGATGCGAGAGCAGGTTCAGATAGCCAGAGGCAGCTTCGAGGTCACGTCCCGGCCGGGCGAGGGAACCGTTGTCCGAGCGACACTGCCGACGGTGAAGCTCTGATGGGTTCGTCGTTCATGTTGGCGAAGCCGCGCGTCCTGGTGGTGGAAGACGACCGCGAAGTACGAGAGGCCATCCGGGAGCTGCTGGAGGAGACGAACTTCGAGGTCGTCGGGGAGGCAGCGGACGGCTCGGAGGGCGTGGACATGGCTCGCCAGCGAAACCCAGACGTCGTCCTGATGGATCTTCGAATGCCGGTCATGGGAGGTCTGGAAGCAAGTCGGCAGATCAAGCAAGAGATGCCCATGATCCAGGTCGTGATTCTCACCGCGTACGACGACCCTGCGCTGAAGGAGGACGCCCTGACCTCGGGCGTGTATGCCTATCTGGTCAAGGGTTGTCCGCCCCGGATGTTGGGCGAGGTCGCCCTCCAGGCCTGGGAGATGAAGCGGGCCATGGAGACTCAGTAACCTCCGAGCCCCAACTCCCTGGGAACTCGAGCGGTTACAAGTGGACGACCGGGCAGGTGAGCGTGCGGGTGATCCCGTCCACCGCCTGGATCTTCGCCACGACCAGTTTTCCGAGGTCGTCGACGTTCCTCGCTTCGGCCCGGACGATCACGTCGTAGGGGCCGGTCACGTCCTCGGCGGACGTCACGCCCTTGATCTCCGCGACTTCCTTCGCCACCTGGGCCGCCTTGCCGACCTCGGTCTGGATCAGGATGTAGGCGTTGACCACTCCTCACCTCCTCCGGAATCGAGCCATCATTCTATGTCAGCCGGGCAGCCGTCCCGCAAGCGATAATCGGGCGATGGCGCGGAAGAAGAAGCAGACCCCCATCGATCCGTACCGGCGCCTCCGGAAACGAGTGCCGCCTCCCGGCCGAGCGATCCCCGACCGTCGCCGGGAGCTGGAAGAGAAGCGCGCCCGGCGGGAGGCCGATGAGGAGGAGGGGGAACGATAGATGCTCGAGGATCGGGCCGACGCCGGCCGCCGGCTTGCCGAGGCGCTCTCCCACCTCGCTGGAGAGGACGCTGTTGTGCTCGGAATCCCCAGAGGGGGGGTCGTGGTTGCAGGGGAGGTGGCTCGAACCTGGGGATGGCCGCTTGACATCGTCGTTCCGCGAAAGGTTCGTGCACCCGGCAACCAGGAGCTGGGCCTGGGAGCGGTCGCCCCGGGCGTTCGGGTGCTGGATGAGCGAATGATCAGGTCGCTTCGCGTTGCTCCTGAGTATCTGGAGAACGAGATCGCGATCGAGGAGGAGGAGATCCGCCGGAGGGCGGAGGCCTATCGGGCCGGACGACCACCCCTGGACCTGCGGGGCAAGGTGGCCGTCATCGTGGACGACGGCGTGGCCACCGGTGGCACGGCCACGGCCGCCGTCCGGTGGGCCCGGGCCCAAGGAGCATTCCGGGTCGTCCTGGCCATCCCGGTCGCCCCCGCGGAGGCGATGGCGAGTCTGGCCAAGGAAGCCGACGAGGTCGTCTGCCTGGCCACGCCCGAACCGTTCTACGCCGTGGGGCAGTGGTACACCCACTTCCCTCAGACCTCGGATCAGGAGGTCATCCGGCTGCTGGAGGAGGCCCACCACTGACGGTGTTCGAGCTCGCCGTCGGGGGCTTCTTCACGCTGATCGGGCTGCGATCGGCCCTTCAGTCGATACGGCAGGAGACGCCGGATGAGTCCGGTCGGGTCCGGGCTCTGATCGCCATGCACGAAGCGGCCAAAGCGGGATTCTGGCTGGCCCTGGGGGCCTTCTTCATCGGTTATGCGACCGTCTCAGAACCTCAGGAGTTTCGGTGGTTCGTGCTGGTTCCGATCGCCATGGCGGGCCTTCGCCTGGTGGCGGCCACCCTCCTCGCCCGACCGTAGCCGGGCTCAATTCGGCCTCCTCACCGACCGATACAAGGAGATGGGTCAGTCCGCGCCTGGGCGACGGGTGCCGGGGGGCCCGGAGACGACCCCAAGGGGGATTGGATGGAGCCAGGACCCAAATCGACCGCATCCCTCGAGTCCATGCTGGGTGCCCGATCGGGCGATGATCCCACTGTCCTCATCCAGCGCTACCTCGCCGAGGCGAGACGACAGCTCCGGATGGACGTGGTCTACGTGGCCGAGCTTCGTGATGGACACCGTGTGTTCCGCTTCGTCGAGGGGGAGGCGCTCCCGGAGTCCATCCGCGTGGGAGCCAGCGATCCGGCTGAGGAGACGTTTGCCCAACGGGTCGTCGACGGGCGTCTTGAGGGGGCGGTCTTCGCAGCGGGCGAGGATGAGCGCACACGGGAGCTTCGGGAGACGCGAGAAGCAGGGGTCGGAGCGTTCGTGGGAGCGCCGCTTCGACTCACCGACGGACGGCTGTATGGGGCCATCTGCGCGTTCAACAGGCAGCCGAGCCGGCTGGATGATCACGGCGCCAGGTTCCTGGAGTCGTTCGGCCAGCTGATCTCTGCCCAGCTCGAGCACATCGAGGGCGAGTGGGACGACCTCCGGCTTCAGATCGAGCGGATCGATGGCGTGCTGCAAACGGGCAGCGTGGCCATGGTGTTTCAGCCCATCCTGGACATCCGTACCCGGGGCCTGGTCGGGGTCGAGGCTCTGGCCCGATTCCCGGTTGAGCCGCAACGGCCGCCGAACGTGTGGTTCGAGGAAGCGTGGACTGTCGGGCGGGGCGTGGACCTGGAGCTTGCAGCGGTTGCTGCTGCCCTGGACCAGCTGAAGCATCTGCCTCCGGAGGCCTTTCTCGCCGTGAACGTTTCGCCGGAGACGATCTCGTCTCCTCGCATGGACGTGGCCCTGGTTGGGCTGCCGACCGAGCGCCTCATCCTCGAGTTTCCAGAGCGTGCCCCGGTGAGCGACCATTACGCACTCACCCAGGCGGTCGCCCGACTGCGAGCGAACGGTGTGCGACTTGCCGTGGATGATGCCGGAGCGGGCTTCGAAAACCTGAGCAACATCCTCGAGCTGACCCCCGACATCATCAAGTTCGACGTGGCGCTCACCCGTGACGTCGACACAGACCCGGTCCGTCACTCGCTGGCGTCCTCGCTTGTCTCGTTCGCGGAGCAGATGGAGTCGGTCGTCGTTGCCGAGGGGATCGAGACCGACGGAGAGTTGAAGACCCTCAGGGAGATCGGCTTCGGATTCGGGCAGGGCTACCATCTGGGGCGGCCGGGCCCGCTTCCCCTCGCAGGCGACCCCGTCCCCGCCCCGTAACCGTCCGAGCCGGATCCGGGCCTATCCGACGGCCTTGACGATCTCCTTCTCCAGGCCGGGGAAGCTCTCCAGGAACTCGACCCGCTCCGCCTTGAGGCGCTCGACGAGCTCCGCGTACTCGGCCGTTCGACCCTGACGCTCGTACAGCCGGCGAGGCTGAAGGAGCTCGGAGTCGTCGATCCCGGGCACCGCCTCCGCGACCTCGTTCCCGAAATCGGGATCGTCGGTCCATGTGATGGTCCCTTCGGCGATGGCCTTCACCACTGCCGAGGAGTCCGGGATGGTGACCTTCTTGGAGCGTTCGTCGTCCGATTTCCCCCCGACGCGTCCGGTGTTCATCAGGTAGACCTGCATGGGGTGGGCGTCGAGCAGCTCCAGGAATCGGTTCCCCTGCTGCTCGTGGCGGAGCGGGAAGAACGGATTGGTTCCCGGCACTCTCAGGAACTTCCCTTCCTCGGCCTTTCCCCCCGCCGACGTGCCCGTGGTCTCACCGAGCATGAAGTACGCGGCCGCCTGGGTTCGGTCAAGGCGCGCCACGGCCGGAACGATGTTCTCGTTCCAGTTCAGGATGAGGAGGAAGTCCACCTTCGGCAGCTCCCGGGCATCCTTCACACGACCCAGGTCTGCCAGCTCGAACACCGCCCGCCCGTTCTTCGTGTAAGAGGTCTCGAAGAAGTTCACCTTGCCCTGGTCGTCCTGGTAGACATTCTCGAGGTAGGCGCTGGGTTTCACCACCGCGTTGAAGATGTTCGGCTCGAACTCCGGATCGAGCGAGAACGTCTTGGCGAAGCAACCGTTCTCCGTGGCGTAGACGCGGCCGTCCGGCATGAGGGCCACGAAATCGTCCTGGACGGGGAGAGACTCGTTCTGTGATGTGAACGTGGTCGTGGTCTTCCCGGTGCCGGAAAGGCCGATGATGAGGAACACTCGCTCCTCGCCGCCGGCCGGAACGGCCTTGCACCCGGCGTGCAGGGCCAGGCCGCCTCGTCCGTACACGATCGTGTTCCACATCCTCAGGCCGCCCTTCTTGGATTCCCCGAAGTAGTCGGAGTTCAAGACCCTGGTGATCCCGTTTTCCAGGTCCACGGCGATGATCCGATCGTCCGGGTACCCGGGCGCGGCCAGGTTCGGCGTGTAGATGACCTGAACCTCGGGCTCCCCGCCGGCTCGGGGGTAGTAGAGCTTCTGCTGCATGCCCGCGATGTTGGCGTTCGCTTTCTCCAGGGTGAGCCGGGCCGGTGTCCGGAACTCCTCAACGTTCCCGATGAACCCGTCCACCACGACCATGTCCTGCTCTTTGATGTAGTCGCTCTGGAGGCGGGTGATTCGATCGAACTCCTCACGGGTGATGGTCTTCCCGGACGTCACTGACGGATCGTCGGAGACGATGAACGTGCTCCCGGCGCTCCGCGAGGTCACCCGAGTCTGGACGTTGACGTTTCCGAACTCCGTGATGCGCGCGTTCGGCATCTCCTCGGTGAAGCCTCGGAGCTCGTCGGGCGTCGGGTTGTCGAAGACGTGTTTGGCTTGCATGCGAATGCCCAGATCAGGGACCGCATTCTACACTGCGGTGCCTGCTCTCCTTTTTCGCTACCGCTGCTCTTCGACCTGGAAGTACAGACGGACCTGTGTTCGGTACCGAGCGATCCGGTTTCCGTCCACCTCGGTGCCCGTTCCCAGGATCTCCAGCTTGCTGATGTTCCGGATGGTCTTGGACGCTTCCTTCAGAGCCTCGCGGGCCGCGTCGCCCCAGGACTTCTCGGACAGGCCTTCCAGCTCGATCGTGTTGATGACCGGCATCCATGCCTCCTTCGTGGACGGGAGGGTTCGATTATGGTGAAACTCAGTTGGAGATGAAACTCGTGAGCCACCCCCACTTCACAGAAGACGAGCTGGTGCGGGCCATCAGAAAGGTTCTCTCCGGGGAGGCCCCCGGCGTCCTCGTGTCCGTCGGCGACGACGCAGCGGTGGTGGAACCCGGTAGCCACGAGCTGGTGCTCACCTCCGACATGCTGGTCGAGGGTGTGCACTTCGATGTCCGGGCCGTCTCCGCACACGATCTGGGACACAAGTCGATCACCGTCAGCGTCTCCGACATCGCCGCTATGGGCGGCAGCCCTCGCTACGGGCTCGTCAGCCTGGCCCTGCCTCGCGCGGCCGAGACGGCGTGGGTCATGGAGCTGTACGGCGGAGTTCGTCAGGCAGCAGACGAATACGGGATGGCGGTTGTTGGAGGTGATACGAGCCGGGGAGACCGATACGTGGTGTCGGTCTCGGCCGTGGGCACGGTCGGCCGTGGCAAGGCGGTCACGCGGTCCGGCGCGCGGCCGGGAGACCAGCTCGTTGTGACCGGGGCCCTGGGTGCGGCCTCGGGAGGCCTCCGTCTGGCCACGGAGCCTCCCCATGAGGTCCGGGGAGCGCTCGGCTCTCCCTGGGGCAGGGCGCTCGTGCGGGCGTACCTGCGGCCGGTGGCCAGAGTGGGGGAAGGGGAAACGCTGGGGCAGTTGGGCGCCACCGCGATGATCGACCTCTCGGACGGTCTCGGCCTCGATCTGGCCCGGCTGTGCAGGGAGAGCGGCGTGGGAGCATCGCTCCGCCTGGCGGACGTCCCGGTTGCCTTGGGGCTGGAGGAGCTCGGGCAGCTGCTGGGAGTCGATGCCCTGGATCAGGCGCTGCACGGAGGGGAGGACTACGAGCTCCTGGCCTGCCTCCCGCCCCAGGCGGTGGAGCCGGCACGGGAACGCCTCCGAGACCGCTTCGGAACGCCGCTCACCGCCGTGGGAGAGATAACGGATGACGACCTCGTGGCCGTCCGGGCCGACGGCACACGAGAGCCTCTCGAGCCGAAAGGCTGGGATCACTTTGCGTGAGGGCGCGTCGATTCCTCGGGCCCTCACGATCGCGGGATCGGATTCGGGGGGCGGGGCAGGCATCCAGGCCGACCTGAAGACGTTCCAGGCACTCGGTGTGTTCGGGATGACCGCGATCACCGCCGTCACGGTCCAGAACACCGTGGGCGTCTCCGGATACGTGGAGCTTCCCGCGGCCACCGTTGGCGAACAGATCCGCGCGGTGGTCACCGACATCGGCGCCGACGCGGCCAAGACCGGAATGCTCTCGTCGGCAGCCATCATCGAAGAGGTAGCAGAGGCCGTCGCCGAGACCGGAGTATCCAACCTCGTGGTGGACCCGGTGTTCGTTTCCAAACACGGTCACTCGCTTCTTCGGGAAGACGCTGTCGATGCGCTGAGGACGCGGCTCCTGCCGCTGGCCACGCTCGTCACTCCGAACCTCCACGAGGCTGCCGGTCTGGCCGGCTTCCCGGTGGCCACCGATCAGGACATGGAGAAGGCGGGCCAGGTCATCCTGGAGCTCGGACCGGGAGCCGTCCTGGTCAAGGGCGGGCACCGCGAGGGGGATCAGGCCACGGACCTTCTGATCACCGCCGAGGGCATCCAGCCGTTCTCGACCGATCGCATCGACACGTCCGATACCCACGGCACCGGGTGCGTCCTGTCGGCGGCGATCACCTCGTATCTGGCTCTCGGTACGGGGCTGGTCGAGGCCGTTGCCAGAGGAAAGGAGTTCGTGACCGACGCCATCCGCGGATCGCTCCGACTTGGCCAGGGCATCGGCCCCGTCGATCCTTCCTGGAGCCTGAAGGGATCGTAGGGAGAAGCTCCCCGATCAGGTTGTGGTCTCGGAGACCTCTCCGCGGACCGGGATGCGCTCCTCGACCCTTCGCCGAAAGTGAGCGCTCAACTCCTCGTTCGAGTCGAGAAGCTCCTGGAACGATTCCTCCGGGATCACCATGAGCTCGCTGTCCTCGAGCGCTTCGGCGTTCTTCGTGTGCGTGGTCTGGAGCAGGAGAGACAGTTCCCCAAACGAGTCTCCGGGTCCGAGGCGAGAGACTTCCTGCACCTCCCCGTCGGCGGTGTCGAAGATTCGAATCTCCCCCGAAAGAACGACGTAGAGAGCTTCGGATGGCGATCCCTTCTCGAAGACGAGCGTCCCCGCCAGCCAGTACAGATTGGTCGAGGCGCCGACGATCCCGAGCAGCGTGTGGTCGTCGAGTGACTGGAAATCCGGGACCGCACGGAGAGCTTTGACGAGACTATGTGTGATCGGCACCGTCAAGAGCTTCCACCTCTGAGTATCGTACGTGATGAAACGAGGCGATGAGTTCGAGCCAGCGAGGTGATCACGTGACGAACATCTCCAGCATGCCGCTCACGATCGTACAGATCAGCGACATGCATTGCGGCGAGCTGACCTTCCAGCCCGAGGTGATGGAGTCCATCGTCGAACGGGTCAACCGCATCGCCCCTGACGTCGTCGTGATCGCCGGGGACCTCACGGCGGCGGGGTACGAATGGGAATACGACGAGGCGGCGGAGTGGCTGGAACGCCTGGAGGCGCCGAAGGTGGTCATCCCCGGTAACCACGACTCGCGAAACGTCGGCTACATCCACTTCCGGAAACACTTCGGGAAGCGATTCTCCCGGTACCGACAGGCCTTCGACAGCGATCGCGCGGAGCGGCTTCGGACGAGCGGGGTCACGGTGGTGGGAGTCGATTCATCCAATCCCGACCTCGACGAAGGGCATATCGGGCGGGAGCACTACGCGTGGATCCGCGATCAGTTCGACCAGCCCGGTGACATCAAGGTATTCGTTCTGCACCATCATCTGATGCCCATTCCCGGAACGGGGCGGGAGCGGAACATCATCACCGACGCGGGCGACCTCCTTGCCCTGCTCGCGCAGATGGACATCGACATCGTGCTGTCAGGACACAAACACGTCCCCTATTTCTGGGGGCTGAACGGGATCCTCGTGTGCAACTCGGGGACCGCGGCGACCAAACGTGTGCGGGGGCTCACCCCGCCGTCATGGAACGAGCTCCAGGTGGACGCCTCCACCATCAAGGTCTTCCTGCACTATCCCGACGGCCGGCGGGAGCTTTCGGTGATCCGCAGCCGTACCACCCGCTCGCTCATTCGGGAAGCCTTCTACCTGACCGAGGACTTCCACGCGTCCAATCGCGTGCTGGTGGAGTGACGGTTCGGACGGGCTGAGGTCGGTTCGGAGGGAGCTGCCGACGGTCTATCCGGCGCGGAGCACCTTCCCGGCCTTGAGGCACTTGGTGCAGACGTGCAGCCGCTTCGGGGCGCCGTCGACGAGCGCCCGGACCCGCTGGATGTTCGGCGTCCACCGACGGTTCGACCGGCGGTGCGAGTGGCTCACCTTCATCCCGAAACCGGGTTTTCTTCCGCAGACCTCGCATACGGCTGCCATGGCAGGAGCGATGGTAACAGACCGGATCGGCTACGACGGCGCGTCCGCCTCGCCCTCGGCGCCATCACCTGGGGAGATGACCACCTGGCGGGGCAGTGGGCTCTCGATGCCTCGCTCATCGAACCGTTGCTTGATCCGGTTCCGGAGCTCCCGCTCGAGCTTGAGGCGGGTCGAAGGCGACGTCTCGGCGACGACTCGAAGCACCACGTCATATTCCCCAAGCCGCTCGATCCCGAGGACCCTGGGGCCGTCGAGCAACGCGTCCTTCAGATCCTCGTCCTCGCGGAGCTCTCTGAACAGCGCCTCCAGGACCTCCTTGACTCGTTCGATGTCCTGCCCGTAGGCCACTCCGAGATCGATGATCGCCCGAGCCCAACCCCGGAACTTGTTCCCCACGATCTGGAGGTTGCCGTTGGGAACGATGTGGAGGGTCCCGTCGAACGCACGGATCGAGGTGGTCCGGAGGCTGATCGTTTCCACCTTGCCCGTGACGGAGCCGCCGGCAGCGACCACGTCGACGAGGTCGCCCACTCCGTACTGGTTCTCGAGCAGGATGAAGAACCCGGACAGGAAGTCCCGCACGACGCTCTGCGCGCCGAAGCCGAGCGCCACCCCGGCGATGCCGGCCCCCGCAAGGAGCGGTCCGAGATTGACACCCACGTTGCCGAGCACCAGGAGGAGGGCGATCGTCCAGATGCTCACCTGCACCGTGTACGAGAGCGCCTGGGTGAGCGTG